>DASRBG010000065.1:0-17353 GCA_035653735.1 Gemmataceae bacterium
AGCCTCGTGTGGGACAGCTACGATGCTATCCTGACCGCCTGCGAAGACGCCTGGAACTTCATCGCCAACGACCCCGAACGTATCGTCTCAATCGGCACCAGGGCATGGGCGTGTGTCAAAGGCTAAGGCTCCTGGTATTACACCGCCGCCGACTTGGCGACCTGGTCCGGGCTTGTGGCGCGATCTCTTCGGGTGGCCGGGGTAAGACCGGGCATGCGGGTCCATGTGGCTTATGGATATGGCCTCTTTACTGGCGGTTTGGGGGCGCATTACGGCGCCGAAATGCTGGGCTGCACCGTGATCCCCGTGTCGGGAGGCCAGACCGAACGCCAGGTGCGGTTGATCGTCGACTTCAGTCCGGACGTCATCATGGTCACGCCGAGTTATATGCTGGCGATCCTCGACGAATTCCGGCGCCAGGGCATTGATCCCCGTTCGACCAGCCTCAAAATCGGCGTGTTCGGAGCGGAGCCCTGGACCGAAGCAATGCGCGCGGAGATCGAGACGAGCTTCGGTATCGAGGCGATCGACATTTACGGCTTGTCCGAGGTGATGGGCCCTGGCGTGGCTAGCGAGTGTCGGGAGTCCAAGGGCGGCCCGACGATTTGGGAAGATCATTTTTATCCGGAGATCGTCGATCCGGCGAGCGGCCGGTCGCTGCCCGATGGCGAAGTTGGAGAGTTGGTCCTCACCTCTCTGACCAGGGAGGCGATGCCCGTTGTGCGTTATCGCACGCGAGACCTCACGCGGCTTCTCCCGGGCGTCGGGCGTGTCATGCGCCGGATGGCGAAGATCGTCGGCCGATCCGACGACATGCTGATCGGCCGCGTCGCAGGTTTTCACTTTTTCAATCCGGTTCCCTTGATGAAAGTCGTCGAGGTGATAGCTGGTGTCCGCACGGACCAGACGACGGTCGAGGGTTTGTGCGATCTGGCGAGTCAAATGGGGCATCGCCCGATTCGCGTGGCCGACAGCCCGGGATTCCTAGTCAACCATGCTGGCCGGGCCCTCGCCACGGAGGGCTTACGGATCGTCCAGGAGGGGATCGCGACGGTCGCCGACATCGACCGCGTCATGTGCGAGGCGGCTGGATTCCCGATGGGGCCCTTCGAGCTGTTCGACCTGACTGGAATGGATGTATCCGCGGCAGTTCTGGAGCAGATTTACGCGCAGTTCCATCACGATCCGCGATTCCGCCCATCCTATTTGGCGAGACGCCAGGTCGATGCAGGCCTGTTCGGGCGGAAAACGGAGCGCGGATGGTATCGATACGAAGACGGCGCGCTCTGTTCGCTCGCGGAGGCGCCGATGCCGGCGGCCGAACCGCGACCGGTGTGGCTTGGCCCCGTTCGAACCGGCGACGGTGAATGGCTTCGCAAAATAGTCGAGGTCGCTGGCTGGCCAGTTGATTGCGCTGCTGAGCCCAGCCCGAGCAGCCTGTGCGTCATCGCTCCTTTAGGAGCTGACGCCACCACAAGCACGGTCCGGCTGCGGGTCGATCCTTCGCGGACGATAGCGATCGATGCGCTGTCAGGTCGGGGCGAGCGGCGCACCATCATGCCGACACCGGTGACGGCCCCGAATTTCCGCGAGGCCGCATCGGCGTTGTTCTCGGCTGACGGAAGCCGGGTGACGGTAATCCACGACAGCCCGGGCTTTATCGCGCAGCGGATCATCGCGATGATCGTCAATACGGGCTGCGACATCGCGCAGCAAAAGATAGCGGCTCCTGCGGACATCGATGCCGCCGTCCGGTTGGGACTTGGCTATGCGAAAGGACCGCTGGAGCTTGGAGACGCCTGGGGCGCGCGCACGATCCTGACGATTTTAGAGGAGATGTATGCGTTCTATGGCGATCCGCGATACCGTCCAAGCCCGTGGCTAAGGCGACGCGCGTTATTGAACGTCTCGCTGCAAACCGGCGACGGGTGACGGGGCGCTCAAACGTGCCGGGCTCGCCGAGGCCTCTTCCGGTGCACCGGAGCGTTTTTCGAGGACTGGGATTCCGCGGTGAATCGATCGACTCTGAATTTCGCGAGGCCGTTCAGAAACAGATCCGTGGCAAGCTCCGCAAAATCTGCTGCCGACAGGGGGCCCTCGGCGCGGAACCAAGTATAGGTCCAGTTCATCATGCCGAGCAGCGCGAAAGCGATGGCCTTCCGGAGATGCGGATTTTCGGCCAATTCCGGCCGAAGGCCTTCGACGACCCGTACGAAAGAATCCACGACCTCATTTTCTAGAGCGATGATGTGCTTTTGCTGCTCTGCCGGCAGCATCCCCAGCTCGTTCAGCAGAACGATGTGCTTGTCGCGGGCGACGACATAGACATCCATCAACGCATGAACCAAGGTATGTAGCTTCTCGCGAGGCGTGCCGTCTTCATCGAGAGCGCCGCGCGCCACATCAATCAGCAGCCGAATATGATTCTCGAGGATGTCATACAGCACGGCTTCCTTGGATTCATAATAATGGTACAGGAGAGCTTTCGACGAATTGCAAGCTTGGGCGATCTCGACGATCGAGGTGCGCGGAAAGCCCTGACGCGCGAATAGCTCGGCCGATCGGTCGAGTATCGATTGGCGTTTGTCGTCGTAGGTCAGGGAACGGGTTCTTGCCATTGGTCGTGTGCCCTGATCGACTCGTCGCAAAAGCGCAATTACCTCGGCTAGCAACCGAACCGGCTTTGGTCAACTCCAGGTCGGTTTCCGCAAGCGGAGGCCACGCGGTCCTCTATCTTATAATATTGTCCGGTTGGAGGACCAGTTAATTGACCGACCGGTTGGGGTATGAGAGGGTCGGAATAGGAGCCCACGGCATTCGCAGGATATGCGCGATGGCTCTCGACTTCGGGGGAAGAGCCGAAGCAGGGAGGGCCGGCGAGAACAGTTCGGCCCGCCGCCTATGGGGCGGCACACGCCGGGAAATTTTCGCGAGGGAGGTCACAATGGTGCATCACAGGCGAGATCGCGGGACGTGGCGGCATGTCTGGACGGCGGCGACGGTCATTTTGCTTTATCTGGCCGTGCACGTTCGCGCCAATGCGCAGAGCCAGCCTATTAAGCGCGCCGTGACTTCACAGGAAGCCGAGGGTACGGTCCATCTAGGACCGCGGGAGATTCCGATCCCGGCGCTCATCAGCTCCAAGGCGCAGAGCGCGATGAAAGACGCCTATGCGCGTCCTACCATAAAGCTGCCTGAAGCGACCGCGGACCGGCAGACTTGGAAACGAGCCATTGCAGCTGCGGACCGGGCATACGCCCCGCTTGCCAAGGCGACGCTCAACTCCGCAGCCGCAAAGGTCGAGCCACGGACCATAGGCGGCGTGACGGTCTATGTCGGCAGGGCGGACGCGATTCCGCCGTCCAGGGCGCATCGGGCGATTCTGTATATTCACGGCGGCGCCTTCATTCTTCTTGCCGATGGCCCTTACGCCGAAGGGTTGGCGGCCAGTTCGGCGGCGCTGTGTCGATGCACCTCGTATTCCGTCAATTATCGGGCGCCGCCGGACTATCCGTTTCCGGCGGCGCTCGACGATATCGTTGCGGTATATCGGGAGCTGCTGAAATCCTACGCCCCGCGCGACATCGCGATCGAGGGCGAGTCGGCCGGCGGAAATCTTGCGGCGGCGGCCACGCTCAAGATCCGAGACCTCGGGCTGCCGATGCCGGCGATGGCCATTCTCCTGTCCCCGGCGGTCGATCTCACCGTCTCCGGCGACAGCCATCGGACGAATCTGGGCCTCGACGCGGTATTGAAGAACGACCTGCCGGCCGTGATCGCCCTGTATGGCGGCGGTCAGGATCTCCGGCAGCCGTACCTCTCTCCGGTTTTCGGCGATTTCAACAAGGGTTTTCCCCCAACATTCATCAAAGCTGGCGGCCGCGAGATATTGCTTTCCGACGCGATATTAATGCATCGCGCCCTACGGCGCGCCGGTATTGAGGCGGATCTCGAGATATGGGAGGGAATGTCGCACGGCCCGTTCAGTGCAAAGCCACATTCCGACGTGCCGGAGGACCAGGAGGTTCTGTCGGAAATTCGCGATTTCCTGGGAAGACATTGGGGCGATGCGCGGTAGACGGACCGCAGCTTCATAGGACACCGGCCGCTTCTCGTAGTCTCGAACGCCGGGAGATTATTATCCCAATCGGATCTCAATTTAGATATTGAATTAACCGTCCGGATGGTTAAAGAATAGCGAGCTCGATCGGGTGATCGGCGCGCCTCGGCGGCCCGATCGTCCGCCAGGACGATCGGGCTTCGGCAAAGAGACGCGGCAAGGCCGCCCGGGAGGGGAATGGATATGAAGCGACGTCACGCCTTGTCGATCGTGAGCGCAGCAGGGATGCTTTCGTCGATCGGTGCTGCGATATCTGTCTCGGGCGCGGCGGCACAGCAATCGGAGCAAGCATCGGCCGCTGGTGCCCCCGGCCTCGAGGAGATCGTCGTCACGGCGCGCCGGCGGCAAGAGCGAATTCAGTCAGTGCCGATCGCCATTTCCGCGTTCACCCAAAAGGATCTCGAGCAGCGGCAAATCAGTCAGGTTCAGGATTTCGCGCGTGCCGTTCCGTCGCTCGGCGTCAGCCAGCCCCAATCCGACCAGAACGCGCCCGCTTCGGGGCAGCTTAATTTACGCGGACTCGCTGGCACGGTCATCTATTTCGCCGACGTGCCGATCGGGACGGGCGACTTGAACCCCCAAACTGGTCTGAGTCATGGCAAAGGGACGGGCTTGTATTATGATTTGGACAACGTGCAAATCATCAAAGGGCCGCAAGGTACGCTGTTCGGAAAGAATTCGATCGGTGGGCTGATTGCGCTCGACCCGAAACGGCCGACCAACGATTATGAAGGGTACGCCCAGGTCGCGCTCGGCAATTTCAATGATCATGAATTCGAAGGCGCCGTCAACCTGCCGGTCATTCGCGACAAGCTCCTCGTTCGTATCGCCGGCCAGTCTCAGACTCGCGACGGGTACACCAAGGTTCTGAACACCGGCTTCGATCTCGACGATCGTAATTATCAGGCGTGGCGGGTGGGGATCACGGTTCGTCCGAGCGACGACTTCGAGAATTACTTCGTTTACGATGGTTATTGGCAGCACAGCAATGGATCGTCGACGATCCTCTCGAGGATTGACCTCAATCACGTTCTGACGACGGTGCCGGCCGGCGGCGGCAAGCTCTTGCCGATTACATTCACCGGATCGGGGCCGCTGCCCAATTTCGGGGCGTTGGGCTACGTCCCCATCCGCATCAGCCTCTTCCCGACTCTCCCAGCGATCCTCGCTCAACAGCAGGGGCTCGGTGTGCGCACACAAGTCGGCTTGATACCGCCGGGCATCGGCAAGGATTATTTCTACGGCTTTACCGACAATGCGCGGTGGGACATCGCCGATGATCTCGTCGTCAAGAACATTGCTTCCGCCCGCGTCACCAAAACTCTGGCGACCGTGGACGACAGTGGCACTGCGCTTCCGATTCTCACGTTCGGCGGCGACCCGATCAACCCCCATGGCTGGTTGGAAAACAACGTTCAATATACAGAAGAGCTACAGCTTCAGGGAAAGTCCTTCGGTGACAGGCTTAACTGGGTAGCGGGCGGCTATCTCGATTTTGCCCACCCGCTCGGCACGACCCTCATCGAGTCGATTGCAGCGACCGCTTTGTCGTTCAACCACTATCACAATACGACCCGCAGCCAGGCACTATTCGCCCACGGGATTTATGATCTTTCGGATTTTGTCGAGGGACTCCGATTCACGGCGGGCTATCGGTACACATGGGACTTCTTATCGATCTCGCAGGTCGGGACCAAGGGCGTCGACCGCGTAACCAGGAACGCGGCCGGCGCTCCAACGAACTGCACTACCGTCGGCGTAGATGTCAATTGCGTCGGTGCACCGGATGCGCATTATAGCGCACCCGGCTGGAACCTCAGTCTCGATGAGCAGCTGACGCCCGACACGCTAATCTATGTCCGTTCCGGCAACGCCTATCGGCCCGGCGGGATCAATTTGGCCGTACCGCCCGCTTTCCAGGAATATCAGCCGGAACACGTTACGGACGTCGAATTGGGCATCAAATCGGAATGGTTCTTGATGGGTGTAGAGGCGCGCACCAATTTTGATGCCTTCCATACCGATTACAAAAGCATCCAGGTGCCGCAGCTCGTCCTGATTCCCGACGAGAATGGCGGAACGCCACGCATCAACAACATTACGCGGAACTCCGCCGGCGCGACGATCGAAGGCGCGGAATTCGACGGGACCTTCATCTTCTTAAAGAATTTTGAGCTCTCGCCGCAATTCTCTTACGTCTACGCCAGGTACGATCAGTATCCGCCGGACGCCGGGACGGTCGCTAAGCCGCCCTTCCTGTACTTTCCGAAGCTCAAATACAGCATTGCCGGGACCTATCACATACCGATGGACGAATCCCTCGGAAATATCAGCGTCACCGCAATCTACTCGTTCAACGGCCAGCAATACGATAGCAATCTCGTGGGTGAGCCTTTCAACATTACACCGTCGCACGACCAGCTGGACATGCGTATCGACTGGAACAATGTCCTTGGTCGCTCGATCGATGCCGCGTTCTTCATGACGAACGTGACCGACAACACCTATGTCGCCGGTGTGTTTCCGATTTACGTTCAGTTTGGCTACGAGGCGCTGACCTACAACGCGCCGCGCATGTACGGTTTCACTTTGCGCTGGCGGTTCGGTCCGGGATTGGATTCCGGATTGTAATCACAGCACGTGCGGGGACCAAAGCACCGAGGGAAGTATCGTCGGGAGGCATTCCTCCGGGACCGATTCAAAGATGGGGGAGATAGTTATGCAACCATCAAGGAGAAGCCGCGTCGTCGCCAAGGGGACGCGGAACCGGTATGCCGGGTTGATGAGCCTGCTGCTATTGGCGACCGTGTTGGGTGCTGCGACGCCCGGCGTCGCGCAGCAGACTGGCGGTCCATCGCTGAATGAGACCGGGGCGCCGCAGATGCCTTCTCTGGGACAGAACGGCGATTTTGATATGCCGGCGATGACGATCCCGTTTTCGAGCTTCGCCAGCCCCGAGGCCAAGAGAGCCTTTATTGATCAGATCGTCCATCCCGTGCCGATGCCGACCGGTCGTGTCGACATACCCGGTCCCGCCGTCGATAAATGGCGGCAGGATTTCGACCGGCAGCAATTCCTTCCGCATCTCCAGGCATTCGAGGCGCGCTACCCGGTCAATATCGAGCACAAGACGATCGGAGGGGTCAACACGGACATCGTCACGCCGAAGGATGGCATTGGGTCGAGAAACAAGGACCGCATACTGATCAACCTGCACGGCGGCGGATTCGTGCTTGGCGGTGGCATTCAAGCTCAGGCGGAATCCGTTCCGATCGCAGGCGCGGGAAAGATAAAGGTCATCACCGTCGACTACAGGATGGCGCCGGAAAACAAATTTCCAGCCGCGAGCGAAGATGTCGCCGCCGTCTATCGCGAACTGCTCAAGCGGTACAAGCCGGAGAATATCGGAATTTACGGCTGTTCCGCTGGAGGGCTGCTGACTGCGCAGGCGGTCGCCTGGTTTCAGAAGGAGAAACTGCCAAGGCCGGGAGCGATCGGGATCCTCTGTGCATCCGCAGGACGGTTCGGCGAAGGCGACTCAGCTTATTTGTGGCCGTTGGCGACGCTTTTGCCGCGAGCAGGCGCAAAATCACCGAAGATCATCATAAGTTATCTCAAGGGAACCGATCCGGACGACCCGTTGGTCTCGCCGGTCACCTCGCCCGAAATTCTGGCGAAATTCCCGCCGACCCTGATCCTGACGAGCACGCGGGCGGTGGATCTCAGCTCGGCGGTTTATACCGACATTCAGTTGACGAAGGCCGGGGTCGATTCCGAGCTTCATGTCTGGGATGGCCTTCTCCATGGAGGGTATCTAAACCCAGATGTTCCGGAGTCACAGGACGCGATTGATTTCATCGTCAAGTTCTTTGATCGACATCTCGGGCATCATCCTAGCTGAACCACGGCGATGGATCGGACGAGTTCGGGCAGTGCAACAGGCTCCGCTCTTTCATATCATCGGACGTGGGAAAGGGCGGCTTCCTACCTCACCACGGCTATCGAACTGGGGCAGGTTCGTCGTGCTGTGAATGGTCCATCGGATTCTCCACTCCTGGTTCGGCCCGGATCGATCGATAATGGTAGGTCGACCGCGGCGCCGGTACCGCACTGCAAGCGCGGCGAACCGAAACGCGGAAGCACGTTCGCATAAGGTCGATCAACTCGCGTCCCCGCTCGACGGTCAGAACTCTTTTTAATAACCTCGGTCAGCATCTCTTTATCCAAGGTTAGATCGGCGACCAGCTTGCGGAGGTGACGATTCTCCTCCTCGAAATGCTTCAACTTGCGAACCTCCGACGGCATCAACCCGCCATAAACCTTCTTCCATTCAGCATTTGTCGAACGCGAGGAGGCAGGCAGGGTGATCCAGGGCAGCCGATCAATCGCTCGAGGGCCGATGCGACATTCTTGCCGATCTCTCCGTCGAGTTGGTCTACCAGGCGCGGCGGGCTACGAGGCCGTCAGCTTAGGATTTTTGCGACTCTGCCGAGCTGACTCTACAGCGTTTCGTCGGCTGCTCCGCTTGCGGAGCGGAGCCGCCGTCGGCGGCGACGCTAATAGACTCGAGTAAACGCGACTTGTCAGACGCTTCCACATAGCCAGCAGCTCAGGCGACGTGGTGCTGCCGCCAAAAAAATGCTTGATGACAGGTGCCAAGAGAAAAAAGCCGTGATGGAGGTTCGTCATCGCTATGCTGATCAGGTACAGATCCGCATCTGCAACCGCTGGATGGGTTCGCTTGGCGACCAGCTGGCCCTGCGTTATCTGCTGATCCATCCATTTCATGATGATCCGCCGAGCCGCTTCATCGCCTCGGGACACCATCGAATGGAACAGGAGTGCCGAGAAATTCGGGCGCGACGACATGTCATCGAGGAGCATCTCCGAAAGGCGTTCGTTGGAAAGTTCCGCATCCTCGGCGGCCGCAATAAAGGCACCCATGTGATCGACATGAGGACGAAGTGCCCTGTCGAAGACCGCGGAGTATAGGGCTTGCTTGCTCTTGAAATGCTTGTAGAGGCTAGGCTGCTTGATCCGTGCGGCCTTGGCAATGTCGCGGAGGGAAGCTCCCTTTAACCCCCGTTGTGCAAATTCGACCTCTGCCGCGTCGAGAATACGATCGCGTGTTGTCTCAGTCGATTTCAGCGATGGCGTTTTCAATAATGTTCTCCGGTCGCGCGTGTGTGCCCTGAGCCGGGACTTTAGCGCGATCCCAATCATGCGGAAGGAATTTATCGTTCCTACGCGGCATCCGGGCAATCCTAACGTTTAGTTCGTTAGGCGACCTCACCGACGTGAAGACTTGGCCAAAGCCTGTCCGGTCAGGCGGCCGAACGTCACGCATTCCGCCAGGGACAGGCCGCTAGAGAAGTAATTCGGTGACGAGACTCCAGAGGCCGTTCGGCCGACAGCAAATAGGCGCGGAATCGGAGCGCCCTTCGGGTCGAGCACCTCCGAGCGTGGGTTCACGTGCAGACCGCCCAGTGTGAAAAAGGTCAACGGACCACCGGTCGGCCCAGTGGCCCGGGTGGCGCTGAACGGCGGTTTGGTCAGCGGCCGCAGATACGGGCGATCTTTGTGGAAGAACGGGTCCTCTCCTTGAAGCGCATAGTAATTGTAGGTCTCGACCGTCTGTTGCAGTGCCGGCGCCGGGATACCCAGCGCGATTTCCAGCTCGGCAATCGTGTTGCCCCAAACCGTGTTGATGTCGGTGCGAAATGGCGTGATGTCGGGCGGATCGTTGTATCGGTTATCCGCCGGTCCGCGCATGGTGGCATCGAGGACACAAAATGCTTTGCCGCCCTGAGTACGCGCGGCCGCGTCGCCAAGGAATCCGGCATAGGAATCCTCAGTCGCGAAGCGCTGGCCCGCCGAGTTCACCGCCAGACCGACCGGCGGGAAGCGCCAACCCACGTCACAGGCATCCATGCGCCGCACAGCCGCGCCGATCGTTTGGCCGGCGCGGATGCCCCAGCCGTCGTTGGAGCCAACGTCGATCGGCTGATAATCTGCGTACCGGGGAGCGTACTGCAGCACCATATCGCTGTTGTTGGCGAAACCGCCGGTGGCGACCACGATCCCCTTGCGCGCACGCAGCGCACGCGGGATGCCGTCGATCTGCGCGATCACGCCTTCGACGACACCGTCGCCGCCACGCATAATATGTTCCGCGTCGGCTGCCAGATGTAACGTCGCGCCCAGCTTCCTTACCTCATCGAGCAGCCGCTTCTGAAGCCAGGCGCCAACACCGACTTTGGCATCGGGGCGAATGTAGTGGCCGCGGGGTGCTGGGCGGGCAAGATCGCGGCAGGGCCAAGCGCGCTCGTTGCCGCTGAATTTGACGGTCGCCTTGCCCGGCTCGGCGGCGAACGGAATGCCAAGCCCCATCAGATAGTCGAAATTCTCCAGCGAATGCTCGGCCAGGGCGGCGATGCGCGCCCGATCGGGGTAGGGGCCGTTAGCTGACAACAGATATTTATGGAGATCCTCTGGACTGTCCTCGACGCCTTTCGCCTTTTGCACTGCGGTGCCGCCGCCGAGATAGATGAGGATGCCATGCGATTCATTAGCCGCCGCGCTGGCTCGGTCGAGCACCGTCACGTTGGCCCCGCCCTTCAGCGCCTCATGAGCGGAGCACGCACCCGAAACGCCAAAGCCGATGACGATGACGTCGCTCTCGGCATCCCATTTTTTGGGTACCCGCGCGGCTGCGGGGGCCATGGACGGGACCGCCAGCGCGGCGGCCGTCGCTAGCACGCCGCCACGCAGCATCCTCCGCCGGCTGGGGCAGCCGTTCACGCCGTTCTTCATACCAATCCTCCTAATCGTGACGTCCGTTACGCATGGATGGCAGCTACCGTTCGATTTCTTATTGTGGCTATCGAACGATAGCAAGACCGTTGACATAGATGCTATCGTTCGATAGCCTGATGATAGCGAGCTGATCGAGAGCGCGCGGAAGCGTGCGGATTGTGGCTCAAATCGGACGAAGCTGCGGTTCAGCGCTTCCGCCGTTAAAGAAGCTTGGGGAAAATGGGCCAGGGCGCGGATAATCAAACACACAAGCTTTACGAAAAATAACAGTCTCCACTTAGGGAAACGGGATAAAACTTCAATGAAAACAAACTCTGTCCAAGTACTTCTGGCATCGGCGAGTATCGCTACTCTGGCGTCTATCCAGCCTGCGCATGGCCAAGGTGAGCCGGGCGCGGCACCTGCAGCGCAGGCCGGCGGTCAGCTTGAAGAAATCGTCGTCACTGCGCAGAAGACCGAAGAAAAGCTGCAGAGAGTGCCGATCTCCATTACCGCTCTCGATTCTGCAACGCTGGAAACCCAGGGGGTTCAGGACGTCACCGATCTCGGCGCGCTGGTGCCGAACGTGTCCGTCGCCAAGGGCTTCTCGGCCTCGGGGCCGGCGAACCCGCTGCTGACAATCCGTGGCATTGCCTCATCCACGTCTGCCATCGCGGCCCAGAACAGCGGCATCGCGATCTATCTCGACGGTGTGTATCTGTCGCGGTCGGTCGGTCAGGCTTTCGATTTGGCGGACATCCAGCGCATGGAGATTCTGCGTGGTCCGCAGGGCACGCTTTATGGTGCCAATGCGGTCGGCGGCGCGATCAATATCGTGACCCGGCAGCCAAGTGGTCAGTTCGGCGTGAAGCAGGATTTTACCGCCGGGAGTTTTGGCGAATTCCGCTCGAAGACGCGCATCGACTTCCCTGAGGTTCAGGGTTTCAGCGCGGAAATCATCTATCTGCATTCCCAGATCGACGGCTATGAGCGCAATTTGGGCGCGGGCGTCGTGTGGGATCTGAACAAGGCGACTTACGGCCATATGGGCGTCGAGACATCGGCCCGCGATTTGGGTTCCAACGACGTGAATGCGATTTTCGCGGCCGTGCATTACAGCCCGCCCAACATCGACGACCTCTCGATCGACTACAAGTTCGACTACACCGATCAGATTTCCGTCAGTAATGGGCTGCAACTCCTCGGTCTGTTCCCTGCCGCCAAGGCGTTCTTTCCCGCGCCTTACGGAACATGCGGCAATTGCGGTGGCGGTCCGATCATCCTCAGCTCATCCCCACAGACGACTCTGAACAGTGAGTTCTCCGTCCCGGATCACATCGTGACTTGGGGACAGAGCCTGACGGTAAAATACTCCATCAATGATTGGCTCGATGCGACCAGCATTACCGCGCATCGCTCGCTCGACCTGCCGTTCACGACCGCCCTCGGCGGCGGGAACCAGCTGTTCCAGACGACGGCCGGGCGGATGTCGGAGATCGAATTCAACGATTCCGCAGCCGGCACCTATCAGAAGCAATGGAGCGAGGAGGCAAATCTCCACGCCAAGACCGACTTCGTGGATGTGACTTTCGGCATCTTCTACTTCGACGAGGGTCTGGAGAACATCCTGGCGCAGCTTCCCCGCGTCACCCAAAATCCATCCTTGTTCGACCGGGTCTATTCCGCGGTGAATTCGAACCTGGATCTCGGCAATGAAAACCTCTCCGAATATGGCCAGGCGACATTCCACGTGACCGAACAAGTCGATCTCACAGTCGGTCTGCGGGAATCCTACGATGATCACGCCGTTCAGCAGATTTTGCCGCTGCCCGTCAGCAGCAAGGACACCGACCACCGCCGGATGAACTGGCTAGCCCAGGCGACCTATCGGCCGACCGAAAATGTGATGACATACGGCAAGGTCAGCACGGGGTACATCACCGGTGGCATCTATCAAGGCGTGCCGTTCGGTCAGGAAACGATCACCACGGCGGAAGTCGGCGCCAAGACCGAATGGCTCGACCAACGACTGCGGATAAACGCGGCAGGGTATTGGTCGGACTTCCGGAACTATCAGGCGGTGACGACCAATGCGCAGCTTTGTGCGCCGGTCGCGCTGTGCATCTACAATGCCGGTGCCGAGCGTCTCTACGGCGGTGAACTCGAGGTCACGGCGCTTCCGGTCGACGACCTGACGCTCAGAGGCACGGTCGGCTATACGCGGCAATCGCAGGATGGAATACCGTTGACCGGTGCCATCATCGCGAACCCCATGCCCAAATGGGATATGGACTTCGGCGCCGAATACACGTTGCCCGATTTCCTGGGAGGCAAGCCGAGCATCGGTGCGGATTTGTCATACGTAACCCAGATCCTCTGGGGTAGGGGCGGGGCGACGGCACCAGCCCAGTTCCAGAACGCCATTACCACCCCTGGGCACTTCCTGTTCAATGCGCATGCGACGCTTGCCGATCTGCCGATCGGTCCCACGACAGGGAAAATCACGGTGTGGGGCAAGAACATCTTCGACAAGCGGTATTTCTCGTTCATCCTGCCGTTCCCCGGAAGCTTCATCTCCGGAAACATGGCGCCGCCGGCGAGCGTCGGCGTAGACCTGTCTCTGACCTTCTGAGGTGAATCAGACAGCGTCATACACCGTCGACGGTGTTTGGAACGGTGTGAGCGCCAGCAGGGATGCGCCGGCGTTCAACCCGACTGGGATGGACGCGCTTGTCCATCTCGATCGTGGGAAAATCTATTGCAGCGCCATCTGGCGCACACGCTGCAACTCAGGCGGCTTGCAACAAAATCAGGCCGCGCTACCGGATGACCGTCACTTTCTAAGCGGGCGGTTGATCGCCGGAAATTGCAGGATACCCAAGAGCTTCGAGCACAAATGACCGATACTTCGCCATTCACTCGACTGACGGTCGGACCACTGACCCTACGTAATCGCTTCATCAAATCGGCGACCAACGAAGGAATGGCCCGCGGGGGCGTACCCTCAGCGATGCTGGTGAAGTGGCACGAGGGCTTCGCCAAGGGCGGCGTCGGCCTGACCACCGTGGCGTATTGCGCCGTCAGTCCTGACGGACGGACTTTTGTCGACCAAGTGACCATGGATCGTCGATCGCTGCCTGATCTCAAGGCACTGACCGATGCGGTTCACCGCCACGGATGCGCTGCATCGGCCCAGATCACCCATGGAGGCTGCTTCACATTTCTGCCGGAGCTGACGACCGGCAGGCCGTTTTCGTCGAGCGGCGGCTTCAACAAAGTCGGCGTGATGAGCGGCCGCTTCTTCCGCAAGGAGATGACCGAAGCCGATATGGAACAGGTTGCGGGGGAATTCGCCGCAGCCGCCCGTCTCGCGCGCGCAGCCGGCTTCGACGCGGTCGAGATTCACATGGGGCACGGCTATCTGCTGAGTCAATTTATCTCCCCGCTCTACAACAAGCGGCGTGATCGTTATGGCGGCAGCGTCGCCAATCGGGTGCGTTATCCCGCAAGGGTGCTGCAGCGCGTGCTGGATTCTGTTGGCAAGGATATGGCGGTGATCTGTAAGTTCAGCATCGCCGACGGCGTGAAGGGCGGAAACACGTCGGATGACGGCGCTGCCATTGCCCGCATCCTGGAAACCGAGGGCGCGCACTTGCTGGTGCTCAGCGCCGGAATGAACGTGGAGTCGATCACGACGATGTTTGGCTCCTCGTTCCCGAAGGAAAATCGGGTAACGCCGGCCAATCCCGTAATTGCCGCCGGCATGTTCATTCAGCGCTTGACGGAACCGAAGAACGTGGTCTTCCGCGAACTCTATTTGCTGGAGCATGCCCGCAAGATACGCGGCGCGGTGAAAATGCCGTTAGCCTATCTGGGCGGCGTGGAATCCCTTGCAAATGCCGAAACGGCGATGGTCGAAGGTTTCGACGCCGTCGCGCTCGGCCGCGCGTTGATCTTCGACCCGGCGCTGGTCGACCATTTCCGAAACCACGTCTCGTCCAGATCAGGCTGCACGCGTTGCAACCTTTGTACAGCCATGATGTACACCGCTGGCGGCACAAGTTGCGTATTGCACGCACCCAACGATGTGGCACTGAACAATACCCCCGGACGGGTCTTGTCCGAGCAAATCGTATAATTCTGATTGGAAGAATTCATGCTGGAAGAAAACCTGACAGGTAAGATGGGCGCCGTTCGCGAGATCGAATCGAGCCCGATTTCCAAACGGTTCGCGCGCGGTTGGCACGCGCTGGGTCCTGCTTCGCTGTTCAAGGATGGCAAGCCGCACGCGGTCGAGGCCTTCGGCACCAAGCTGGTCGTCTTCCAGGGCGATGACGGCAAGCTCAACGTGCTGAACGCCTACTGCCTGCACATGGGCGGGGATCTGTCGGACGGCCGGATCGTCGGCAACACCATCGCCTGCCCGTTCCACGATTGGCGCTGGAGCGGCGAGGGGGAGTGTGTCCTGGTTCCTTATTCGAAGCAGCTTCCGAAAGGGATACTCACCCGCTCGTGGATTGCGCGGGAGGTCAACAAGCATCTGGTCGTCTGGAACGATCCGGAGGGCCTGCAGCCCGACGTCGAGCTGCCGCGCATCGTCGGCGCCTACAGCGACGACTGGAGCCCGGACTGGGCTTGGTGCGAGGCAATCGTCGAGAACCACCCGCGCGAGCTCATCGACAACCTAGCCGACATGCCGCACTTCTTCTATGTGCACGGCGAACGGAAGGGGGCGCAGCCTGGCTATTTCAAGTGCGTCTTCGACAAGCATGTGGCGACCCAATACATGGAATGCGGGTCGGACCTGGCAACAGCGACCTATGACAGGGACGGCCATTACGAGGGCGATCCGGAGAAGATCGACGGCTTCCTGCGCTCGGAATCGACATGGAACGGCCCGGCCTATTCGGTCGATTATCTGTGGTGGCGCTTGCCCGATGCCGGACTGCTTTATTCGGTGCTGTTCCTGTCCATCCTGCCGATCACGCCGGGCAAGTTTCGGCTGGGCGTGGGCGTGCTGACGCAGAAGAAGGCTGGACTTTCCGAGGAACAGAATCACGCGCGGCACGTAGCGAACTTCGAGGCGCTGAAAGCCTCGACCTTCCAGGACGTCCGCATCTGGCAGCGCAAGGCCCGAATCGACAATCCGCTGGTGACCGACAGCGACGGTCCGGTTTATCGCCTGCGCACCTGGTACGATCAGTTCTATGTCGACCGCGCCGACGTTCGCCCGCAATCGGTGGCGCATTTCGAGAAGTTCGTCGACACCGACTATGCCAACGAGGTCTGGGCCAAGGAAATCGCGGAAAGCCAGGGCTGAGCCTTCGACAAGGGGACTTTCATGAACAGAACGGGCGCCAAGCCGAAGGTCATGCTTGCCATGAGCGAGCTGTTCACATTGTTGCCCGCGGCTGAGGAACATCGCCACATCGAGTTCGCCCGGATCGCCGAGGCGGAAGGAATCGACGGGTTGTTTGTCAGCGAGCATGTGGTGATGGGCTCCAGCGCCGGGGCGCTGGGCCGCCCCGACAACCCACGCCAGTTCGTGATGCCAGGCATGCAAGACCCGGCGACGCCCTGGCCGAGCCCGCTGATCAAGCTGGCGGCAATGGCTGGCGCGACGAACCGCATGCGCCTGATCGCGGCCGCGGTCATCGCGCCGCTGAGGCATCCCATAACGCTGGCTAAGGACTTGGCCACGTTGGATCTAATCTCCAATGGTCGTTTCACCGTGATGCCTTCCGTGAGCTGGCATACGGAAGAGTACCAGTCGATGCAGGTTGACTTTTCGACGCGCGGCCGGCGGCTGGACGAGCACCTGGCGATCTGGGATGTGCTGTGGAAGGACACACCAGCCGCCTATGATGGCGAGTTCTATCAGTTCGCTAATACCTATTTCTCGCCCAAGCCGGATCGCAGCCGACTTAAAATCTGGTTTGGCGGGATGGAGCTCAGGCCGACCCTTCTGAAACGTATCGAGGCGTATGCGGACGGGCTGTTCATGGGCTTTCCCTTGACCGAGGACGACAAGGCGCTGCTCGACCGCACGATGGCGGTCGCGGGGCGGGGCGCCGAGGAACTGGAGATCGCGGGCTGGGTGGTGCCGTCCTTTCCCGACGCCGGCCCGGCCGACATCGACGCGACCCTTGAGGCACAGGTTCCGACTCTCATCGGCCATGGTTGCGACTTGATAGCGATCAAGCCGTCCTGCTTCATCGATCATCCCAACGAGATGGGCGCCTTCTGTCGCCATGTTCTGAATCGCATCGACGGGATGTTCTGATTTGGTCACAGGCGCTAGGGAAACTCTGAATAAGCCATCGACTTGGTTCTGTGGTTGTGATTCTTGTTTAGAGCGGTGTGCGAAGTTCGGGGATTGCAGGGATGAAGCAGATGACGTTTGCGACGAGCGGTTTTGAGCGCTACGCCAAGACGACC
>DASRBG010000066.1:0-6629 GCA_035653735.1 Gemmataceae bacterium
GCTCGCTGCTCAGCCAGTGCCCTACTTCCCGCGACTTCGTGCCTTGGCGCTTTTCGGTCGCCGGCCGCCTCAGCGCGCGGATAGCCACGTCATGCCGGCAACCGAAAACCAGCACAAGAAGCGAAGAACTCAACCTGAGCAAATCCGGGCCGGTATGCCTCAGTGAGCGGACCTTGATGAGGACCGCCGTCGCTTCGCTGATGGGCACATAACCGGTCGTCGTCAGGGATGGATTGGACTGTTCGCGAATGAGAGCGTCACGTCGGCCAATCGTCTTCCCAAGTAATGCGCGGTAGCAAGATCAGATTGCGGCAATACCCCGTCGACTTGTTGGGTCGCCAATCCGATCTGGCTTCCCAGGCGATTGCGGCCGCGCTGATCGTTGCCACCGGGGATGTCCAGGCTGCACCACAGCATTCCATGTTGAGCGGCCAGCACCGTGAAATAGGTTAGGGTATGGCCCTGATCACCATTCGCACACGAACCTGTCGTGAAGCCCGCGGCGACCTTGCGCGCCCAGCGCTGCTCACTCCATCTGTCGCTGGTCGCGTCGGCAAATGCCTTGAACTGTGCCGCCGGCCCACCCATCAACGTTGGGCTACCAAGAGCCAGTCCATCCGCTGCGTCAACAGTGTTCATGATGTCTTCATTCTGAAAGCGCCCCGACACAATGTCGTTGCCGGTGATCCGACACAATGCCGCGTGTGCGATTTCTGTAGCTCCCGCCTGAATCGCTTCCGCCAACCTTGCGGTGGTCCCCGTTGCTGAAAAGTAGACGATTGCCAGCCTGATCAAGTGCTGCTCCTGCCCCTATCCAGTTCACAACCCAGTCTAGAGGGCGGAGAATGGCTGACTCAATGCCCTTCATCGTTCCGTGCATGATCCCGGACTTCAAGGGGGCCGACCCTCGCCGCGGCCACCCTCGAGGCTTGCGAACGGGATGACATCTCTCAGCAAAACGTGCTACCTGTGAGTGTCTCGCAAGGCTTTGTCCCCGAAACGCCGAGTTCAGCAACGCTTCGGTCGATTTGGCCAACGTTCACGATCAATCCACGCAAGCCGGCTCGACCACCTCCTGAAGTCTAGCGCCATGTTGGATCAAGCCAAAGTGACAGTCGACCGTCGGCGCGATGCGCGGCAGAGAGGCATCATCGCCGCCTTGACCAGGATGAAGTCCGAATCCGGGATGGACCGACGCTGGACTCCCCGCATCATCGTCCTGAGTGGCCTTGTACTGGCGATTTTGTGCGATGCCTTCGTGGCGCACATGCTCTCTGTGAACTATTGGGAGACCTATCGCGTAACCCAAGCCGCGAACGGCGATCTCGCCCGCGCCCTCGAAGAATACATGTTGCGCAATATGCAAGGCGTCGACCTTCTGCTGGGCACGACGATCGAAGCTCTCGAGCAGAAACCGTCCCTGCTGTCCGCCGGCAACCCGGCCTTGATCAACGAGTTGAAACGCAGGGTGACGCCGTACCCCGCGGCAAAATCGATCGTGGTTCTCGATGCTGATGGAAATATGCTGGGCGACACCCTGGGCAACCAGGCGTCCGGCAAGCCGGCAAACTTCGCCGACCGGGCTTATTACAAGGTCCAGCGGGATGACCCCGGCCGCGGTCTCTTCATCGACGTACCGCTGATTTCACGCGTTCCTCCTCAAGGTCGCTTTATCGCAGTGAGCCGCGCCTTTCTCACGGCCGACCGACGTTTTGGCGGCGTCGTCTTCGTGGCCCTCGACTACAATGTCCTCCGGCAGTTCTTTCTGTCACTGGACGTGGGGCAGCGTGGCACAGTGACGCTTTACCGCGACGACGGCAAGATTTTGCTGCGAGCGCCGAACGCGGACCAGTTTGCCGGTCTCGACGCCAGCGGGAATCTGTTGTTCACGCGCTATCTCCCGCAAGCGCCGAGCGGAAGCTTCGAAGGGAGCGGAATCACGGACGGGACGTCGCGCAGCATCAGCTATCGGCGGGTCGCCGGAATGCCGCTGGTGGTGACCGTGGCACGCGACCCGGTCGAGTTTCTGTCCGGCTGGAAGAATAATGCACTGTACTACAGCCTGGTCGCCGCCGGGCTCAATCTGTTGATCGCCGGATTTGGTCTGGGTCTGGCGCGGCAATGGCGACTGCGCGCGAAATCGGAACAAGCGCTGCGGGACAACCTCGAGCAGCATCAGCTGGTTACGGAAAACGTCCCTGCGCTGATCGTCCACGTCGGCGCCGATGGTCGCATCCACTACGCCAACCGTGTCGCACTCGAATGGTATGCCCAACCGTCCCTCGACGCCATCCGCAACCGCGAGATCGACGATTTCATCGACCCCTTGCGGCTTGGCGAGGTGCGGCTGAAGATCGAGGCGGTGCTGGCCGGCCGAACCACCCGCGGCGAGGAGAGGGCGGCGTTCGCCGACGGCTATGAACGCTGGTGCGAGACCATCCGGGTCCCCGATCGCGGCCATGACGGCACGGTGCGCGGCTATTTCGTGCTGTCGGTCGACATCACCGAGCGCAAACGCATCGAGGACGAACTGCGCCAGGCACAGAAGATCGAAGCCATCGGTCAGCTTGCCGGAGGGATCGCGCACGACTCCAACAACATGCTGGCGGCGACGCTTGGCAATCTCGATCTGCTGCTCGACGCATTGCCGCCCACCGAGGTCTCCCACCGCAGCCTGCTCGAGCGGGCGATAGAGGCGGCGGGGCGCGTCGCCGATCTTAACCGCCGCCTGCTCGCTTTCGCCCGCAAGCAGACGCTACGGCCGCAGATCACTGACGTGAACCAGCTGGTCAGCGGGATGACGACAATCCTGCAGCGGACGCTCGGCGAAACCATTGAGATCGAAGTTGCGCAGGACCCGACGCTGTGGCACTGCCTGATTGATCCGACGCAATTGCAGAACGCGCTGCTCAACCTGGCCATCAACGCGCGGGATGCGATGGCCGGCAGCGGGCGCTTGACGATCACGACTGCGAATACGGTGCTCAATCGGCCACTCGATGACGGCAGCGAACGCATTGCCGCCGGTGACTACGTGACGATCACGGTGTCGGACATGGGCGCCGGCATGCCGCCTGAAATTGTGCGCCGCGCGTTCGAACCGTTCTTCACCACCAAGGAGGTCGGCAAGGGCAGCGGGCTCGGCCTCAGCATGGTCTATGGCTTCGCCAGGCAATCGGGAGGCACTGTGGTGATATCGAGCCGAGTGGCGCACGGTACCCGGGTCACGCTCTATCTGCCGAGCGCGGGACTAGCAGCAACCGACCGGCCGCCCGCCGGGGCGGCGCCGCTGCCCCGACGAGAGACTGGCGAACGGATTCTCGTGGTGGAGGACAATCCGCTGGTGGGCGCCATGGCATCCACCGCGCTGTCCTCGATGGGTTACAGCCCGGTTGTCGTCAGCAACGCCTCCTCGGCAATCGCCGAATTGGAGCGGCTGGACCCGGTCGCGCTGCTGCTGACCGATATTCTCCTGCCCGGCGGCATGACCGGCGTTGACTTGGCACGTCAGGCGCGCCGCAGATGGCCCGACCTGCCCATTCTCTTTATGTCCGGCTTCGCGGATCTCTCGCTGGTGCCCGACGAGTTCCGTGCCAATACCAAGCTTCTCGCGAAGCCATTCCGTCTCGGGCAATTGTCCGAAGCGATCGTGTCCGCCTTGGCCGGCACAAAAGTGACCTGAGTTCGGTTTCTGACGAAGCCGATCGGCGCAGTCAGGACCCTTGCTTGGTCATCTCGCAGCGATGGCAGCAAGCATAACGAGTCCGCTTTACCCCGAGCAGCGTGGTCGCCGCGGCGACCTCTCTGGAACCGCGTGAACATGATCAAGCGCGCACCCTCAAGGACAGTTCATGGTGAGCACGTTCGTTTCGTAGGAGATTGGCGGGACGTTACTTTAACGCCAGGCTGCTGCAATACCACGGGATGTCGTTGACTTTCCAACCCATTAGCAGTCCCGCGTCCCTGCAGTCGCTATAGGTTTTGAAGTTGGCTACGTTTCTGCACGTTAACGACAGTGCTGGCCAACTGGACGCGGAGCACCCGTGCCAGGGGGCGGCGCCTGACCTGAAGCTTGTCACGCAACCACCGACGCAACTGCCGGTACGAGCCGCAAGCTCCGCAAGCTGGGCGGTTATCGGCGACGCCGACGAGGTTGGCGTGGTTGGTGATGTCGAAGGGGACGCGGTGGTGCGTGCAATCGCGTGCTGTTCTGCCCTCCGTGGCCCGCTCACTGGCTTCGGCGCTCTGACCCGGAGGGTGGGAAGCAGGGTGCCCTCATCGTTCGAGGATGCCGCCGTTTGTGACATTGCCGTGCTGCTTAGGCCGCACAGCAACAGCGCAGCTGCGCCCTGCACGAAGAATAACGAGGTCTTCATGTCTGCGCCCTTCTGGAAGGTTTGAGATCGCACGATATCACATTTCCGAAAGGAACGGGGCATCAAGCTGCTGCCGATCCTCTCCTCGCGCAGATGGCTGCCTTTGGTTACAAATATCTGCTTGTTCTGGAAGAACTCGGCATTGGCGCCAAGCTGCTCAGCAACGGTGGCCCGACCATTTTTTGGCCGAGATAGACGAGTTGGGCGAGATCCATCTCGGCTTGAAACCGAAGCGTCGGGCCGGACCAAGCGTTAAGCGAACGGCTGCAGGCGGCCTATCAGAAGGTGATGGCGGAGAAGGCCAAAGGCTGACGCCAGCGAGGCGCAACCCGCGAGTGCCTGACGAACGTCGCGGGACAAGCAGCCTCGTGCAAACGCAAAAACGGCAACTGTGCCCTTCATAGGGGAGCTATTGAGCCGCCGTCACGCGCAAGGATTTCCTCAGAGCCCGCTTGGGGCTCGATTCCGGATCCGCGATTCCGCGACGGTAGGTCGCGACGCGGCGCAGCCAGCCGACCTCGAAGACGCGGTCGGATGGAAGATTGCGAACCCTCTGCTGCAGGACGAACTGCGCCGCATCGGCGAATTCGGCGCGCACGGCCTTTGGATCGCTGCTCTCACCGTTCATCTTGAGCAGCACCTGCTTGAGACCCCAACCCTGCCGCCGCCCGGTTTCCCTGTCCATGGCGGCTTCGTTCGGGTTGGTGCCCTCGCCCTTGAAGTTGATGTAGTCGATCAGCGGATAAAAATCCTCGGAGGCGCGAATGACGCGCGTGAACTGGATGACGATATGCTCGCGCTCAGCGCCGTCGGGCGTCGTCTTGAGGATTTTCTCCATCGCACCCTGCGCCCGCGCCACCATGAATTGCGTCTGCTCCGCCACGGTATCGAACAAAAACTGCCTCAGCTCTTTGATCTGCGGTGAGTTGGAGTTCTTCCTGAACTCGGCCCGGCTTGTCCACGGGTTGGCCGGAATTTGCGTCTGGTCCAGCCAGGCGGGCAAATGCACGTTCTTCTTGCGCATGAATTCGAGCAGGGCCGGAAAGGTCTCCTCGAAAGGCAGCCATTTGCCGACAGGAAACCAGATGAAATGACCGATGCCGAGGGAAGCGAATTCCTCGTTCGCATTCCATGACGTGATCGCATCACTTCTTCCGCCTGTTTCGTTCAGCCAGATCTTCTGGCCGATCTTCCTGGCCATATCGTCCGGCAAGACGAACTGTGGTACAGGTAAATCCTTGGCCTCGTGACTCGATTTCCCTGCGTCCTGCATTTGAACGGCAGCTTCCGGCGCTGGCTTCTGCACCTCAGGCTGTCGCAGGCTTGTTTCGGGTTCCGAATTCTGCGTCCGGATTGGTTGCGCGACGCGCGGCTCTCCCTGCGCTCTTTCGTTATCAGCGACGTGTGTCGCGGCCGGCGCGGCTATTTCCGCCAATGCCGCTTGCGTGGCCATGCCAGCGGCGATGACACACGCGAACAGCAATGAGCCGCAAGCAAGCACCTTGGCGCAGTAACGTCCGGGCTTCGCTTGCCGTGCCGTTCTCCTGCCGCCACCCGCACGCCAGCGGCCAATGAAATCACCGCCCATGTCCATGTTTCCGAAGGCTAGCCTGACGGGAAGGGTCGTGCGGACGAACAACACGATGCGTATGGCGAAATCGTGGGGGCATGGCGGCAGCCCGGTGCCAACGCCACATGGGCGACAATCCTGCGCATCGCGCCGACGACCGGGTATGTTGTCCTGTATCCGTGGGGCCTGTTTTTCCGCCAACGATGGTACGCCCAGGGACGCGGCCGCCGAAATGGAACTTTTCATACGGACGCTTGGGCTCTTACAGAGGCCGCGTGCAGTCGCAGCAGCCTGAGCGCCGCGCAATGGCGCGTGGGCAAGGCGAGATTGCCGTCGCAAGGCGATCTCGCGAGCCGACCAGCGACAGCCGGGCGCGACGGCGCATTTTCGACGCCGAGTATTGTTGCGACAGCAATCTTGCCTGCCGTCGAGGTCGCTCATGTCCGAATCGGTCAATCGCGCCAGATTTGCCCGATCTTTATGACAGTCTGTTCCTACCCATCAGAGCCCACCTGCAGGCGACAAGCGGATTTGGTCGCGAGGGGCCAATGCACAAAGTCGCTGCGCTCCAGCCCGCTGCGCGGGGGCAAGAGCCGAGAGGCCGGTAGCCGGTTGAGAGGATAGTGGTAGCACTGGAGAGCCCCGTCCTGAGAATCGAGGTGTTGCAACCCTCACTCAGGAAG
>DASRBG010000067.1:0-2646 GCA_035653735.1 Gemmataceae bacterium
CCAAAGATGCGGCCGTAGGTGTCGAGCTTGTAGGACTCGCGGCCCTCGGAGATGGTGCCCGATTTGAACTCTCCGTTCTCGTTCACCTTCATGAGAGTGGGCGCTTGCCCCAACTGGATCGAGTAGCGATTGCGGAAATCGTTGATGGTCGCCTTGCGGCAGATCTGCTTGATGGGCGCAGGCGCCTCGGCCATCTGCTCCTGGACCACCTTGTTAGCGACGTCGCCCAGCAGCAACGGAAAATCGCTGGTGCTATGGAGGGCGCGATCGACTATGGAGGCATCCGACAGGCCGATGGTTTCGATGCCGCGAATGCGGAGAAGTTCTTCCGCCTGCCGGACCAGGCTGCGGCCGATGAACGGGCGCGCCGCTTCGCCGGGCTTGTGCGTCGGGTTGATCCTCATGTAGATCGCATCCGCCATGGCGGCGCGCAGGAACATGGGATCGTCGTAGCCGCTTGCCGCCACCACCGGCTGCGCCGTCCGGATCGGAGGGCCGGCGCGGCGCTTCAGCGCTTCGAACGCCTCCGCGCGGGCTTGGTCCAGGGTCAGGTTGCGGGCGATCATGTCGTCGGCCTGAAGGCCGGCGATTTGGGCGATCACCCGGATTTCGTTTTCGTGGGTCTGCTCCATCGTTGCTCCTCTCACCTTCGCGGCGGGGTCGGCCCCGATCGCCACGAGGGAAATCTCTTTGCCGGTCCAGGCAGTCGCCACAATCGTGCGCATGCCCGTCGCCGGATCCTTTTCCACGCGCCGTTGGTTCACCACGTAGCCGACCGAAATCGACCGGATGATGCCGTCGCGAATGTCATTGAGAATGGCCGCCGCGCGCTCGCTGAACCGGAGTCGGGCGAGGCCGCGCTCGCCATCCACCTGAGCGCTTTCCACCACGCCGAGGATGCTGTTCACATCCATGCGGTCGTGGGAGTTGAGCACCGGGCCGCCGATCAGCTGCGAAAGGTCAACAGCGCCGGGCGACAGGTCCAGCCGCTCCTGGTATGGCCCTTCGAGATCGAACCTGCGCACGGGCGCGGTGGTGGCGAACACCACCTCCACGGTGCGGCGTTCCGGATCGAACGTGGCTGGCTCGAGCGTGGCCGTGCGGGTAACGAGTTCTTCCATTTGCCTCCTTGTGATGGTTGGAAGTCAGCTATCTTCGGAATTTCCGAAGATGCGGGTTGGTCTCACCTGAGGAATTTCCTCAGATTGTGGCCGGGTTGCCTTGCTGTGTGACCTTGCGAGGGTCGGAATCCAAAACGATGCCGGCAGCGTCGGCTGCCGCGTTGCCCGCTGCGATCTGCGCGTCCACCTCGGCCAGGTCATAGCCGAGCGACGCTACTGCCATCTCCCGCGAGATGAGCCCGGCTCGGATGGCCCGCACCATGGCGTCCACCTCGCGCTGCGGATCGGTCATCTGCATGGCAGGCGGCGCCCAAGAGATGTTGTCCATATACTCCTGAACGCCGCCCTCCACAGGAGGCAGCGTGCCGCGCAGGATCTCGAGTTCCACCCATCGCTGAAACACCGGGCGGCAGAGCATGTGGATGAATTGCCATTGCAGCGCGTCGATGTACTTGCGGAGCTCGATCCGTCCCACGCGCGCCGAACTGTAGCTTGTGTCCGAGAGATCGCCGGTGACGACGTCGTAGGGCAACCCAAGGCCGCTGGCGATGAGCCGAAGCTGCGTTTTGGCGAAGTCCGAGTAGCCCGCAGTCTCGGGAGGATCGGAGAACTCCATAGACTCGCCGGGCGAGAGACGTTGAATCGTGCCCGGCTCCAGGCTGGCTGTCCATGCGCCATCCTCGGCTCTACTCGCGCCGAGCGGGTTTTCGTTTGGTGTCGTGATGAAGCCGGTGAGCAAGGCACCGGTCTTCTGCTTGACGAGGGTCGCGCGGTCGAACTGGTCCAGGTCGTTCAGCCGTCCGAGGATCGCCATCAATTCCGTCACGCCGCGAAGCTGGCCGGGCGTCTTGGGCCGGAAGATGTGGAGCATTTCCGAGGCCGGGATGCGGATGCTCCGCGGCAGGCGTCCCGGCTGCCCCGGATGCCATTCGTACATGAAGTAGGCCGAGCGGCGCGAGCCCTCGAACTCGATCCCGGCGATGACATTGTTCCGAATGATCGTGGTGTCGATGAACTCGGGTGGCAGCAATTGCAGCCGCAGCATGCCGTCGCTGTCCGCGAGCATCCGGACGAAAACCTCGCCATCGACAAACATCGACCTGGCGGCGAGGGCCTGTTGCCCGTACCAGTTCAGCATCCCGTCGGCGTCGGAACCCTCGGTCCAGCGGTTCCACCGTTTGAGGAGCAGGCCCTTGAGCGCGGCATCTCTGATCTTGGGCAGCAGAGTGATGCCCGGGCCGATCACGTTGTCGACGAACGCCTGTGCCGCGCGCGCCGCCACAGCGTTGTTCGCCACCAGGTAACGTGCCTGGTTCCGCAGCAGCGGATTCGGCGCAACGCGACTGTAGTCGGGCACCGGGTTGTTCCACAGGCCAACGTTGCGCCGCTCGCGCGGGAGGTCGGATGCCGCAGAGCGCACCTCGTCCTTCCGCCCAGCGAGGCGATTCTTGAAGATCCAATTGAGCATTGGCTATCGCTTGAAGTGGATGGTGTTCATCTGGCCGCCAACCCCGGTTTTCGCCCG
>DASRBG010000068.1:0-4184 GCA_035653735.1 Gemmataceae bacterium
CAGATCGATGCCGGCGCTTATCCCGGCCGAACTCCAGATGTTGCCGTCGGACGAAGATCCGGTCAGGCTCCAGTTTCACCTTGGGATAGGTTACGCGAAAATGCGCGTGCGCTGCCAGTGTGTGGTGGCGCGACGGCCATCCAGGAGGCCGGCTTCGGCGAGGACATAGGCGCCCGAACAGACGCTGGCGATGCGAGTACCGCGACGCGCTGCCGCGCGCACAAAGCCAAGTACTCGAGCCGAGTGTGATGCCGCGCGAACACCCTCGCCGCCGGCAACGATCAGGGTGGTGAGCGCGCCGGCCGATCGCAAACCGCGCGCCAGCATTTCGACGCCCGAGGAGGAGCGCACCGGACCAGGCGTTTCGGAAAGCAGTTTGATTTGCATGGTCTTGCCGGCATAGCGGCCGGCAATTTCGAACACCGAGATTGGACTGGCGGCGTCCCGCGCGCCCCTTCGACGATGGCAGCGAAGACGCTGGCGGCCACGACGTCATCATTAGGTAGTTGGGAGGCAGCCGTCCACTTGCACGTTTCCAGTAAACCAATCTTGACTTAGGATTGGACCCGATTTGAAGTCGGTCTGGGTCATTCCTTTAAGGATTTTGAGTTTTGCATTGTCACTAGATTGGCAGCGTCGCTTTCGGGGACGGTGGCCGCGTTAATAATACGACTCGAATCCCGGCAAGATTTGGAGGCTTCCAATGCTTGTTCAACAAGTACGTCTAGCAATTTCTCCTTTCTGTGCGGTTGCGGTCTTTATGGTAGCGGCAATCCACCCGTCACCATCAAGCGCACAGATCGTAGCGCTCGGCGCCAGTAACGTCCAAGGATACGGAGTGTCGTCGTCGGAGAGTTTCCCGGCGCAGCTCGAAGCTATGCTGAAAGCGAAGGGCAAATCCTACTCGGTCGCCAATGCAGGAATCTCTGGGGATACTACCGCAGGCATCATCTCGCGGCTGAATTCAGATGTTCCACAAGGCACTCGAATTGTAGTACTCGCGATAGGCGGGCGGAACGATGTAATGCGTGGCGGCTCTGTTGGACAAGCACGCTCGAATTTCACACAAATCACGTCCCAGTTGTCTGCGCGCGGCATCCGCGTTATCAATGCCATGCCATACGTTCGGGCGGCCCTTCAGAAGGGCATGTCCCAATCCGACGGGATTCACCTGACAGCTGAGGGCCATCGCTGGGTCGCCTCTCAAGTAGCTGCTCAGATAAGGTAGTCGTCCTAGCGGGAATGTCTGAGACCCCAAAATCTGCCCCGGCCCTGAGGCGCAAGAGCCTGGCTTCCGCCTTGCTGGCGATACCTTCCTCTGTACATGTTCATCTATCTCGTCGAACGAACACTGAACTTTATCTTTTCGCGAGAACGCTAGTCGTTGCCCTGACAGCAATCGTTCCGACAATCGTCGCCATCGTAATCATCTCAAGGACTATGCTCTCTGTTCCCGTTCTGATGGCGCCCCTACGAGTTCCGGAGGAGTTTGAAAAACTGGGTTATTCTGCCGACTCGGCCACACAGCGCTTGCTGGATGAAATAGCAACGCTCAACAAGATTTCGGTGGCATCAAAGCCGAAGACGGAAGTGGGCGACACCAATTTCCTGGAGGAGGTCGCGTCTATTCAGCTAGCGTCGGGGACGATGGATATAGGTTCTCTCCAATCCTTGGTGAGGCGGTTCTTTGGAACAAAGGTCATCCAGCTATCGGGTGAAGTCACGATCCGCAAGCAGAACGATACCGCAATCGCCCGGCTTCGGCTTCGTCGTTCACCAGGTCGAGACGTACTTATTGATGTTGAATCAACGAATGGAGCGGACGACCTCTTCGTCAAGGGTGCGATGAATTTGCTCGAAAGAATCGATCCGGAGATCGCTGCTGGGATTTATTTTCGTGAATATGGTGATATTGAAACAGCAAACCGATTGTTGTCAGTCGCCCTCGCAAGTCCCGATCCGACTACGAGAAAATACGCAAGCAATCTTAAATCCTATATACTCGCTACTCAGGGGCGAATAGATGAGGCGTTGGCCGCTTCGGACCAAGCGCGCTCGTTCGGGGGTGACGCATACCCTTCAGATAGTTCGAAGGCGTTTGCACTAATTTACGCCAACAGGCACGATGAAGCTCTGGCATTGGCGCAAACCAACGCAGAGCGATTTCCGGATGAACCTGGCGCATACTCTATTTTGGGGCTGGTCCAGCAGAGGATGGGGCGAAATGCGGAAGCGATCTCCTCATATCGGCGGGCGATCGAACTCAATCCACTTTTTGGTCCCGTTTATCGAAGGTTAGCAGTTACGCTGCGATTGAACGGGGATGCCGACGGGGCGACCGAGGTCTTAGTGCAAGCATTATCGAAGCTCCCCTCTAACCCTGGATTGCTTTACGACTATGCCGAGGACTTGCGGAAGCGTAATCAGCTACAAGCCGCATCGCAGACCATACGAAGGGCATTTCTTATTTACCCGGACAACTGGTTTATTCTCGTATCTATGGCGGAGATCGAATTTGCGATCGGTCACAATGCCGAGGCGGAGCGGGCGACTAGCGTCATTCGCAGTCGCCTAGCGGACGGTGACTCTCCACCCGCTGCATTGAAAGCTCGCGTGGACGAAATCGTCCGAAGGTCTGATAATAGGCACTAGAATGGCTCATGTCCTAAAATGAGGGAACTACGCCATTCTGGACATGAGAGCACCATGTCATAATGGGGCCGTCAAGCTCGATCTCGATAGACACATGCCATGACAAAGCCGCTGCAGATTGGAATCCTCGTCTTTCCGAACGTGACCCAGCTCGATTTCACCGGTCCTCTGCAGGTGTTCTCGAGCCTGCCGGGCTCGCAAGTGCATCTGATCTGGAAGCGGCTCGAGCCGGTTGCCAGCGACACCGTGCTCACCATTATGCCCACGGTCAGCTTTGCAGATTGTCCGCAACTCGACGTGATCTGCGTGCCGGGTGGCGCGGGCACCGACGACATGGTCGTAGACGACGAGGTGCTGCAATTCCTTCGTGCGCAGGCGCGAGAAGCGAAATACGTCACCTCGGTCTGCACGGGATCTCTGGTGCTGGGCGCTGCCGGGCTGCTCAAAGGCTATAAGGCCACGACGCATTGGACCGCGATGGAGTATCTTGAGCCTTATGGCGCGCTGCCGACGAAGACGCGGGTCTGCGTTGACCGCAACCGCGTCACCGGCGGCGGAGTTACCGCCGGCATCGATTTCGCGCTGACGCTGGCATCACACCTGACCGACCGGCCGACGGCAGAAGCCGTCCAGCTTCGGCTTGAATATAACCCGGCACCGCCGTTCGCCTCCGGCTCGCCCGAAACCGCGCCGCCGGAAATCCTGCGCCGCCTCAACCAGCGGATTGCCGCCGGTCGCGAGCGCCGCGCCAACGCCAACCAGCAAGCCGCCACCGCGTTGCGCGCTCGCGCTTAGAAGAGCGATGGAGCTGGACGGAATCGCATGACGGCGAGTGTTTCTATCAAACAAGCATCTGCGGCCTTCATTCAGTTGCGCATCACATCGCAATAGGTGCCGGCAGCTTTTAACGAGGCGCACAGCTTATCGGCCCCGCTCCTGGTGTCTTCGCCGAGCCGGACCCTAACAGCGCCCATCCAGCCGATGATTCCGCGTATCACGACATGAGGCTCGCGACCGGCAACGATGCTTGCGTATTTCGGCTCCCATTCGCGGTAGCGCGCGAGCGCCTTTTCCGCCGTTGGCCCACCGACGATCTCGACTCCCCATGGTTTGACGGTTTCAGCCTTCCCAGGCGAGGGCTTGGGCTGAATCAGCGTGGCGATCGGCAAATCGCAGGGGATTTCCAGAGAGGACATTTGGACAAGATTGGCTTGGCCTCCAGCCGCCCATTCATCGACAGAGCGCCCAGTCACAATCCGCACATACGCCCTCGTTTCCTTTGGAAGTGGCCGGCGTCCTCCAAGCCAGTCGTGAACTCGCGTCGATCCAGCGTTATAGGCGGCTGCGGCAAGACCGAGATTGCCGAATTCATGGCGCAGACTACGCAACAACTCACCGGATTTGGTGATCGCCTCGAGCGGATTGAAGGGATTTTCCAGACCGCTTGACCTCGCGGTAGCAGGCATGAATTGAGCGATGCCCTGCGCGCCTTTGGCGCTGACCGCGTCCGGCTTGAAACGGCTTTCCTGCCA
>DASRBG010000069.1:0-3007 GCA_035653735.1 Gemmataceae bacterium
GCAGCGGCGCGTTCGCCGCCCCGGTCCGATCCCGCGAACAGGTAATTCTTCCAGCCCAGCGCTACCACACGCAACGCTCGTTCGGCAGCGTTGTTGTCCATCTCCAAACGACCATCGTCCACATAGCGCAGCAGGGCTTCCCATCGTCCCAGCGCGTAGTGCACCGCCTGGGCCGTCTCCGATTTCTTCGACAGCTTCACCAAAGTTTGTTCGAGCCACTGCTTCAGCGAGTCCAGCAACGGCCGGCTGCGCTCGTTGCGCACCCGGCGGCGTTCCTCGGATTGCTTGCCGCGAATGTCTGCTTCAATCGCGTAGAGCTCGCCGATGCGGCGGAACGCTTCCTGCGCGACCGGAGACTTGTGCGCCACGTACAGATCGTAGAACTTCCGCCGCACGTGCGCCCAGCAGGCGGCTTCCTGGATACGCCCACTCTCGTAGAGCGCATCGAACCCTGCATACGCGTCAGCCTGCAGCGTGCCCGTGAAGCTGCGCAAGTGCGCAGCCGGATGCTCGCCCTTGCGATCCGGCGAGTAGGCAAACCACACGCCGGAGGCGTTTGGTCTCCTGCCGGTCGATCATCGCGCACATAAGTCCACAGCCGTCCCAGCTTGGTTTTTCCCAGTCCCGGCGCCAGCACCGGCACCGGCGTGTCATCGGCATGCAGCTTCGTCGCGCTCAGCACGTGTCGCCGCAGCGCTTCGACCAGCGGCTGCAGCAACGTGTTCGTGCCGCCTACCCAATCGGCGAGCGTCGCGCGGTTCAGTTCCACGCCTTGGCGCTCGTAAATCTCTTCTTGGCGATAGAGTGGAAGGTGATCGCCGTACTTCGACACCCGCACGTGCGCCAGAAGTCCAGGGCCCGCCATGCCCCGTGCGAGGGGACGGCTCGGCGCTTCTGCTTGCACGATCTTCTCGCACCGCCCGCAGGCCAGCTTTTCCCGCACCTGTCGAATGACCTTGAAACTCGCCGGGATGTATTCGAGCATCTCCGAAACATCTTGGCCCAGATGCTTCAGCTCCCCGCCGCAGTCGGGACACGCGGTGTGCTTCGGCGGAATCTTCCGCGTCTCGCGCGGCAAGTGTTCCGGCAGCGGCCGCCGCGCCGGTTTCCTGCTGTGAGCCATTTCAGGCCCCGCGATTCGCTCCGCAACCGAAGCGGCCTGCTCGGCCCGGCTCGCCTACAACTCGTCCAGTTGCAACTGCAGCTGCTCGATCTGCCAGGCTAGCTTCTCCGACCGGCGCCCGAACTGCATCCTGCGGAGCTTGGCAATCAGCAGCTTCAAGTGCTCGATTTCCGCGTCGCGCGAGAGCAACTGCTCGTGTTGGGAGAGAATCAGCGCACGGAGGGATGCAGAGTCCAGTTGATGCAGATCAGGAAGGGCACGCGGCGAAGCAGCCATCGCTCGCCACTCTACACCAGATTTTTTACAGCCGGATGAAAAGGCGCAAGAAAATGCAAACTTTTTTGCTCACACCGCCATCTGCGGCGCGTAGCTGCGTGCGGGCCGCCGCCAATCGATGCCTTCGAGCAACATCGCGAGCTGCGCCGGCGTCAGCGAAACCGTTCCGCTCGTCGCTTGTGGCCAGATGAAGCGCCCGCGCTCCAACCTCTTTGCAAATCAACAGAGACCCTCACCCGACCACCACAGCAGCTTGATCAAATCGCCACGACGCCCGCGAAAGATGAAGACCTGTCCCGAGAACGGATTTTTCCGCGAGCGCCGTTTGAACTATCCCCGCCAGGCCCATAAACCCACGCCGCATGTCGGTCACGCCCGCCACGATCCAGAGGCGCGTTCCGGCCGGCAAGCTGATCATGCCAGCAACTTCTCCAGCACCACGCGCAGCACTTCGGCGTCCACGCGCCCGACAATCCGCAGTTGGCCTTTCGGAAGCTCAATGTGAATCACGCCGGAAGAAGTTCGGCGTGTAGGCGCACCAACCGATCGCGTGGCCACCGGCCCCCCGTTATACAGACCGGCAGCAGACTCGGCGCGTCACTCTCTTTCCGCTCCAGCCGTCCTTGCCGATAGAGCTGTCGCCACCCAAAGACCCGGTTCGCGTTCACCCCGTGCGCTCGCGCCACGCGTGCAACCGAAGCGCCGGGCACCAGCGTCTCCTCGACGATCCGCCGCTTCTCCTCTACCGTGCGGAATCGCCGCTTCGGCCTACTGCCTCTCACTTGGATGGCTTGCGAAGTGTCCACGATTCACCTTTGTGGACACGATCATCGTGTCCACAAAGATCATCATCCTTGCCCTCCGACTGTCCGTCTACACGGCCTAAACCGGACGCTTACGTTTTCGCAGTTTGCGATGTTGCCGGAGCAACACAGCCAGTCGGGGTGGCTCGTGCAACACTTCCCACCGCTTCAGGTGCGTGAGGATGCGTCCGACCATCGAGGTGGAGAGGCGATAGTTCTCGCGCCGGAGCAACACCACCAGCTTGTCTTTGCCCCAGCGCGGGTTTTCGCGCCGCACGCCCAAAGACGCTCGGCCGCGGCGGCGGACCAGGTGGGCTGGCGCACATGGTGTGGGCGGTGGGAACGCGCTTCCAGGGTGCGTAGATCGTGCCGGTCGAAACGCCGCCACCAGCGATAAAAAGTCTGTCGGCTAATACTGAAATGCCGGCAGGTGCGTTCGACGTTCCGCCCGGTTTAACTTTCTCCCGAGGCGCGCCAGCTGGCGCGCCTCAGGAAGCTCATACCACCGAATCTTGTCCATCCTGACACTCTACCGAGTGTCACCATCATTCTGAACGAGCACACGCCGTGTGCCCGTCCGACAGGCACATGAGGCAATACGGAGGCGTATGGAGCACGCAGCCTACGAGCGGCGCAGGAATTTCGAGTAGTAGAGGAGGCCGGCAATAGTCTTGGCGTCGCAAATCTTGCCCTGGCGAATCCAGCGCTCGGCTTCGGCCAGGGAGACGATTCGCCACGAAATCTTTTCGTCCTCTTCCGGCTTGGATTTTCCCCGGGTGAGGCCTTCGGCGAGGTAGATATCCAT
>DASRBG010000070.1:0-39924 GCA_035653735.1 Gemmataceae bacterium
CATGCACGACGAGACCTTGCCGCAGGAAGTGTTCAAGTCGGCCAAATTCTGCTCTATGTGCGGTCCCAAATTCTGCTCGATGCGCATCACGCAGGACATCCGTAAGCGGGCGGCGGAAGGATCGCTGCCAGTGGTATCCTGACTTCATGGCAGGAACGAACCGTGGAACCCAGTACCTCGCTCGAACAACGACTGATCGGCCAAACGCTCGCCGGCAAGTACAAATTGCTGGATGTGCAGGCCAGCGGCTTTTTCGGCGTGGTCTTCCGGGCCGAACAGTATTTCTGTCGGCATTTGGTTCGGCCCGTGGCAGTCAAGGTCTCGCGGCAAACCGAGTTGACTGATGAGACGGCCCCCTATCTGTTCGGCGACGCCCTCATCCTCGCCCAACTCCTCGCGGCGCCCAGCGTCGGACTTGATGACGCCGGCCGCCGCCATCTGGTGCAGATTCATGACATGGGTCTGTTGCCGGAACTGGATAACCGGGCTTTTCTTGTCATGGAATACGTCGATGGCTTGCCGCTGTTATCGCACATGCGGGCGGCAGGGCGCATCAGCGTGTCGATGGGCCTGCGCTTCATCAAGCAGATTTGCCGGGGCATGGCTCTCGTTCACGGCCAAGGTGCAGTGCATCGCGATTTGAAATCGGACAATATCTTGGTGGATCGTCGCGGCGTCATCCGCATTGTGGACTTTGGCCTCGCCGCCTACGCCGACCGCCGCCTTGGCTTCGCACCGGGATCGCTCGGCACTTTCACGTACATGGCCCCGGAGACGCTGCTTGGCCGGTCCACCCCGGCGTCAGATGTGTACAGTCTCGGTTTGCTGATGTACGAATTGTTCACCGGCGGCGGCCCGCACTTGACGGCTCCGTGGTCTCTCGACGACAAAAGCGATCATCGCGACGAGCATTTGCGTCTGAAAAAGACGCTGCGCTTTCCTCCTCCCTCCACCGTTCAGAATGAGATCCGCAACGATTATCGCTGGCTGGACGTGCTAATTCTTCGTTGCCTGGAAGTAAAGCCAGAGCGCCGTTTCGCCGACGCCGGCCGCCTGCTTGCCGCCATCGAGGCGTGTGAAGCTGGGGAACCGGTAACGTTAGGCGAGCGGGAAGCGTCAGGTGAGCCGGGAGCGTTCGCGACCGGAGTTCCGCCTCCGGTCGCGAACGCTCCCGGCTCACCTGACGCCGTGGACGAATTATTTCGCGAAGTGCGCCGTTTGCTGGCTGCCCGGTCGTATGAACAGGTGATCGATCGTCTGGATGTGCATCGGCCGCCGGAGTGGGCCGTGTTGGACGCGATGGGAGCACGGACGCTCCGCGCATTGGGGCAAGCGTATCTCGGTTTAGACAATCTACCGGAGGCGAGGGACTGTCTGGAGCAACTCCGCGCCGCCCAGAAAGAGCAGAGCTTGCTTCCACGTGCCGACTACGCGGCGGCTCTGTCGGACCTGGTAAAGTGCTACCGTCGCCTGGGACAAAAGGAAGCCGCGCAGAAGTGCCAGGAAGAAGCGCGCCGGTTGTTGTAGGAATATGGGGGCAATTTGCGCGGACCAATTTCTCGTCTCCGATCGAGGCAACCAGTACGATGCTGTAGTGGCCTCAAACATCACCGGATCACGGCCTCATGCACCAGGCGGCATCCATCATTGTTGTCACCTATGGTCGCGAGCAGGTGTTGATTTATTGCCTCCATTCGCTTGTGCCATGCCTCCGCGGCGACGACGAACTCCTCGTTATCGATCAGACTCCCGTACACGACGACGCCACACAAGCCGCGCTCGATAGACTCGCGGCGAATCCGGCTTTTCGGATCTCGCGGCTTGAGATCCCGTCGCTGCCAGCGGCGAGGAACGCGGGTTGCAGCTGGCGAGAAACCCGATTGCCATCTTGGTTGACGATGATGTGCTCGTAAGCGACGCGGACTTCGTTTCCCGGCATATTCGCTACTACGACGACCCCCGGTTGGCGCCGTAGCCGGCGCGGCGGTCTTGCCGGATGGCGGCACTTTCTTTGATCCCAAAGACAGCGCTGGCGATGACCTGTGCGGCGTGAATATGTCGCTTCGACAGCAGGCGATCCAGGAAATCGGCGGGTTCGATGAAAACTATTATTCGACATTGGGTGATGAGTCCGATGTCGCCTACCGACTTTGTCGAGCCGGATGGAAGATCGCCCAGGGAGACGACGTGATCGTGCTGCATCGGGCCGAGATGGAGGGAGGCTGTTCGAACCGGCGTCGCTCGGATGTTTGGTTCTACCGGACCTACCACAACTACATGTACATGATGCTCAAACGTCCGCTCTGGTCGCTACCCTTTCGACTGACGCGCTATCTTTTCGGGTCGTTTCGGCGCGACCTGTTTCCGGGCTACCGGACGATCGTTTCTCCTTCTTTCTACTTCGGCGTGTTGCTGGCGGGCCATTGGCACGGCTGTCGCACACACTGGCGCAAGCGGCGCGTCTCGCGACAGCCGGAGCCGTGAGGTACCTGTGAACCCTTTTATTTTTGTTGATCGAGCATGGGGCCGCGTTCGTTGATGACTTTCGGCTCGTCGCGGTTCTGCTTGATGATTATCGGTTGCTCATTCGTGGTCTCGCCGCTACGGTTCGGCTCGGGCGGCTTGTTGACCTGATTCAGCCATTCGATCCACTGTTGCCGTTTGTTTTCGGTCAATCCCTCGGTCGTGGCTAATCGTTCGCGGATTTCATCCGAACGCTTACGAAGCTGCTCGAAATCGCGCATGCTGGCGTAACACCGGATCGTCTCTCCCAACGCCTGTAAGCCACGCTCGTGTTTATCCCACCTGTTTGCCAACTCCTCGTACTTTCTGAGGGCATTTTCATACTCGCCGAGGTTAAAATAGCAGTCGGCGATGTGGAAGGGGATCTCCATCTGCTGTTTGAGACTCAAGAGTGTGGCCAATTCCTTGTTTTTGATTAGCTCCTCCAGCTTGACAAACTCCTCGGCAGCGCGCCTCCAGGACTTCTTGCTCTCCTCCAGAAAATGCTCAAAGGCTTCGGGGCGTGCCTTCTCACTGCTGATGCTGAGTGCGCTGCGATTGACCGTGCTGTGAGCAACAAGCTGGCGGTAGGAATCGGCCAGCTGATAGCGCGCCCGCACCGACTCCGGCGTTACTGCGAAGTGGTCGAGGTGCGTCTCCAGGTGCTGCACGACCCTACGATAATTCTGCGGCAGCGAAGCGGCGCTCTGGTACAAGAGCGAACATAGCGCTAAACGCGATTTTTCCTGGGCCTCTGGATCAGAATAGGGATGCTCGATCAGAATGTTCTGCTCCAGCTCATGGACCGCGAGATCAATGTGTCCCGCCTCCACTTCCAGCATCGCCAATTGATAACGGGCGCGATACGTGAACCGAGCGTCGCGTTCCACGCATGCCTTATAGGCGGTTTCGGCGGCCTTGATGTCGTTGAGGTTACGGCACGCCTCGCCCAGCAAGTACAATCCTTCGCTTAAGCGATCGCTATTGTCCTTCTCGTGCTCGACGATCTCCTTCAACTTGTCGGCGGCGCGGGAATAATCGTGTCCCTCATAAGAGCAGACGGCGCTGAGCCAGAGGTGATCTTCCCGCTCCGCTTTTTCGCTGAGGAGCCGAGCGGCCTCGGTGTGCGCCTCAGCGGCATGGCGGAGCAATTCATCGGCGATGGTCTCGTCCTTCTTGCGTGTGGCCTCGTCCTTGGCCGTTCGAGCGCGCTCCCGAACGGACTTGGCCCAGTCGCCGTTCAACTCGGCGCGTCGCAGCTGGGCCTTGGGCGGGGCAGCCACGCGCTCGTACAACTCCGCGGTTCGCACGGCCAGCTCGAACCGATCGGCCTGCCGATAACTCGTTATTGCCTGCTCAAACAACTCCCGCACGTTGGCCAGCTCCATGAGGGAGTTTTTCCAATCCTCGGCCTTACGGACTTTGGCGACTGCTTCGGCAAGCATGGCGACGCCCTTCTCCGAGTTGGCTTCGTGCAGACGAAGCTCCGCCAACGCCAGCGCGGCCGCCTGTGCCTCCTCGCCCTGGGAGCGTCGCATGCAGTCCGCCCACGCCTCCGCTGCCGCCTCGGTCTGATCCAGGCGACGGCAGCAGACGCCGAGGTTGTAGAGCACGCCGCCGGCCTCGTTCAGCGGCACCCTCTTCTCACTCAGCACCGCCCGCCACAACGCGGCCGCTTCCTCCCATTTGTGTTCTTCCTGATAGAGTCCGGCCAGAAGCATGTTCTTCTCGGACAGGATCGCCGGCGGCGCCTGGGAGTTGATCTTTTCCAGTGTCTTGCGGGCTTCCTCGCGCTGATTGAGCTGGAGCAGCAACTTGGCGCCGGCCAGCTTCGCGGGACCAAGAACATCCTCACCGATCTGCGGCACCTCTTCACGGAGTTTCTTGTTCGTTTTGAGCGCTTCCCGCAAGTTGGGAGGGGTCTCGCGCAGATAGGCCTGACTGAGCAGCGTAAGTGCCTCGGCACGGTCGTCGGCGAAGTCCACATTGGCCTTGAGCTGCTCGATCACCTGAGAAGGCTTTTCACGCAGGTGGAAACTGAGCTTGGCCAGCAAGTAGTGCAGTTGATTCACGTCTTCACCGGCCAGGCCGCGCTGTTCCGCTTCTTGCAAGCATCGGCGCGCCTCGCGCCAGTGTTCCTCGGCCGCCGGCTCGCCTGGCTTATCGGCGACTCGGAGATGGGCCCAGCCAAGCAGGAAAAATGCTTCCGCGGCTCGGCCCTGGTCGTACATGAGGTTGTCCACGGCTTGTTGCGCGTTCTGCAAAGCGCCATCGGGATCGTTGGCGTCTCGATGCAGCATCCGCCGTGCTTCGGCCAACTCATGGTGTAATTCGCGGACCAGGTCGGGTGCGACCAGGCCGCGCGTCAGGCAAGCGGTGACGACCGCGACTACACCCACGAAGAACACCGGTACTTGCCATAATCTGCGCAGCGAAAAGCTGGACGAACGATTCTCGACCGAATTCGATGGCGTTGCGGAGGCATTGCTCGCGTCCATGCGTTCACCCGGCTATCGGCTATCGTCTCCAAGCGTTCGGCGCCAGTTGGACGGATACCGGCCGCCGCACGGCTACCCTGCCGTGGCGCGGTGACTTTTCACAAATCCGCAACAGCCTGTCAAGGTGGTTTCTGAGCAAGCGGCGCGAAGAGCCGTGACCGGAAGGGAGCGGAAATGCCTCCGGCTCCCTTTCCGGTCGCGGCTCTACACACGCTGTGCTGTGTGCGCGGCTCGGCTAAACTGTCGTCTCGTGGGGAGGTTGCGACGAAGCCTGAGGTGGCTGCTTGCTCGCGGCGGCGGGTGGCTCGGCTGTTGTATCTTCCAGTTCCAGTTTCAAGTGGAAGAAGCGCGACAAATCCTTGAGGCTGACGATCCCGACCAAGCGGCCATCCTCCACGACGAGCAGGCGGCTGGCGCCGGTTGACTGCATCCGGGCCAGAGCGTGCAAGGCGTCTGTCTGCGGCGAGATGCTCAGGGTGTCTAGGTCTCGGCGCATCGCCTCGGCAACCGTATGCTCGGTCCAGTGCTCGCGCGGAAACTCGGTCAAATCCTGAGTGGTGATGACGCCTTCTATCCGTCCGTCGCCGACCACGGGAAATGTCTTGCGGTGATAACGATAGACATACTCTTCCACCAATTCGCGCAGGTTGATCCAGGGTGGAGCCGTGATGGGATTGCGGTTCATGAAGCGCGAAACCGGCTCGCCTTTCAGGGCTTCACGGAGGAGTATCGATGTGTAGCTCGATCGGGCGGCATTGTTGAGGAACCAGCCGATCAAAAAGAGCCAGATTCCGCTGAGCATATTGGAAGTGAAGAAACTGAGCGCGCCGACGGCGATCAGGAAGAAGGCGAAGCCTTGGCCAACAAGCGAGGCGCCGTGGGTGGCGCGGCGCACGTTGCCCGTGGCGGCCCAGAGGATCGAACGCAGTACCCGGCCGCCATCAAGCGGAAAAGCTGGCACCAGGTTGAAGACAAGCACACCGACGTTGATGAGAGTCAAATTCTCGCACACTAGCTGTATCGCTTTCGCCCACCCAGATAAGGCGCCGAGCAACCAAAGTGATCCAAATATTACGGTCAATACGACCGTGACAAGCGGCCCTGCTATGGCCATAAGGAACTCGCGCAGCGGCGTGGGCGGCTCGCTTTCCATCTCCGCGACGCCGCCGAAAATGAAGAGGGTGATGCCGTTCATGGGTATGTCCAGCTTGCGGGCGGTCACGGCGTGCCCCAGCTCGTGCAGCACAATACACAGGAAAAATCCCAGCGCCGTGAAGAAAGCCAGCAGCCAGCGGAGGGGTGCCTCCATCTCCGGCAAATTCTGCTGGAACACCAGCGCCAGGTTCCCTGTCAAGAGGGCGAGAATGATAAGCCAGCTGGCATCGACGCGGATCGGGATGCCCAGCAGATGGAACAACTCCCAACGTTTCCAGAACATCGCGCATCCGTCCTTTCAAGGGAACTGCGGGAGAATCAGAGGGGCGTGAAAATGAGTAGTGCAAAGGGTATGCCGTTCGTCTACTTCCGTCCCGTCACGCGAAAGAAGCAAATAGCGCCGCAAGTCAGGAGTGGAAATAGCCAGGTGAGAAACATCCCAACGGGTGCGCGGCGCGAATCGAGCAAACCGCATTCCCGCAGGATGCGGGCATAATCCGAAGTGTGGCGCAGATCCAGCAGTGCGACTCGGCCGCCAGGCTTCAATACGCGGGCGATTTCGCGGACGGCCTGTTGACGGCCCTGTCGGTTCGGGATGTTATGGATCACCAGGCTGGAGATCACCACGTCGAAAGAGGCGTCCTCGAAGGGCAGTTCCTGGGCATCAGCGTCTTTGACTTCCACGCGCTCGGCGACGCCAGCGCGGCGGGCGTTTTCCAGCGTAGTCTCCGGCCGATTTCCGCTCAGGTCCACATTTGACCAGATGTCCACGCCAACGGCCTTGCCCGTGGTCAAGCGGCGCGCCGCGCCAATCAGAAGCAAGCCGCGGCCGCAGCCGATGTCCAGGACTCGCTCATCGCCGCGCCAGGCGATCTCGTCAAGAAGAAGATCGCGTTGGCGCATTTTGCCGGCGCGGCTGTACCACAACATGGCCAGGGCGACGATTAGCAGATCGACGGCGACAATAGCCAGGGTGATGGCTGCCAATTGGAAGGCTAGAACATTGAGCAAACCGAGTCCGTACAGCAGCGCCGCCAAGCCGAGCGCGGCGGCGCTGAGGAGAAAGAGAACGGAGACGGCACGTGGAGCATCGATGCCATAATCCGGGGGAGGGACACTCATGAGAGAGGGGCCGCCGTGTTAGCGGACTCGCTGGGGGAAGGGCGAACGGAGGTTTGCGCCCAAACCACAGCAAGGCGATCGAAACCGGGAGCAGCGACGAGATTCAATCCGTCGATCATACGGACATGATAGCGGGAGCGCCGGCCGCTCGTGAGAACGAACGGCTCCAGTTTTCCGTGGCCGTTGTCGAGCAGTACGCCCTCGCCCTGCCAGGGTTGCGTCATTTGTCCCTTGTCCACGCTCGTCAAATGCAACGCCGTTTGCCGGCGATGGTGTTGCGAGCCATCAAGATATAAGGCCAACAAACGCTCGCGGTCAGGAAAAATCTGGGCCCCCATTCGCAGCGCGTCCCAGCAGACGCGAAAGCGATGGCTGGCACGTTCGATGAAACGTTCCCGCGCCATCGGATCGAGTTTCTCCGGCACCGCCACATTGCGACGAGCAAATTCCTTCATACGTTCGATCTGTTCGCTGTTGGACGGGTCGCGCTCCCAACGGCGCACGCGCAGTTCGGCGATCTGAATCAAGGTGAAACGGAACATTTGGTAAGGGCCGAAGCGCAGAAACCAGGCGAAATTCGTGATTCGCGTCGGCGGCAGGAAAACCGATTGATACCCCAGCACGCGAATAAGATCCGCGATGGAGGACATGTACGAGCGCATAAGGCGCTTATCGGCGAAGTTGGCCAAGAGCAGCGTCTCATCATCAAAATAGATTTGAAATTGCAGTCCCGGCGGATAAACACGCTGAACCTTGTTATGCCAGGCAACGAGATGACACAGTGCAAAGAATTCGGCCCAGTCGACGCGGCTATGGGCGACGACGTTGGGATTCTTGAGCGGGCCATGGCCGACTGTCACGCGGATCGGTTTGCCCTTCTGCACAAAACGCTGGATGATCGTCAAGAAGTGCTCATACATCTGGGCCGACGGCAGCGGCCCGACGCGGAACTGCCGGGTGAGCATGGTGTCCAGGACGTTGCGGGCAAGTTGCTCGACGCTTTCCGCAGACGAGCGGGGTCGCGTCAGAACTCCGAGGTCAAGCGGTTTAGATGGGTGGGGCTGCACCCAATGCCGGAGAATCACATCGTGGACCCGGCAACGCAAGATTTCTTCGGGCAACTCAGGCAAGACCATCATTCCCATGAACGTGCTCCTCCATCCATTTGACGGCGGTACGTAATCCTTCCTGGTAGAACACACGAGGAACGTACCCCAGTTCTTGGGTGGCTCTTTCGATGCTGAGGAATCGCGAAGTGCCCAGGTGTCGCAAGCTGGCGCGCGTGATCGGCGGTCGGCCACGATACAAGCGCAGCGCGGCCAAAGCATCGAACGCGACACACGCCAGGTACGGCACAGCATACGGCAGGACTTTGCGCGGGGCCGGGCAGTTCACTAGCTCGGCCAGTCGATCGATGAATTGGCCGATGGAGGTGCGTGAGCCGTCGGTGATGTGATAAATGCGCCCTCGTGACGCGGGAGCCCGACCGGCCCTTAGAATCGCTTCAACAACGTCGTCAATATAGACAATGGGGGCGACATTGTCACGGCTGCCGATAAACGCGAATTTGCCGCGTTTCAGAGCGCGAACCATCTGCGGCAGGTTATGCCGATCGCGCGGGCCGTAGATCAGTCCGGGCCGTAGAATCGACACATCCACGCCATGCCTCTCGACATACTCGCGTGCCAGGCTCTCAATCTCGATTTTCACGTCGGCGGAGGCATCACGAGAGCGGCGGCAGGGCATGGCTTCGGTGGCAGGGTCAAAATTCCGCGTGCCGAGAACATTGACGGATGTGAGAACCACCGCACGGGCGGAAGCGTATTGCCGCAACGCCTCCAGTAAATTCCGGACCCCCGCTAGACTGATGTCGTGGATTTCGCGCGGCGAATACGCCGGCCCGACGGCAGCGGCGCAGTGATACACCACATCAACGCCGCGCACCGCTTCGGCCAAGAAGTGTGGCTGGCACACATCGCCAACATACACTTCGGTCCCAAGATCGCGCAACGGCTGAGCCGTCGCCTCCGAACGTACCAAGGCGCGCACGGGAATACCTTGGCCATGCAGCGTCTCCACAACGTGGCTGCCGACAAACCCCGACGCTCCCGTCACTAGCGCCGCCATCACAAGCCCTGTGATCGGATCCTCGATTTACCGCGGACTCAGCAGGTTGTAAACAATGAAGTATACCGGTCAACTTGGATAATGTCTCAACAACTTTCTGACTGGAATGGCTTCCTCGTCGCATAGCACCCCCCGTAGGACGCGTGAAGCACTTTTGTGGTGCAGCTGGAACGACTTTTGCAAATAGGTAACTCGACAGAATCGTTACCACAACGGGCAGTCGGAATAAGAGCAAGGTACCGTGGCCTGTCGAGATAGTAATCGGAAGGAGAAGAGTCATGGCGACAGTTCCAGGAGGCCCGACGACGGTGAACCGCACTTCCTTGGGTTTCGGCGCGGCCGCTGTCTGCCTAGGTTTCATTGGTTTGGGGTTCGTGTTCCTGGCGCCGTTTGGAGTGCTTTTGAGCGTTCCGGGATTGATCTGCGGAATTATTGGATGGGTGCTGGCGCGGCCCGGACACAAGTCCGATTTCTGGTGGTCTCTTTGGGGTACGCTGCTTTCGCTTCTTGCCGTCGCCGCCAACCTGGGCATCCTCAACTACGGCACATTCGAGAACTGGTGGTTGGGGAGATGAGAAGCCGATTCGACACAATGGCGAGCAAGGTCGCGTGAGCGCCCCGAGAGAATTCCTCGGGGCGCTCACGCGATCTTGTTCTCCTGCGCGGACCTTATCGTCTGAATTGATTCAAGGATTCGCCGGGGGTTGCTGCTCCTGCGGCGGGGCAGGCGGCGGAGTTTCCGGTGTCGCGCTTGCCTCGGGGGCCTGTGGCGGGGTCGTTTCGGCAGGGGGCGGAGCGGGCGGAGTTGGCTCCGTCACGCGCGGTGCTGGAGCGGGAGCTTTGGCGCGGACCTTGGTTTCGCCTTCCTTGAGCAGCTCAATGAACGCTGTGCGACCGCCGTCGCCGAGGCGGCGCTCATGGCGTTTGATAATGCGCGTGTAGCCGCCGGGACGATTGGCGAAGCGCGGTCCAATTTCCTTGAATAGCTTCTTGAGTACCCAATCATCGGTCGGTTCGCCCTTGTTATCGTGGAATTCCGCCTTGGCGAGGGGGCCGAGGCGGGCCAGCACGAGACGCCGAGCGTGCAACGTGCCCTTCTTGGCCAACGTGATGATCTTTTCGACGAACGGACGCAGCTCCTTGGCCTTCTCGACCGTCGTGATGATGCGTTCGTGTTGAATGAGGGATCGCGTCAGATTGCGCATCAAGGCCAGTCGATGCGAGGCATTGCGTCCCAGCTTGCGGCCGGCTTTCAGGTGTCTCATGGCAGTCTCAACTTGTTAGAAATTAACCAACCACGAAACACACGAAAAAAAGACAAAAAAGACAAAGAAAAACGACAAGATCAAAGAGAGATAAAACAACGCCGGACAAGTCTCGTTGTCTTTTTTTCGTGTTTTTCGTGGTTCCCTTCTTCTATTAGCGTCGCAGCGAGGCTGGCAGTTTCATGCCCAGATACAGGCCGCGCTCTTCCAGCTTGGCTTTCACTTCTTTCAGCGTCGTCTCGCCAAAGTTGCGCACCTCCAACAGCTCCTCATCGTTGCGGCTGACCAGATCGCGCACTGTAGTGATGCCCTCGGACTCGAGGCAATTTGTCGCCCGCACCGATAGCTCCAGCTCGGCCAGGCTCATGTTCAGCTTGCGCTCTAGTTCATGATCAACTTGCTCGCCGCCGGCGCCCATCTCAGCCCGCTCTTCCATGCTGATTTCCGGTCCCGGCTCTGCGTACTGGATAAACGGATTAAGGTGCTTCCGCAGAATCTTCGCCCCTTCGACGAGGGCCATCTGCGGCGTTATCGTGCCGTTGGTCCAGATTTCCATGATGAGTTTGTCGTAGTTGGTTCGCTGACCGACGCGGGTGTCCTCGATCTCGTGCTTGACGCGGACGACCGGCGAGAAGCTGGAATCGACGGGGATGACGCCGATCTCACGCTCCATCTCAACGTTCTCTTCGGCCATACGATACCCCCGCCCGTTCTCGACGCGCATCTCGACGACGAAGGGGACATCATCGGTGAGAGTGGCGATGATGTGGTCGGGGTTGATGATTTCCACATCCTGATCGGTGATGATGTCGGCGGCCTTGACGACCCCGCGTTCGTGGCGTTCGATGCGCAGTGTGCGCGCGGAATCGCTGGCGTTTTTCACCACCAGGCTCTTGATGTTGAGGATGATGTCGGTGACATCCTCGACGACGCCGGGAATCGTGCTGATTTCGTGCTGGACGCCCTGTATCTTGACGCGGGTGACGGCGCTACCTTCCAGGCTGGATAAAAGGATTCGGCGCAGACTGTTGCCGACGGTCACGCCGAAACCGCGCTCGAACGGCTCGGCGGTGAATTTGCCGTAGGTATCGGTCAGTGTCGAGCGATCGCTGACAACGCGGTTGGGCAATTCCAAGCCACGCCATCGAATTCGCATGTTTTACTCCATTAGTCCGTAGTCCGTAGTCCGTAGGCCGCAACAAAGAAGTAGTCATTCTTTGCTGCGGCGTACGGACTACGGACTACGGGCTTCATGTGTGTTAACGGGAACAAACCTCAATAATCAACTGTTCACGGATGTCCTGGATGCGGGGATCCACGTCGCCACGCGTGGGCAGCCGGCTCATACGGCCTTCGGGCGGCTCGTTACCCAGACGTTCCAGGAAATCCGGCACAGGCGGCGGATTTTCTTGCAAGTGGAGCTTGACCAGTTGAAGGCTTCGGGGGCGGCTCTTGATGGTTACGGTATCGCCGGCCTTGAGTAGCAGGCTGGGGATATTGCACGCGTGGCCATTGAGCTGGACATGGCCGTGCGAGACCAGCTGGCGCGCGGCCGCCCGGTTCGGCGCGAAGCCGAGCCGGTGGACCACATTATCAAGGCGGCGTTCCATAATGGTCAAGAGCACTTCTCCGGTGTTCTCCGGTGAGCGCGAGGCCAACTCGAAGTAACGCCGGAACTGGCGTTCGAGAACGCCGTAGAACCGTTTGAGCTTTTGTTTTTCGCGCAGACGAATGCCATATTCGCTGGGCTTGCCACGACGGTGCCAGTGCATGCCGGGCGCCTGATTACGTCGCTCGATGGCGCACTTGGGACTATCGCAACGGCTGCCCTTGAGGAACAGCTTGATGCCCTCGCGGCGGCATAGTCTACAAACCGGATCGATGGTGCGTGCCATATCTAAGTTCTGAGTACCAAGTTCTGAGTTCTGAGTCCTTCGCTTCGTTCCGAATTCTGGATTCGTAGTATTGAGGGTTCTTGCTCAACACTCGGAACTCAGAACTCAGAACTTCGCGTTACACACGGCGTTTCTTGGGTGGACGGCAACCGTTGTGCGGCAACGGCGTGACATCCTCAATAGCCTTGATGGTCAGGCCGGCGGCCTGCAAGGCAGTGACTGCCGATTCCCGGCCCGAACCCGGACCCTTGACGCGCACCTCGACCTCCTTGAGGCCGAACTTGGTGGCGCGCTCGGCGGCCACCTCGGCAGCACGCTGGGCCGCAAATGGCGTGCTCTTGCGGCTGCCCTTGAAGCCGACTGTGCCCGCCGAGGCGTAGCAAAGCGTATCGCCGTTGGTGTCCGTAATCGTGACAATCGTGTTGTTGAACGTCGCCTTGATGTGGGCCACTCCTCGGCTGACGTTGCGTCGTTGCTTGCGTTTCTTGCTCTTGGCCACGGATGCGATTCTCCCTCTACGTTAACCGCGCATTTCCTTGACGCCCTTCTTGCCGGCGACGGTTTTGCGCGGCCCCTTGCGAGTGCGGGCGTTGGTGCGCGTCCGTTGGCCGCGCACCGGCAGACTGCGACGGTGACGCAGCCCGCGGTAGCATTGAATGTCTTTCAACCGCGCGATATTCTGCTGCGTCTGGCGGCGCAGCGGTCCCTCGACCGTGTATTCACGGTCCAGGATGGTCGCCAAGCGGGCGATTTCCTCGTCGCTCAGTTCCTTGGCGCGGCGTTGCGGATCAACATGCGCCTGCTCACACAGACGCAGGGCCAGTGTGGGGCCAATGCCGTAAATATAGCGCAGTGAAATATGCGTCGGCTTATCGGCGGGCAGGTCAACACCCAGGATACGCGGCATGGTGGTACTCCTCGCTCAGCCCTGGCGCTGTTTGTGACGGGGATTGCTGCAAATCACCAGCAGCTTGCCGTGCCGACGCACCAGCTTGCAGTTTTCACAGATGCGCTTCACACTCGAACGAACCTTCATCGTCAACTCCCATCAGCAGATCTTGTGCCGGAATAGGAAAGCGTAACTATAGCAATCCATGCCTACTCCGGCAAGGGGGCGCGATTCATCGCTTCACGCGAAGCGATGAATCGCGCCCCTTTCGGGTCGCGAATAAACAATTAATGCTCTACGCGCGCGGGATGAGCGTCTCTTCATCCGCCGTGACGACGTAGACGCCTTCGCGGGTCACAGCCAACGTGTGCTCGACATGGACGCTCGGCAGCCCGTCGCGCGTTACCACCGTCCAGTGATCGCGCAGCGTGTCGGTATCCCCGCGGCCCATGTTAACCATCGGCTCGACGGCTAGGACCAATCCTTCTTCCAGTTTGAAATCGTGCTTGCGCAGCTCGCGGTTGACGAAGTTGGGCACTTGCGGGTTCTCGTGCATGACGCGGCCAATGCCGTGGCCGACGTACTGTGTTACCACGCTGAATCCGGCGGACTCGGCTACGCGCTGCATGTGCCCGGCAACTTCCGACCACCACTTGCGCCGCGCCATCTCTACCATCGCCGTCTTCAATACCAATTCGCCGACCTCGACCAACCGGCGTTTTTCCGGGCTGACCTGGCCAATCATCAACGTGATGGCCGCATCCGCGCACCAGCCATTGAGTTTGCACGCAGTATCGATTTTCAGCAGATCGCCTTCGCGGATGACGCGCTGGCCCGGGATGCCGTGGACCACTTGCTCGTTGATGGAAATGCACGTCACGGCCGGAAACGGCACTCGACCGGGATAGCCCTTGAAAAGCGGTAGCGCACCGCGCGACGCATATAAGGCTTCGACGGCCTGGTCGATCTCAACAGTTTTCGTACCGGATTTGGCCATGCTCCGGCACAGACGCAGTGCCTCGGCTACGAGTTTGCCGGCCTCGCGCATCAGGCCGATCTCGCGCTGCGACTTCAACTCCGGCTTCTGGGGAAAAAACGCCCTTAACACTTACGTTTCGCCTTTCCATTCAAGACATTCATGATGTTGGCGTATACCTCTTCGATCGCTCCATGACCGGCAACCTCGTACAGCAGATTCTGAACGCGGTAATGACCTTCCAGCGGTCCAATATTGTTATGATACACCACCAACCGGGCTTTCACCGTCTCGGGACGGTCGTCCTCGCGTTGGATGAGTTTCGTACCGCAATAATCGCAGATGCCAGGGACTTTCGGCGGTTTGGACTTCGTATGATAGGTCGCCTTACAGCCCGGTTTGGGACAACTCCAACGTTCGCTCACCCGCGCGATGATTTCTTCGTCGCTAACTTGCAAAAAGATGACGGCGTTCAGATCGAGGAAGTGTTGCCGCAACACCTGATCGAAGGCGACGGCCTGAGCGAGAGTGCGCGGATAACCATCCATCACAAAGCGTTCGGGAGGATGGTTAAGGTTGAAGCGCTCCGCGACGACGTCGTTGACGAGATCGTCGGGAACGAGCAATCCCTTTTCGACATAGGGATGAGCTCGCTGTCCGGCCGGGGTCTTCTGGCGAATCGCCTCGCGGAGAATGTCGCCGGTGCCGATATGTTCCAGACTGTTACGCTCGCAGAGCAGCTTGGCCTGGGTTCCCTTACCGCATCCTGGCGGACCGAGAAGTATAAGACGCATGGATGGCCCTGTTCCGCCACCCAGCCTGGATCAAGAGGACGGGGCGGCACATTCATTGCCGTTGTAGGAGGGCCGGAGCGACAGACCCCAGCCGGAACTCTTCACCAATCATTCTCCGAAATGACATTTCCTTTAGCAAGTGCGCCTGCGATTTATCGTTTCGCGCGAAAGGATAAATCCCGTGAGAAACGATAAATCGCGCGATTAATCTTCCGTCAATCCTGGATAATTCCGCATTACCAGATGACTGTTGATTTTCTGGACCAAATCGAGGGCCACGCTGATGACGATCAACAGACCCGTGCCCCCATAGAAGCTGGCCACGTTCGGATCGACATTCATCGTGTTGGTGATAAGCGTCGGGATGACTGCAATGACCGCCAGGAACGCCGCCCCAACATACGTGATGCGGACCATGACACGCTCCAAGTATTCCGCCGTTCGCTTCCCTGGACGGTAGCCGGGGATGAAGCTGCCGTAATCCTTGAGGTTATTGGCCATGTCCTTGGGATTGAAGATAATAGCGGTCCAGAAATAGCAGAATACGTAGATTAGGGCGATGAACATGATCGTGTACCAGTAGCCCTGGCGCTCGAACGTTTGTTGCAGGACCTGGGCCCAACGCCATTCCGTCCCTTGGGCGAGGGCGCCGAAGAGGAAATAAGGAAGCACGAGCAAGCTGCTGGCGAAGATTACGGGCATAACACCGGCCTGGTTGACGCGCAAGGGCAGCCATTGACTGGTGCCGCCGAAGACACGGCGGCCGCGAACGTGCTTGGCCGACTGCGTCTTGATGCGCCGCTGCGCCTTGGTGATGGCAACTACGCCAACCACCACCGTGACGAAAAGCACCACGAGAACGATGAGCTTCTCGAAGCTCATGTCGCGGCCGCCGCCGCCGCCGCCGAGCGTGAACACCGATTCCTTGAAATGGCCGTTCTCGAAAAACAAAGTCGAGGCCGCAGCAGGCATGCGAGCAATAATGCCAGCCATGATGATAAGGCTGATACCGTTGCCAATGCCATATTCGTCGATCTGCTCACCCAACCACATCAGGAAGATGGTGCCGCAGGTCAACGTCATGATCATCGTGGCCCAGTAAATCCCGCCGTCATAATTCGTCAGCGCCCAGCCTTGTTTACCCTGGCTCGCCGGTCCCATGATGTATTGCACGTACATGAAGGCCTGGAACAGACAGATAAGGACCGTTGCGTAGCGGGTATATTCGTTGATCTTCTTGCGGCCGCTCTCGCCTTCTTTTTGCAGTTTTTCCAGTGGCGGATAAACGGCGGCGAGAAGTTGGAAAATAATCGAGGCGGAGATGTACGGCATAATGCCCAGTCCGAACACGGTGGCATGGCTAAGGTTGCCGCCGGAGAACATGGACACGAAGTTGAGGACGTTGCCCAAGGCGCCGCCGGCCCCCATCGCAGCCGTCATTTTCGTTTGATCGACGAATGGCAGCGGAATGGCGAAGCCGATGCGATAAATGGCCAAGAACAAAAGGGTCAGTAGGATCTTCTGCCGCAACTCGGGAATAGTGAATATAGCCTTGATCTTGCCGCGATAGAGCAAAAAGACAGTGATGGCCGCCAAGACCTCGATGACGAGCGCTTGCTGCCAGTGGTCGCCGCCCATCACGAGGAGCAACACCAAATAAAGCACTACAAAGGCGCCGACACCAATTAAGAATGGATTTTGCTTCCGCATAACTAACTCCTTGGCGAGCGGGGTCGCGTGAGCACCCCGAGTGTTTGCTTACTCGGGGCGCTCACGCGACCCCGCTCGCCAGGTTCTCACGATTCCTGCGTTGTCCGCGGCTTCATTTTGTTTCGCTTCGGCTTCTTGGGGGGAGGAATGACCTCGGCCGTGCCGCCGCGAGCGCTGATTTTTTCTTGAGCCGACTTGGAAAAGTGATGCGCCCGCACAGTCAACTTCTTGGTCAATTCTCCCGTCCCTAGAATTCGTACCCCATCCGCTGGTCCCTTGGCTAGCCCAGTTTTCCGCAACGTCTCGGCGTCTACCGTATCGCCGTCGTTGAAGCGATCCAGATCGCCGACGTTGACGACGTGATAAGTCTTGTCCCAGGTTGCGTGACTGAAGCCGCGCTTGGGGATGCGACGAAACAGTTGCATCTGTCCGCCTTCAAACATGACGGCGGGTTTCTTGGCTCCGGCGCTGGCCCATTGTCCTTTATGGCCGCGCGTGGCGGTTTTGCCGTGGCCGCTGCCGATACCGCGGCCAACGCGCTTCTTGCGGCGCAGCTTGTGAACGCCGACATGCACTTGACTGAGATCCATTACAGCGTCACTCCTCTCAGGCGGGCTACGTCTTCCTTCGTCCGTAGTAGCAGCAAACCGGCAATGGTCGCCTTGACGAGATTGATGGGATTGCTGCTGCCATGAACCTTGGTCAAGATGTTGCGAATGCCGCACACTTCCAGCACGTCGCGGACGCCGGGTCCAGCCTTGACGCCGGTACCGGGACCGGCTGGAACCAAGATGACGCGGCTGCTGCCAAACTTGCCGATGACGCGATGGGGAATCGTGTCGCCGCGCATCGAAACGCGCTTGGACCGCTTCATGGTCTCCTGCGCATCCTTGGTGGCCTTCTCGACGGCGGGCGGCACTTCGTTGGCTTTGCCATAACCCGCGGCGACACGCCCTTTGTTGTCGCCGACGACGACGAGGGCATTGAAGCTGAAGCGCCGCCCGCCTTTGACCACGGCAGCGCAGCGGCGAATCTTCACCACGCGATCTTCCAGCCCATCCTGGCGTCCTTCTCCACGTTCTCTGGCCATGATTACCTCTCCAAGATGAGCCGCGACCGTAACGGAGCGGTTCGGTATCCCGCTCCCTTACGGTCGCGGCTCACCCTTGTCTGCTTGTTCTAAAACTGCAATCCGCCCTCGCGCGCGGCGTCGGCCAGCGCCTTGATGCGGCCGTGATAACGATAGTGTCCGCGGTCGAAGGCCGCCTTGGTGATGCCGCGCTCCTTGGCGATCTCGGCCAAGCGTTTGCCCACGACCTGCGCCGCCTTGACGTTGCCGCCGTAGGGCACATCCTTGCGCAGATCGGGCGTATTGCTGCTGGCGGCGGCCAAGGTTTGGCCATTCAGATCGTCGATCAACTGGGCATAAATGTGCTTGGAGCTGCGGAAGACCGTCAGCCGCGGCCGATCGACCGTGCCGACGATCTTGCGGCGAACGTGCCGACGACGACGCAGCCGGCGCACTTGTTTAAGTTTTTGTGCATTCATGGATGCCTCGCTCAGCCGCCGCTGGTGAAGGACTTGCCTTCCTTGCGGCGGACTTGTTCGTTCTCGTAGCGGATGCCCTTGCCCTTGTACGGTTCCGGCGGACGCACATGCCGCACTTCGGCGGCAAATTGGCCGACTTTCTGTTTGTCCGCGCCCTTTATGACAATGGTCGTCTGGTCCGGCACCTCGACGATCACGCCGGCCGGAGGAATCTTGAGCACGCGGTTGGCGTAACCGACAGTCAATTCGACGCCCTTGTTTTTGGCCGTCGCCTGATAGCCGATGCCTTCAATTTTCAAACGCTTCTCGTATCCCTTCGTGACGCCTTCGACCATGTTGGCGATGAGGCTGCGCGTCAGGCCATGAAGGGAGCGTGTTAAGCGCTCGTCGTCGGGACGAGTAACTTTGATCGCCTTGGCACTCTCATCCACCTCGACCTTGATTAGCCGGTGGTATGGAAATTCCAGTTTTTGTCCTTTCGGGCCCTCGACATGGATCTTCCCATCGGCGACTTTGACTTTGACGCCGGAGGGAATAGCCACGGGTTGCTTGCCGATTCGTGACATAACTCGCCCTCCCTACCATACTGTACACAGCAGCTCGCCGCCCAGACGCTGGGCGCGGGCCTTGCGATCGCTCATGACACCCCGGCTGGTGCTGATGACGCTGATGCCCAGTCCATCGAGCACCGGCCGCAACTGCTCCGCCCGGCGATACAGACGCCGGCCGGGCCGGCTGGCCCGCTCGATGTGCCGGATGACACGCTCGCCCTCCGGTCCATAATTCAGATACACGCGCAACAGGGTGTGCGGCTTACTGAGATCCTGGTCCTGCTGAAACGTCTTGCCGCCCTGCTCGTCGGAGTTGATGCGGCCAACGTGGTAATCGAGAATGAAGCCCTCGTCCTTGAGAACTTGAGCGACGGCGATTTTGAGCTTGGTGGCCGGGATGTCCACAGCCGGCCGCTCGATGCGGTTGGCATTACGAATGCGGGTCAGCATGTCGGCTAACGAATCGGTCATCATGTGGAATGCACCCTCACCAGCTGGCCTTCTTGACGCCTGGAATCAAGCCGTCACTAGCCATGTTGCGGAAACAGATTCGGCAGATACCGAACTTGCGATAGATGGCGCGCGGCCGGCCGCACAGCTTGCAGCGAAGCCGCACACGGATACGCTCGCGCGGCGGCATCTTGACCTTCGCATCCGGCTTCTTGCTGGCTTCGAGCTTCGCCAGCTGCTTTCGGAATTTGACGTTTTTCGCTTCGGTGGCCATGTCTCACTCAGTTCTGAGTTCTGAGTTCTGAGTTCTAAGCAACCCCTGAGTTCATTTTTGACTCAGAACGCAGAACCCAGAACTTTGGTTACGCTTCGCGGAACGGCATGCCAAAGTACCGCAACAACTCGCGGGCTTCATCATCATTGTTCGTGCTGGTGACGAACGTCACGTCCATTCCTTGCACGAACGTCACCTTATCGGGATCGATTTCTGGGAATACCGATTGCTCGCTCAGGCCGAGGCTGTAATTGCCGTGGCCGTCAAAGCTGCGCGGGTTGACGCCGCGGAAGTCGCGGATACGCGGCAGAGCAACGCTGATGAGCCGATCCAGAAACTCATACATTCGCCGGCCGCGCAACGTAACGCGGCAGCCGATCTCATTGCCTTCGCGGAGACGGAAACCGCTAACTGCCTTCTTGGCCTTGCGGATTTGCGCCTTCTGCCCCGTGATCTGGGATAACTGCTCCGCCGACTGTTCCATGCGGTTCTTATCTTGCAATGCCTTGCCCACTCCCATATTCACGACGATCTTTTGCAAGCGCGGCAGACTCAGCAAGTTATCTCGACCCAGCTTCGTCTTGAGCTGCGGCACGATTTCCTTCTGATAGCGATCCTGTAAGCGGGCCATGATACTTCTCGCCTAACAACGGGACTTCTCGATGGTCAAATCTCGACGTCTTACGATTTTTTTGCGTATTTCGGGTTGGGCTTGCTGATGGCACCCAAACCGGCGCCGCACTTTTTGCAAAAGCGCTCCTTGTGGCCGTCGGCGGCGTAGCGGTGGCCGATACGGCGGCCGCGCCGGCAATTGCCGCAGAACAGCAGGACGTTGGACGCGGCGATGGGCATCTCCTTGGAAAGCCGGCCTCCTTGCGGATTGCGACGGTTCGGCTTGACGTGCTTGTAAACACGATTGATGCCTTCCACCACCACCTTGTTTTCGCTTGGAAGCACGCGCAGCACCTTATGAGCGCGGCCTTTCTCGGCGTCATCGCCGGCGATCACTTCCACCATGTCATCTTTACGAACGTGCATGACCAAACCCAGTTCTGAGTTCTGAGTTCAGAGTTCTGAGTTCTCTTACTCACAACTCAGAACTCGGTATTTTTTAAACAACTTCCGCCGCCAAATTGACGATACGGACAAATCCGCTCTCGCGTAGCTCGCGGGCCACGGCGCCGAAGATGCGCGTGCCGCGCGGGTTCTGCTCGGCGTCGATGATGACCATCGCATTGCGGTCAAAACGGACGTAGCTGCCGTCCTCGCGGCGCGTTGGCCGTTTGCAGCGAACAATGACGCCACGGACCACGTCACCAGGCTTCACGTCGCCGCCGGGATTGGCCTTCTTGACGCTGGCGATAATCACATCGCCCAGGCCGGCATAGCGCCGCCGTGTGCCGCCCAGCACCTTGATGCACATGCACTCTTTGGCGCCGGTGTTATCGGCAACATCCAGATACGTATACATCTGAATCATGACGCAAACCGATCCTTTTCTCGCTCTTGCTTGCACTGTGGGCTGACAAGAGCAAACCCTTGCTTGCGCTGTGGGCTAGCAAGATAGACTTACGAACCCGTCGCCGTTGTTTCGGGCAACTGAGCCTGATGCGTAGGCAGTTCCGGCGCCTTGGTCACGATGCGGACCATCCGCCAGCTTTTGGTTTTGGACAGCGGCCGGGTCTCCATGATTTCGACGGTATCACCCAGCCGCGACTCGTTGTTTTCGTCGTGGACGTGGCAAATCGTCCGCCGACGGATGTATTTGCCATAGCGCGCATGCTTGACCAACCGCGGAATTTCGACACGGCGAGTCTTGTTCATCTTGTCGCTCGTGACGACGCCGATTTCCAGGCGTCGATTGCCTCGTTGGTTCGCCTCAGCCATTGCTCATCGCTCCCTCAACTGCTTTTTTCTGCTCGGCCAACTCGCGCTCGCGTTGAATCGTCTTGATGCGGGCGATGTCGCGGCGGGCTTTGCGGATCTCGCTCGGCGTCTCCAGCCGCTCCGTGGCCGATTGGAAACGCAAGTGAAACAAATTCTTGACCGTCTCCTTGAGCGTCAGGGTAAGATGCTCATCGCTCATGGCACGTAATTCCGCCGGCTTCATGGTTTTCTCTCCCCGTTAACCCACGCTGGGCCGCCGCGTCACGAAACGACAGCGGAACGGCATCTTGTAAGCGACGCGAGCCAGGGCATCGCGGGCGGCTGCTTCGGGCAGACCGCCGATTTCATAGAGGATCATTCCCGGTTTGATCACGGCAGCCCAGAATTCCGGCTCGCCCTTGCCTTTGCCCATGCGGGTTTCGGCCGGGATGGCCGTCACCGATTTATGGGGGAAAACGCGGATGTACAAGCGACCTTCGCCGCGCACGGAATGCGTGGCCGTGATGCGACCGGCCTCGATGGCCTCGGCGCTCAGCCAGCCGCCCTCCAGGGCTTGTAGGCCGAAATCGCCGTGGCTGACCGTGTTGCCTCGCCAGGCATTACCGCGCACTTTCCCGCGCTGGGTCTTGCGAAATTTCACCCGCTTCGGCATCAGCGGCATGATTGTTCTCCTTCTCTCTCACCAACCCGAAGCGTCAGCGAGGGCCGACGTTCCACCCCTCGCTAACGCTTCGGGTTGGTAGACATGTCGTGTTATCCGCGCCGCGGCCCTCTGCCTCGACCGCGCCCAGGCGGCGGGGGCGTCTCGGCGGCTTCTTCCGGATTGAGATAATCGCCATTGTTGATCCACACTTTGATCCCGATGTGGCCCTGCGCCGTTTTGGCCTCGGCAAAGCCATATTCGATCTTGGCCCGCAGCGTGGACAGCGGGATGCTGCCCGCCATGCTGCTCTCCGTCCGGGCCATTTCCGCGCCGCCCAACCGCCCGGCCATCTGAATGCGGATTCCCTTGGCCCCGGCTTCCATCGTGGTGTCAATGGCCCTCTTCATGGTACGGCGGAAGGCGGCCCGCTTTTGCAACTGTTCGGCAATATCCTCCGCCACTAGCTGCGGATCGCGCTCCGGCCGGTTGACTTCCATCGTCTTGACTTCGATGTGCCGGCCGGTCAAATTCTCGAGATCCTTCGTCAGTTTATCGACTTCCTGGCCTTTCTTGCCGATAATCATGCCGACGCGCGCCGAGTGAATGAACACCGTCACCTTCTCACGCGTCCGCTGAATGCGAATTTTCGAGATTCCCGAGCCGCCATAGCGCTTCTTGACGAACTTGCGGATCTTCACGTCCTCAACGAGAAGGTCGGAGAAGTCCGCCTTATTGGCGTACCAGTGGCTCTGCCAATCGACCATGATGCCGGTGCGAAAGCCGGTCGGTCGAATCTTTTGTCCCATGATAACACCCGTTCCCTTTATGCCTCGTCCGACAGCGTCACTCGGACGTGCGAGTAACGCCGTTTGATCGGATACGCCGTACCCCGCGCCCGCGGCATGATGCGTTTCATGATCGGCCCATCATCGATGCGCGAGTCGATGACGACAAGCTCATCGATGTTGCGCGCCCCGCGGTCCTCCGCATTGCCCAAGGCGCTCTTAAGTACTTGCTCCAAGAGCCGTGCGCTCTTGTTGGGCAAAAAACGCAGCAGTTCCAGTGCCTCGTCGGCGGGGCGGCCGCGAATCAATGTGGCGAACGGCCGAATCTTCCGCGCCGACATGTCGGCAAAACGATGACTGGCTTGGTATTCCATGTCGTTCTCCTCTTCCGCGAATTTCCGGGGGCTGGACTCGAACCAGCGACCTCCAGGTTATGAGCCTGGCGAGCTACCACTGCTCCACCCCGGGGTGGTTATTACTTCGCTTTGCCTTTCCCGCCGCTGTGCCCTTTGAAGATCCGCGTCGGCGAAAACTCACCGAGTTTATGACCAACCATATCTTCGGTCACGTAAAGACGAAGAAAGCTCTTGCCGTTGTGGACAAGGAACGTCGCCCCAACGAATTCGGGGATGATCGTGCAATCGCGCGACCACGTTTTGATCGGTTCCCGATTGCCCGTTCGCTGATTGCGCTCGACTTTGGCGATCAGGCGCTCGTCAACGTGGGGCCCTTTTTTAAGAGACCGGCTCATCGCTCACTCCGAGCAAAAAAAAACAACAAAACTTAACTCGTGGCATAATGCGGTCCCGGCCGACGGCGGCGAATGATGGCCGTGTTCGACGGCTTGCGTTTCTTGCGCGTTTTGCCGCCCTTGGCGAGCACGCCGGTGGGGCTGCACGGATGCCGACCCCCGGCAGTACGACCCTCGCCACCGCCCATCGGATGGTTGACCGGATTCATCGACGTGCCGCGGTTGTGCGGCTTTTTGCCCAGCCAGCGTTTGCGGCCTGCTTTGCCGAGACTGATATTCATGTACTCGGCGTTGCTAATCATGCCGATGGTGGCCCGGCATTCCGAACTCAGTCGGCGCACCTCGCCGGAGGGCAGCGTGATCTGCGCCCACTTGCCTTCGCGGGCGGTCAACGTCGCCGCGGTGCCGGCGCTGCGGCACAATTGCCCGCCGTGGCCCGGCTGCATTTCCAGATTGTGGACGGTCATGCCTAACGGCACTTTCCGCAGCGGCATGCAATTTCCGATGCGTGGCTCCACGTCTTCGCCGCTGATAATACGATCGTCGGCCTTCAACCCTTCCGGCGCCAGGATGTACGCCTTTTCGCCATCTTCGTATTGCAACAAGGCGATGCGGGCAGAGCGATTGGGGTCGTACTCGATGGCCACGACCGTCGCCCAAACGCCGTCTTTCTTGCGCTTGAAATCGATGAGGCGATAGCGCCGCTTATGGCCGCCGCCGCGGAAGCGCGTGCAGATGATGCCCTGATTATTGCGGCCGCCCTTCTTGGGTATCGGACGCAACAGCGACTTCTCCGGCTTTTTCTTGCGATCGGTGATGTCCGAAAAATCGCTGACGGAGCCTTCCCGCCGCCCCGGAGTCGTCGGTTTGTATTGACGAATACCCATATTTCACCTTCCGCTATCTGCCTTCTGCCATCCGCTGTCCGCTGTCCGCGTGTCAATCGATATCGATTCCGAAAGCGGACAGCGGACAGCGGACAGCGGATTTTAGAAGAACTCAATCACCGGGCTTTCCGGCTGAAGCGTGACGATGGCTTTCTTCCAGTTCGATAGCCGGCCCATCTTGAACCGATAGCGCCGTTGCTTGCCCAGCCGATTCTGCGTTCGCACCTTGGCGACGCGGACGCCGAACAATTCCTCAACCGCCGCTTTGATCTCTATTTTGGTCGCCCACGGATTGACCTCGAACGAATAGGCGGGCGCCCACTGTTTGCGCTTCTCGCTTTTGTGCTGCGACTGATGCGTGCCCTTCTCGGTGATCAACGGGCGAAGGATGATCTGGTGCGGCTCGAGCTTCGGCCCGCGTGTCCGTTCAGTGGTGTTGGCCATGTCTTATTCTCCCCCTTGCTGGCGCTTCGGGCTGGCGGCTTGCGTCGCGGGTTTGCGTAGCTCGTCCAACGCGGCGCGGGTCAAAAGCAAGCGTTTCTGCCGCAGCACCGTGTAGGCGTTGAACTGCGACGCCGGCATCACTTCGACTTCGGGGATGTTACGCGCCGACAGATACACGTTCTTGTCGTAGTCCTTCGTGCCCACCAGGCAGGTCGTGCCCTGGAGCTTGAGCGCCTTGAGCAGGCCGGCGACCTGCTTGGTTTTCACTTCACCAAGCGTCAGATCGTCGAGGATCAGCGCCTCGTTGTCCTGAAACTTGCTGAGGATGGCCATGCGCGTGGCGGCCCGGACCGCCTTCTTGGGCATGTGGTACTCATAATCGCGTGGCTTCGGTCCCTTGGCTGTGCCGCCGCCGCGACGCTTGTTGGTGCGGCGCGGACCGACCCGAGCGTTTCCGGTGCCCTTCTGGCGAAACAGCTTCTTGGTGCTGCCGGCCACCTCGCCGCGCCGCAAGGTTGAGTGTGTGCCGGCCCGCTGATTGGCCAGGTGCATCAATACGACATCGTGCAGCAGCTGCTTATTGACCTTGCCGCCGAACTCCGCCGGATCAACTTGCACCGTCCCGACCGAATCGCCCCGCCCGTTGTAGACATTCAAAGTAAGCATGAATCACCCTCCCCCGGATTCGTTTCGGAGGAAACTCCTGTTCGCGCTCATCTCGACGGTATTACTCGGCTCGACGCATCCCCCTGTCGAGGGACCGTTTCGAGTAATTGATGATTGATGATCGCGGATTGATGATTAAATGGCAAATCATCAATCCGCGATCATCAATCATCAATCATTAGGATGCCGCCCCTGCCAGGACGCGGATCTTGATGTCCACGCCCGGAGGGAGGCTGAGGCCCTTGTTCAGTGCCTCGATGGTTTTGCCGGTCGGCTGCAAGATGTCGATCAGACGCTTGTGCGTCCGAATCTCGAACTGCTCGCGCGATTTCCGGTCAATGTGTGGGCTGCGCAGCACGGTGTAGCGTTCGATCCGCGTGGGCAACGGAATCGGGCCATGAACCATGGCGCCCGTCTTTTCCGCCGTGTCCACGATCTCCTGCGCGGTACGGTCGAGCACTTCGTGATCGTAGGCTTCCATCCGAATCCGGATGCGTTCGCTCGGTAAATTCTGACCCGCCACCGCTGACTCCTCGTTTCGCTCCGCCCTTCGTCCATCTCATCCTTTATACGTCGAAGAGTGTTAAATTAGTGGCGTGTCCAGCGCTTGTCAAGGGGCGATCCGCGATTTCTCGCGCGTTTCTAGCGATGATCCTTATCGAGCCTGGTAATGCTGTCGAGCTGCTTGCCGAACGACAGGATCGTCTTGGCATCGCTGAACTGATCCGAGACGGCGCCGAGCATGTTTTTCACCGCGTTCAGATTGATGGTCCGGCCCGCTTCATCGCCGCGTCGGGTGTAGTGGAGAAGCGCAGGTGGTAAATCGCCTATGTTCCAACTACGGCATATCTCATAGCCCTGGAGAATGACGATTCGGCGGTTGGTGACGACTAGCCGCGTGAAGTAGCCGTTAGCGAGACCGAGAACGATGATGGTGAAAACAAACGCCAGGATTGTGGCCATGATAGATGGCACCATGAATTCCTTGCTGATCCCCCGGCCCAGGCCCACGCAGACGACGCCGAAAGTTAGGGGAAGAAGCAACAATCCCGGGTGCGTGACGTAACGTTCCCACTCCGGATTGAACCACGGGCCGCGCACCCATTCGACTTTCTCGCCCGGCCGCAGCAAGCGATCCGCCAGCCAGCTGGGCAAAGGCTGAAACCGCTCGATCAAGTTCGGAGCGCGAAACGTGAGGGTATCGTCTTGAAGTCGCTCGGCCATGGACCACTCCCCGAAAAAGAAGGTAGGGTCGCTCGATTCGCCTCAACAAGTGATTCTACCCGACCAGGCGGAGACATTCCAGCAATTCCGATGAAAATCGCTCGTTCGCTGGCGTTGTAGAAATCCTCATTCCCGAGGTAGAATTGCCGTGGAGATTTTTCGAACGAAGGAGAACCCACCATGACCCAGATTATCCTGGATGCGAGTGTGTCCGGCCAACTGCACAACCTCACCCAGCCCGTCGAGCTTTGCGATCCTTCGGGACGCGTTCTCGGCGAGTTCGTTCCCCGGATCGATATGTCCGAATGGGAACCGATCTCCCCCGACATTAGTGAGGAAGAATTGGATCGTCGCGCCAAATCGAATCAGAAGCGTTACACAACCGCAGAGGTTCTTGCCCATCTGGAGAAGCTGTAATGTTCCGCGTCGATTGGCTTGAAGTGGCCCTGGACGAACTAACTACTCTGTGGATGCAGGCAGATGCAACTCAACGCCAGGCCATTACCGCAGCCAGTCATGCGATTGACCAGAGGTTGAGCAGCGATCCGCACAACGAGGGCGAATCGCGACCGGGAGGACGCCGAATAACCTTCGTTGCTCCTTTGGCTGTTCGTTTCCAGGTTGAGCCAGACGGCCAAACGGTGACGGTTTTGCACGTTAGTATGTTCCGTCGTCGCGCCAGGTAGACTGGACGCTCCACAGAATGACGTTCGCTTCACGCTCTGGGGTTTTGCCTGGGTTTCGTTGGGAATGCAAATTCGGAATTAGCACATGACGAGATCGCGTCGTGGTCCCTTGGGGGGGGACAATCGTTGACCACTGTGATGCGCTACGGGCTTGGAGCGTCTTGAAGGCGGCAAAAGTTGATGTGTCAATCGAATCAGTTACCGACATCCTGTGCCCAGGCATGGTCCGGCGGAATGGTTATATTCTTGTTGTTTCGAGCACCGACCTAGCGATCGCAACTCGGGTTTTGAACGCGAATGGTTTTCCCACCTCCTCCAGTGACATCGATCGAATTGTCAGCCTTCGAAACACGTCTTCCCGCAACAAAATTGCCCGTCTACTCCCCCACCCGCCGTATCTGCAAATACTCCTGCCCCAGCGCTTTCTGCAACTGCATCGCCCACTCCCACGACTTCGCTTCGGCATCGTCCTTGACGTAGAGACGCATCTTGCGCGGAAAGGCGAGGGCGACGGCTTGCGGCATGTCGAGGACGCGCAACACGTTCAGGAAAATCGGACCCTGCCGGTGTGACGCCGGGGGATGCCACAAATCGAGACGCGCCACGTCCGGCTCGAACAGCGACGCATACAGCGCGATGCCGGCCATCTCGTTCTTGCCTTGCAGCCATAGCGGCACGCCCTTGAGGTCGGCAACCGTGCGAAGACACGCCAACGCGCGGCGCGCGTCCCAGACACGCTGGCCGTCGAGCGTTTGCCCCAGAAGCGCGAAGCGGCGGCGGATCTGGTGGCCGTTTGGTTTGCCGTCGAAGGGACTGGTTTCCGACCAGCGCGTCGGGCCGATGCCGCGCGGCGTCACAGCCGCGAAGGCCCACTTCTGGGATTGGAGCAGCTTTACGTTCCGGGTGAAGCGGGCAGTATCTTGTTTCGGCTCCTTCGCCAGTTGCAGCGCCTCCTTGAATGCGGGGCCAAGATCGGCGATCCAGTCTTGCCAGCCGGCTTCATCCAGTGCATTGAGGACAACAAGCGTCGGTTTCTCGACTTTCTCGGCAGTCATCAGCCACAAGCGCAATTCAACCTGGTCCTCGCTGACAAAATCGTAGGCGCGCAGCCGCAGCCCCTCATGCTTGACGTCCGCAGCGAGGCGAACGTTCAGCGCCGGCGGTTTGTCCGGCCAGTTGCGGAATACGCGGGTACGCAATTCGTGCAGCAGCTCCGGAGCGCGGCCCTTCCACCACTCGCGCGCCACTTCCGGCGCTTGCGGCAGCTCGATTTTCGCCGCCTTGAGGAACGATTCCTGAATCTCGGCGTTGATCGCGTCTGCGGGGAGACGATCGAACACCTTGAGCTGTTGCGGCGTCAGCTTGGCGGGTTCGTCGTCGCGGACTTCGCCGGAGTCGTTTTTCAGCCAGCGATTCATCCAGCGGAAGGCGCCAACCCGCAATTCCGGCGTGTCCTTGTGCGGCCCCTTCGTCTCCAGAAGTTGGAAGCGATCGACCGCGCCGTACAGCTCGTAGATGCGCCGCACCTTGTCCGCGAGACGGCGATAACCGGCGACGGGGAAAATGTCATCTTCGTCGCTGTTGCCCAGGAGCAGCGGCCGCGGCGCGCACAGGGCCATCACACGGCCGAAGTCCCAGCGATACATGTTCACGAGATACATGCAATCGCAATGGCCGGAAATCACGCCGTCGCGCAGACGAGGCGCCACGCCTTCGATCACGTGCGCATACAAATCGGCGATGCCGGCCACCGGCACGATGCACTGCGGGCGATCGTCGGCGGCCGCGATCCACCACGACGTCGCTCCGCCGCCGGAACGCCCCGTGACGCCGAGGCGCTTGGCATCCACTTCCTTGCGCGTCTCAAGATAATCAAGGGCGCGCATCGCGTTCCAGCACTCGATGCCGGCCGGCGTGTAGCCAAGGGCCTGCCACCACCACATGCCGCTGCGATAGGTGCCGTGATGTTCGCCGGGGATCTCGCCGAGTTCGAGCGTATCGAGAATCAGGCAGACGTAGCCGTGCTCCGCGAACCACGCCGGATGGCGCTGATAGAAAACCTTGCTGCCGTAAGACACCTTGTCGAACACGATATTGCCGTGGCCGCAGAGGTACAGAACCGCCGGGGCCGGGAATTTGGCATGCTTTGGAATGTACAGATTCCCGGTAACATACAGGCCAGGACTCGACTGAAAATGCAGCTTCTCGACCGTGAAGCGATTCGTCTCGAACTTGCCGGTGATTTCCGCGTGCAGATCAGCGCGTGGCGGCAACGGCCAAAGACCAAGCATGTCAAGAAATTGGCGGCGAAACTCCGGACGTTTCTTCTCCCAGTCGTCGCGCGTCTTGATGTCGGCGAGGTCGGATTCCGCGATGCGTTTTACTTGTTCGCGGAAATACCCGTCTCGCAGCCGGTCGCCACGCACGGTATCGGAAGGCGCGTCAGCCGCACACAGCCGAAGAGCGAGGAACGACAAGACGAGAGGAACAAGGAGAAATCGACGCGGCATATCTAGACTCCGCTGCGGGGGTGTGGATTGCTTGATAGTATCGGCTTTGACCCGAAGTGCAAGAGACTGGTCGAGAAACAGGTGCGAGTCGCCGGAGAGCCAAGTATAATCGACCCTGATTTGCAAACCTGAACTTCAACAGCCGAGAACGACCGATGAACTCCCAATACACCATCCGCGATACCTCCGGCATCTTCAGCCCGGCCCTGCTCTTCTACAAGGATCTGATCCGCAAGAACATCGCCCGCGCCGTCGAGTTAGCCGGCAGTTCCGAACGGTTGCGACCGCACGTGAAGACGCACAAGACGCGCGAGATCGTTCGCATGGAGATGGAAGCCGGCATCCGCAAGCACAAATGCGCCACAATCGCCGAGGCGGAAATGGTCGCTTCCTGCGGCGTTTCGGATTTGCTCATCGCTTATCCGTTGGTCGGGCCGAACTGCGGCCGGCTCGCTCGGCTCATTCGCGCCTATCCGCACTGTCGCTTCTCCGTATTGGCCGATCATCCGGCGGGGATCATGGCCTTGTCGCAGGTGCTGTCGGCGGATGGCCAGCAGGTGGACGTGCTACTCGACATCGACGTGGGCCAACATCGCACCGGCGTCGCGCCGGGCACGGAAGCCATCGAGCTGTATGAGATGATCCATCGTTCGCCGGGTTTGCGCGCCGGCGGCTTGCACGCCTATGACGGACACAATCGTCAGGAAAGTTTCGTGGATCGCCAGGCAGCGATACAGACCCAGCTGGAGCCAGTCTTCAAACTGCGGACAACGCTGGTTCAAAAAGGCTTGCCGGTCCCTCGTCTCGTCGTGGGCGGAACCCCGACCTTTCCCATTCACGCGCGATTGGATGCACCGGGCCTGGAGTGCTCGCCGGGAACCATGATTCTGCACGATCACGGCTACGGCTCGCGCTTCCCGGATGTCGCCGGGTTCACGCCCGCCGCTCTGCTCCTAACACGCGTCATCAGCCACCCGACACCGGTTCGTATCACGCTCGATCTCGGCTACAAAGCCGTCTCCGCTGATCCTCCTGCCAACAATCGCTGCCTGCTGCTCGACGTGCCGGACTATCAGGCGGTCTTGCAGAACGAGGAGCATCTTGTCATCGAAACCCACGCGGCCGAGCGCTACCGCCCCGGCGATGAGATCTTCGCCATTCCCACCCACGTTTGCCCAACCGTCGCTCTCCACCGCCAGGCGTATGTGATCGAGAATGGTCAGGTCGCCGGAATGTGGGAGATTGCGGCGCGGGATCGAGTGCTGAGCATTTGATGGCCGATGAACGACCGCACGGGAGTCTTGAACCGAGAAGCGCAGCGGTACCTAGCACATCAGGAACCGTGGGAGGGTGATAGTTAAGCCGTTGGCCGCACTCCCTGTCATCCCCCCACTGACACGACCTGCCCGCCCTGAGCTGAGTCGTATGCCGCGAAAACCAGCCGCATCGTGCGCAGGTTGTCGGCAGCATCCGTTTCGGACGGAACCCCGCTGACAAGAGAGTGGACCAGGTCCTTCTGACAGGCCACCATGCTCGCCTGCACGATGGCGTAGTCGGGCTCGGCCCAAGCGAACCTCGGCGGCCGAGCGTGTGTCACATGTGTGCCCATCCGTGTGGTCACGCGGATTCGGCAGCCCGGCGTGACCTCGATCGATCCCCGGTCGCCTTCGATGAAAACCAGCGTTTCCGGGAAGCACTCGTGCTCCAGCGGGGTTCCCGCGTAGGCCATGTTCACCGTTACCGTCGTCCGGCCGTCGTTCATTCCCAGGACAGCCGTCGCCACGTCCTCGCCTCGGATGTCGGGGTGAACGCGGGCTGTCCGGCAGTAGACTGCACTCGCCTCGCCAAAGTAGCTGCGGGCGAGATCGAACAGGTGGCAGCCCATGTCCGCGAGGATAAAACGCGTTTCGGTGCGGAGATTGGGCTGGTTGGCGAACACGTCGAATCCGGAAATCATGTCGATGCGGCAGCGAAAGGGTGTGCCGATGACTCCCTCGACGAGCAATTCCTTCACGCGGCGAAGGGCCGTTTGCCAGCGCCAGTTTTCATGAATCGCGAACGGGACTCCGGCCTTCCGACAGGTCGCGACCAGTTCCTCACATTCGCCCGGCGTCAACGCCATCGGCTTTTGGCAGATGACAGGCACCTTCATGGCTGCCGCGAGCTTGACCAGATCGACGTGACCGGCTGCCTCCGTGACAATATCGAGAAAATCGGGCTGTTCGCGTCCGATCATTTCGGAGGCATCCGTGTAAATGGCAGGTACGCCACGGATGGCGGCGAGCTTCTCGGCCCGAGCGCGATCCCGGTCGCAAACGGCGATGCACTGAACGCTGGGCAACTCTTGCCAGGCGGCAAGTTGATAATGAGACCAGAACCCGGCCCCGACCGTCGCGAAACTCAGGCGCTTCATGATTTAGCCCTTTCGGGAGAGGAATAGATGGACGTTCTCGCGCGTCACCGTAAAGGTGCCTGTGTTGTAATTCACGGGAACGGGGTAAAGGCCGGCACGGGAGTCGTCGGAGGTGAACCTTAGCGAGGCGTGGACGTAATCGTGCAGGGCTTTGACTCCGTAATAGGTGAACAGCTCGCGCTTCTGCCCGATGCAGGCCGTCAGGATGCCTGCCTCCAACAACCGCAAATGCTGCTCCTCGGCCTCCACGCACGTCGCGACGAGCTTCCCAGCCTTGCCCGCTTCCCGAATGGCCTGACCCATACCGGGACCGCTCTCCGAATCGAAGCCGGCCATGCCGACGAGGTCGGCATGGGCTTGCAAGAGCGCGCCGGCGACGCGGGCGGCCTCCGCCTGGTTGCCCTTGTCCTGCTGCGGTTCCATGACCGTCAGCCCCGCCCGCCCGGCGACCGAACGAAATCCGTCGAAGGCCCGCTGGTCGATGGTTTGCTCGATCAACCCGAGCAGGGCCACCTTTCCTCGGCGTCCCCGTAAGGCCTTGACCATTGCCTCGCCCTGCCGAACGCCCAGGTCGTACCAGTCGGTGCCGACGAAGGAGAGCCGCTTGCTCGCGGGCACGTCAGCGTCCACGCATACCACCGGGACGCCTGCGTCTACAGCCCGATTGATGGCGGGGATGAGGGCGGACGGATCCCAGCCGACAACCATTATGCCGGAGGGCCTGCGAGCGGCCGTCTGCTCGACGGCGGCGACAAGGCCGGGTATGTCTACGGTATCGGGACCAGCGATCGTGACCCGTACGCCGAGTTCCTCGCCGACCTGGAACAGCGCGGGATGATCGTGGGCCACGAACAGGGGCAGGTGGGCGTTGGCCGACACCCAGACGTATTCTTCTTCCCCCGTGGCGTTGCTTCCCCCGGAAGCACCCTCTCGACTGCCGCCCCGTCGTTCGGGACTGACAAACGTCGAAAGGGCGGCGCCGACCGCCATGCCCCCGCCAACTACCAGGAAATCGCGTCGCGTCGGTCTCATGTTTTCCTCGCCTTGTTCTGGTATGAGTCGAGGCCGACCGCCAGAACCAGAATCGCCCCAACCACGATGCCCTGCCAGTAGGACGACACACGGGCGATGATGAGGACATTATTGATGAGGGCCATGAACACGACTCCAATCAGGGCCCCCGGTATACTGCCCTTGCCGCCTGACAAACTGGCTCCGCCCAAAATGACGGCCGTGATGACGCGCAGTTCGGTCCCGACCCCCGCCGTCGAGACGGCCGTGCCGACCCGCGCGGCGAACGCCAGTCCGGCGGTCCCGGCAATAAGTCCGTTGAGGGTGAAACCGAGTATTTGCATGTGTTCGACGTTGATGCCGGACAGACGGGCCGCCTTGGCATTGCTCCCGACATAGTAGAAGCGACGAAAATAACGCGTGTGGCGCAATAGATAATGTGTGGCCGCGGCGAGTCCCAGCATGAACCAGACGGGCAACTGCAAGCCAAGGATTTCCGTTTGGCCGAGCTGGGTGAATCCATTCGGCAGGTTCGAGACGCTCGGGCCGGCGATCAGAATCGCTATCCCCTGGAAGATGCCAAGCGAGCCCAGCGTCGCGATGAGGGCGTTGACCTGCGCCCGTGCCACCAACAACCCGTTTACCAGTCCGCCCAGGGCGGCGACGACCAGGCCGGCGGCCACGGCAGGAGCGACGGGCCAGTTTTGCTTGACCAGCAGCCAGCCGGTCACGACGCCGACCATCGACAGCATCGAGCCGACCGACAGATCGAACACACCGGCGATCATCAAGGTCATCATGCCAATCGCCAGAATGCCGTCGACCGCCAGGTTGTTGAGGATTACCCGCAGGTTGTCTCGGGAGAAAAACGAGACGGGGTAAAGGATGGAGAAGACAATCGCCGTCAGGTAGATCACTAAAAGCAGGTCAATTTCCCGAGAATACGTTCGCGCCGGAGTGGCCGTGTTCGGGTAGTTGGAGCCGGCGGATTTCGTGGCGATCGACATGGGCGCTCCCCTTACCCCAGAGAGGCATACTTCATGACCGCAGCTTCCGTGGCTTCCGCGTGCGTCAGCTCGCCGGTGATCCGGCCCTCGCGCATGATCAGCACTCGGTCGGACACGGCCAGTATCTCGGGCAGATCAGACGAGATGACGAGAATGGCCGTTCCTGTCCGAGCAAGGTCGTAAAGCAGATTGTGAATCTCGACCTTGGCCCCGATATCGATGCCGCGAGTCGGTTCGTCCACGATCAAGACCTTGGGGTGAGCTAGAAGCCAACGGGCCAGCACGACTTTTTGCTGATTCCCGCCGCTGAGGTTCTTGACCGGCTCAGATTCTCCCCGACAAACAATCTTCAAAGTCCGGCACAACTGCTCGGCGGCGGCCCGCTGCCGTCGGCCACTATACCACCATGAGCCGAACTGGGCAGAGGCCACGGACGCAATGTTGTCTTCGATGCTCATCTCAAGAAATAGGCCGTCATCCTTGCGTTCCTCAGGAAGATAACCGATGCCGACGGCGATCGCGGCGGCCGGCGATCCGAGGATCACCCGGCGACCTTGCACCCGAATTTCGCCCGTCACTCCCTCGCGGGCGCCAAACAGAGCCATCGCCAACTCCGTTCGCCCGGCCCCAACAAGCCCGGCCAAGCCGACGATTTCGCCGGCGCGAACGTGGAAGCTAATGTCCTGCAATCGGGGCCGCAGCCCAGATCGGTTGGCCGGGTCATTCAAGTTGCAAACTTCCAGCATCCGTCGGCTTCCCGATGGTGCCGGGTCCGATCGCGGAGCATGGGGGTTCACTTCGCGGCCGACCATCCGCGCGGCGAGCGCGGCGGGCGTCAGATCGCGGATGTCAAACGTCCCTTGTCCCGCCCCGTCCTTCAAGACCGTGACGCGATCTGCTATGGCGAATACTTCTTCGAGTCGATGAGAGATATAAATTACCCCAATTTTTCGCTCGCGCAACCGGCGGATAAGTCGGAAAAGTCGTTCCGTCTCGGCCGGCGTGAGTGCGCCTGTTGGTTCATCGAACAAAATGAGTTTCGGTTCCAGGGACAGGGCCTTGGCGACTTCGACCAATTGCTGTTGGGCCGGTGATAATCTTTCGAGCGGTACATCGACGGCGACCGCGAGTCCGACCTCGTCCAGAAGGGCCTTTGTACGTGCGGCAAGCACCGCGCGATCAATACGCCCCCAGCTCGTCACCGGCTGACGGGCGGCGAAGACGTTCTCGGCGACACTCATCGGGTCGAACAAGCTGCGTTCCTGATAAACCAGGGCGATGCCGAGAGCCTGAGCGGCCCGTTCGTCCGGCAACACGACATCCTGCCGTCCGTCAAAATCGATCCGCCCCGCATCGGGCGGAAACACCCCGGCGAGGATTTGCATCAGCGTGCTTTTGCCGGCACCGTTCTCCCCGACTACGGCATGTACCTCGCCGCAGCGCACGTCCAAATCCACGCCGCGCAGGGCATGGACGCCGGGGAATCGCTTGTGGATGCCGCGGAGGGTCAGTAGAGGCTCGTCAGTCGCAGTCAATTCGGACATAGGAATACGGTCGTAAACGGATTTTCAATGTTCCATCCCGCGTCAGCCGGGGTTCGCCGGGAGCCTCGTGGAACGCGATCGGATCGGTCCTCGTCGCATATTCATAGCTGTCCTCATCCAGAACGCGGACAAATGTCTCCGCAGGAAGTCCGCGAAGCTGGATGTCCCGCGGTTGCTCGGTCAGATTCGCCAGCATGATGCGTAGCGTGTCGTTCTTGCTTAGCACCAGGCCCTCGAACGCCAACGGGTGCGACGATACAGACGGCAGCACGTCCGCCTCGGCAAATTCGACCGCACCGGCCAAGACGTGAAAGAGCGGAAATACCATCCCCGACCACGAGGGAAATCGGTCGGGTAGTGGGCACCCGTGTTCGCGCTCCATGACACCGAGCCAACCGGTCGTTTCATAATAGGTGGCCGAATCGACACCGCTTTCCGCGAGATACTTCAAGCTGCCGAGCGTCCAGCCCGCGCCGAAGAGCGACATTTGCCGCTCATCTGCCTGCGGCGGCAATTCGCCGGGCGAGACTGGAGCTGCGGGGCCGGTGGCATATGGGTTGACGCGCTTTCGGAGCGTAATCGGTGTAACCGCTAGCGGCAGCGATCCGCAGAACTGACGGGCGCTCGCCACGACATCCGCGAGGGCGGCCGTCGTCTCCGCAAGCGAGTCATTGTCAAACGCATGTTCCTGGGGATGCATGGAAAAACACACGCCGTCGATTCGGTCCACAGGCGGACGGCTGCGATTTAGTTCGGCGAAGTTCGCCGTCGTCCCGGCGTAAACGGGGACGGAGGCATCATAGCGAGGGAGCGCTTCGATGCCGGGCTGGAGGATATGTTCCGGCGTTGCCCAAGCGCGATGGTGAAAGAGCAACACGCGAACAAGCGTCGGCTGGATCACATGCAGTAAACGTACAAGTGCGGCTGTTTCCTCCCATGCCGCGTCAGAGACCGTTACCGCCGCTTCAAGTTTAGTTCCCAGAAGCTCTGCCTCTGATACCGCACCACGTAAGCGGTCCTCAACATCGGCGGTGGTCAAGTCCAGTTCCACACGGAGATGAGCCGGCTTCAGGAGCCGCAACTTTTCCACTTCCCCACGGGTCAGGGGAGAGCCGTGGCTAGCGCGACTCAATCCCAAGCGCGGTAAGGAACCTACAACCTTTGTTCCGATGGTGAAAGTCGTCGTCGGCTCCTCGGATGGGAGCGCTGGGATGCGACCATGTAGGCGCAACGTGACGGTCTGGCAGATCCGGGAGCCTTCCGCGATCGTGACCGGGAATGCCAACCGGAGCGGAGTGCAAAAGGTCTTGAAAGAGGCATCGGTCCAGTTGCGCTGATCCTCCATTTCGAACAGATCGCCCTCGAAACGCAGCTCGGCCCAGATACCGGGAGCGACCTCGTGGCTGAATGCGCGGAGATCGTGAAACGGATTCGTGGGACTGATGAACCGAGGGAACGCGCTCTCCTCGGTGGTGCTTTCTTGCCGTTCGTAACGGCAGCGGGCACCCGCGCACTCGCGGATCGGATGCAGCACACAAAAGCCGATGCGGTTACGCTGAAAGGTGGATCGGGCGGTGCCGTCCATCCGAAACGCGATCGTGCCCTCCGCCGTGCCCGAGATCGATCCCGTCCAGGCAAAATCGATGTCTCCCTGGCGGTGCTCGACGCGATACTCGATGCGGAAGTAGTTCGGCCCGGTTTCGAGATTCTCGTCGGAAAGCTGGCCGGGCACAGTACCCCAGTTACGGTCGCGGACAGCGACGTACCAGCGGCGGATGACTTCGCGATCGCCAAGCCGGAGGTAACGAAGGTCGCCGCACTCGTACTCCAGAGTCAGCGGTCCAGCCCGCAGCGGCCGGCGTACCGGCAGCGGCTCGGTTGAGCCGTAGTAGCACACGGGTACCGAACTCATGACGGATTCCTCGTCCCGCCGAGGGATTCCCGAATCTGGCGGAAGCAGCGTCGCAAAGCCTGCTGATAGATCCACAGGTCGGCCGCATAGACGAGCAGTCGAAATCCATTTGCCTTGCCGGCCGCCAGCTGCTCGACATCCATCACGGCCAGCGTCGCCGCCTTGTTGTGCTTTTGGCAAGCGTCCAGGATCTTCCGCGTTCCTTCCACGAATAATGGATGATCGAACTGGCCGGGAATGCCCAGCGACGTAGTCAGGTCGAACTGGCCGATCCACAAGGCATCAATCCCCTCGACGGCCGCGATGGCGTCCACATTGGCCAGTCCCTCGGCCGTCTCGATCTGGGCGATGAGCAGGACGTTGTCGTTCGTGTGCCGCATCTTCACCGTCAAGTCGCCTCCCTGGTAGTCATCGTGGGTCAGAGCAAAGGCGCAGCCTCGCCGTCCCCGAGGCGGATACATCGCGCATTCGACCGCGTGCCGGGCGTGTTCCGCCGTCCCGACCAGCGGGAGGACCAGCCCCATCGCGCCGAGATCGAGGGCGTGGGCGATGTAGTGATAGTTCACGATCGGCACGCGGACGAGCGGGACTAGGCTGGCCGCACGGGAGGTGACGGCCAGCATCTTGATTGTCTCCAATCCCCAGCCGGTGTGTTCCATATCGTAGACGGCGAACTCGGCCCCGGCCGCGGCGGACAGCGGCCCTATGCCCGGCGTGGCGAACTCCAGACACATCACGCCCATCGAGACCCCGCCTGAGCGGAGGGCTTGCTTCACCGGATTATCTTTCATGGGTCCTCCCGGGGTTTCAGATGACGGAGCCGGGGATGTTTCAGTGCGTCGCGGTTCACGAGGTTCTGGGGAATGATGCCCCGTGCCACATCAAGCAAACTGGCGATCGCGCTTCGGCCGTTGAGTCGAAAGCACTCGTCGGTCCAGCAAATCGCATGAGGTGCGAGGATCACGTTATCTAGCGTCAGGATCGGATCGTCAGCTGAAACCGGCTCCCGCTCGAACACATCGAGCGCGGCCCCTTGCAGACGCTGCTCCCGCAGTGCCTGGTAGAGCGCCGCCTGATCCACGATCGGCCCCCGCGCGACGTTGATGAGATACGCGGTCTTCTTCATCAGGACGAGACGCTCGGCGTTTAGCAGGTGGTGCGTGTCGGAGGTCAAGGCGCAGCAGATGCACACATAATCGGACTGGCGAAGAAGATCATCGAGCGTTACCAGAGCCACGCCCGCCTCGGCGGCGACACTGGGCAGCACGTAAGGATCGTAGGCGAGGAGGCGCAGTCCGAATGGTCGGGCCAGTGCTGCCAGTTCGCAGCCGATGTTTCCTAGGCCGATGATGCCCAGAATACGCCCGGTAACGCCCTGCCCGGTATGTTCGAGCTTTTCGGCCCAACGTCCGGTGCGAATTAGCCTATCCTTGATGAGGAGCTTGTGGCTGAGGGCCAGCAGGAACGTCATGGCCGCGACCGCCACAGGTCGGCGAACTCCTTCGGGAGTGATCGTCAGCAGCACTCCCGCTTGCGTGCAGGCCGGCACGTCTACGTTGTCATAGCCAACTCCGAACCGGGCCACCACTTTGAGCCGATCCGTTTGTGCAACTGTTCGGGCCGTGACCCGCGGGGCCAGCACGAGCAGCCCATCATAATCCCGCGCCTCCTCGGGCAAGATCTCGGCCCCCACAGGTAGAAAATCCCACGAAACTTCGCTCTCCTCGAACAACTCCAGTCCGATATCGCCGAAGCCGAGCGTCCCGTCGGCCTTGAGGAAATCGCCCGTCACGCCAAC
>DASRBG010000071.1:0-3249 GCA_035653735.1 Gemmataceae bacterium
AAGCGCGGCGTCTTCAAAAGCATCGTCGACCTTCAGACCGCGATCAATCGATACCTCGCCGAGCACAACCAGGCCCCAAAGCCATTTACATGGACCAAAGATGCCGACACGATCATCGCCGCCGTCAAACGCGGACACCAAACGTTAGATTCGCTCCAGTAGGAAGCCAGATCTCGACGGCTTCCCGCCGGTACCCGACAATCACCTTGCGCACCTCGAAGCGCGCCGAACTGGAAGCCCGTGATGAATGTGGATTCCCCACGTTGGCGGGGGTGCACGACAGTTCTTGAACAATAAGAGGTGATACCAACTCAGTTCTCCTGATATACGAAGGTCATACTTGGCCGAAATCAGCTTCGTATCGGAGAGGAAAGTGCCATGCGTCAGCCTTCGGGCGATATCTGCAATTGAAATAGTTCTCGACAACTAATTCGAATCGCGCCCGCAGGCATGGGCGGCTTCGACTTGCCACGGCACCAGGCAGGGAGCAGAAGGTGATCGACGCGCGACGCGCAACTCACCCGACGAGATGCGGACCTCTGCGCGCCGTAGCCGATCGTCGAAGTGGTGCTCCTAAGCCTTGCCGCGGCGTCTGCTGGAACACGCGCCCTATGTCGCCCGGATCTCGCTTGGCCGCGCGCTACAGCTGGTCAGGCGTGTCTCGCTCGCGATGGGCGCTTTGATGGTTTTCGCCTCGTTCCGAGGATTGTGTCGGGCGTGTGGAGGACAATGCTGGGATCGCCCGCCGACCTCTTTCGGACCGCCTCGGTGAAGCCCTTCTTGGCGTAAAGCGCGAAATAGCGGCGCTCCTCGCCGCGCCCGTATGACGTGAGAGCCGATCGCTCGATGAGCTTTTCCAGAACACCTTCGCCGATCTCGCTGTCCGACCATTTGCATTCGCCAAAGAGCATCGCTCCGTCGAGCAGACGACCCGCGATGTCCAGATCGTAGTCGCCGTGCCAGATCCGGCCGATCTCCTGCGCCGGAGCCGGAAGACGCTCCTGCGAATGTCTCCTGGCGTGATCGCGGCAGATGTCCTCGAAGGCAGCGCCCATGAATTCCGGGAGTCGCGGCCGGATCTGGTGCCGCCAGACGTCGCGCCCGAACCCCTCCGCTATGCTCGACAGGTTGGGACGAACGAAGCGATGCCAGAACCCTACAAGCGGTTCGGCGATGAAGTAGCGGCGATCACGCTCTTTAGGGCTCGCGTCGATCGAGCGGACGATCCGGATCAGCCTCATGCGCTCAAGCTTTTCGATATATTGACCGAGCGTTCCCGACTCGCCGAACTCCTTCACCCTGCCGATAATCTCGCCGTACTTCGTGCATCCACTGGCGATCGCCCAGAGGATGCTGGCGTATCTCTGAATGTCCCGAAGCTCCGCCTGCAGGAGGACGGTGGGTTCATCGAGAAGGGGGCCGGTGTCGCTCAGAAGCAGCCGGACGATGTTGTCCTCCAGCGTGGCGTCCGGGTCGCAGAGCTGGAGATAGTACGGCACGCCGCCGAAAACCGCGTAGGCCATCAAGCGATCCTCGGGCGTGTATCGCGGGAAGAACTGCTGGGCGTCCCGAACGGAAAGCTGCCGCAGGTCCATCGTCATGGTCTTGCGGCCATAGAGCGGGTTCCGCTCGGCGAGCAGATCCTCCATGTGCGCGATCATCGACCCGCACAGGACAAGCTTCAGGTTGCCAGAGCGGGGCGCGTCCGAATCCCAAAACTTCTGGATGACCGATTGCAGCGCCGGCTCAGCGTCGGACAAGTAGGGGAATTCGTCCAGGGCGAAGGTCAATCCCTTAACGCGTTCAGCGCTGCGCGCCAGATAATGAAGCAGGCTCAGCCAGTCTCCGATGCCGGCCAAGAGAGGGTCGTCGCCCAACGAGCGGGCGACCTCTGTCTTGCACGCTTCGAGGTTCAGCGACGAGGCCACCCTCGTCGCCTGATAAATGACGTGCGGCCGTTGTTGCGCGGCCTCCCGGATCAGTTCGGACTTGCCGACCCGGCGACGTCCGTAGATGATGACCAGGGATGGCCGTGCGGCGCCGAACTCCTCAGCCAGACTGGCGAGTTCGCTTTTGCGACCGATGAACATACCAAACTTACTTCTTTGCGAATAACTTCATTCAAAATAAGTTGATTTTGCACTGTCGGCAAGAGGCGGGAGGCCCCCGCGCCGCCCTCCCAATTCGCTGAGCTACGCGGCCTCGGAATTCGACGGCTTCAGGCTTACGACTCGACCGACCTTCCCGGCCGCCCGTCGGAGCGGGTCGTCGAAGAGGTGCGCGTATCTGAGCGTCGTCTGCTGCTGCGTGTGGCCAAGCATCCGGCCGATGACGGGCAGGCCCTCGCCGTCGCTCACCAGAAGGGAGGCAAAGGTGTGCCGCAGATCGTGGATGCGCAGCTGTGGCATGCCCAGCTCCTTCCTGAGCCATGTCCACGAGGCCTTGATGTCAGGGATGGGGTTGCCCTCCGCCGTCGGGAAAAGGAGAGGCCCTTTGCTCTCCTCCTTCATGGCCGCGAGCAGCTGGCACGCTTCGAGTGACAACGGGATTCGATGAGTCCGGCGCTGCTTCGTGTGCGAGGATGGCTTGGTCCAGAAGCCCGTCTCCAGGTCGAACTGCGACCAGTCGGCGTTGAGCACCTCGCCTCGCCGCGCTCCCGTCAGGAGAAGCAGGCGGATAACGTTGGCCGCCTGCTTGTTCGGCATCCGCTCCAGGCAGGCCAGCAGTTCCTGGATCTGCTCGACCGTCAGGTACAGTTCGCGCGGCAGCTCCGGATTGCGCCGAAAGCCCGAGGCGGGGTTCTTGTCGATCCAGCTCCAGCGGACGGCGAGGTTCAGCGCCGACCTCAGGAATGCGATCACCCGATTGGCGCGGGTGGGGTGCCGGGCGCTGAGCGAACGGTGGAGCGTATCGACCTCGCGCGAGGTCAGCGCCCTGACCTTCGTGTTGCCGAGCTCCGGCAATATATACGCCGTCCACGCATGCCGTACGTCGACTTGCGTTCTTGGGGCCAGGACCGGCAGGTGGATCTTCTCATAGTCCTCCCACAGATCCCGGACCGTGGGCGCCTTGCGGGCTTGTTCGCGCTCAGCCAGGGGTCTGGTCCGGCTATAGCGCGACGATCTGGATGAGAGGTTTGCGTCAATCGGGATAAGAGCTGATTGTCGCGGCGTTTGGAGATTGTCTGGTTTTATTGTCGCTGGCAATGGCTATGTCGCGGTTTGATTGTCGCGGAGCGACGCCTGCTCG
>DASRBG010000072.1:0-10491 GCA_035653735.1 Gemmataceae bacterium
GAAACCTTCGTCGGCCACACGCTCGATGGTCAGGCCCACCACGGTTTCCCGAACAACGACTACGGCCTGCGCACCTGCGCGGGCGGCGATCCGGCGGCCGACACCGACTTCTTCTCGCTCGACCAATCGGGCGACGTAACCGGCGGTGATTGGCGCAAGGTCTACTCCGGCAACTCGACCTACAAGGACAACTTCGCGGCCGGAACCTCGTTCATCGTGATCCGCAGGTCCGACGCCAAGGGCCTGCAACTGTCGAAACCGGGCGACCACGCCATGATCGCCACGGTCCAGCAGGGCCTGCGCGGCTGGGTGTGGACCAGCCCGGGCGTGCGTGTCTACGGGCCGGCGCTCACCAATCCGGTCTGGATCGCCGTCAACATGCTGCTCCGGGCGCGCGGCCTGCGGCTCGGCGCCGACGCCACCACGCAGCAGCTCGATTTTGCCGAAACGTTCTTCGACGTCGAGGCAGCGATCGACGCGGCATCGATCTGCGACCAGCAGGTGACGAAGCTTGTCGGCACGGGCACCGAGACCCAGTTCAAGTTCCGCGGCGTGATCCAGGAGGAGAAGCCCCTGCGCGACTGGCTCCAGGAAGTGCTCATGAACTGCCTGGGCTACTACACGTTCGCCTTCGGCAAGCTCAAAATCGGCATCCGCGAGAACTCCTCCGTGGCCGAGGCCTTCACCGAAGGCAATATTCTGTTCCGCAGCCTGGAACTGGCGCCGCTCAAGCCCTCCTTCAACCACCTCACGGCCAACTTCGCCGATCAGGACTTCGATTTCGTCAACAACAGCGTGGCGGTCTACGACATCGACCACGCGGCGCTGATCGGCGGCGGCGCCGGGCCGCTGTACCTGAAGTCGAACGTGAACCTGTGCGGGACCTCGACCAAGTCGCAGGCGGCGCGCATCGTGAGCGTGCGGCTGCGCGAGGAGTTGGGCGGCATCACGCCCGCGGAGTGGAAGAACGCCCGCGTCTTGAATTTCCGGACCACTGTGCTTGCACTGAACACCGAGCCGGGCATGGTCTGCTCGATGACGCATCCGGACATGCCCGGCGGCAGCGGCGAGTTCCGCGTCACCTCCTGGCGGCTGAACAAGGACTTCTCGATCGACATCCAGGGGCGCACGACCACCGACAGCATGTACGATCTCATCGCCGGTCCGAAGCCCGCCGACGTGGAACCGTCACCCGTTCCGGAGGAAATCCTGCACGACACCGGCGTACCGGGCATCGTGCTGGGCACGCCGAAGCTGGGCGATTACGGCACCATCGCGCTCGACGACATCCAGGTGCAGCCGGACGCTTCCGGCAACATGAACATCGCCGGCGCGAACGAGGTCGCAATGGCGCTCTATTACGTGGACGAGCTCGCGACCGATCTTTGGGCCAGCCTCGACGCCGCGATCGACAGGGACACCGACCCTGTGACCGTCTCCTGCACGGTGAACCCGGATACCGCGCGCGTTTTCCGCGTCGGCGATTTCGTGGTCTTCAACGATGAGGCTGCGGACCCGGATCATCCGGGCCGCCGATCTTATGAGTGCGCGCAGATTGTCGGGCCCGGCAGCGAGGGCAACGTAGTGCCTTCGGGCAACTTCGTGATCCAGCGGGAGTGGCCCGGAGTCGATCCCGGTTTCGCCACGTTCGGCACGTTCCGCTGCGCCCACGCGAAGGGCATCCGATTCTTCAAGCTCGACTACAAGATCTTCACCTACTCGGTGAAAAAAGGCTTCTTCCGTACGCCCGGCATCCCCGCGCGCGTCGAGGCAAAGCTGCCATCGGCGTGCGTGGTCGCAATGCTGGTCGGAGTGGCGAACCACTTCGGCTTCGGGCCGTTCACCGTCTGGCCGCTATCGCACCACAACGAGCCCTTCATGCCCGGCGACCGGACATGCTCCGGCGGCGCCTATACGTTCCAGATTCCCGGCGCGCTCGCGGTACAGGACACCGTGGCGATCCCGATGAAAGTGCAGGATCCCGCTTCGATCCGCTGCATCTACGCGTATCTCCAGCGCGGCACCTCGGACGGGCAGTCGGCGTACCTGGTCAAAGCGCACAGGACGCAGTCCGTTGTGCGCGGTCAAACAGAGCCCAGCCGGGACGGCGGCTCGACCTGGGAGCCGCTCGAGTACATGGGGATTGCGCAGTCGCTGCCCACGCCGTTCAAGACCACCTATGACTTCCTGGTGGAGCGGGGTTACGGGCGGCCGGAAACGCGCCGGCTGCCCTACAACGACTTCGGCATTGTGTTCTACCAGGCGGTGACCGCCGGCCCGAATCCGCAGACGGTCCCGACCGCCTCCTACGGTACGAACCGGCTTGGCTTCGACGTGGGCGAGTTCGTCCATATTGACCTGGGCGGCGCCAACGAGGAGTACGTCGAGGTGCTCGCGGCAGATCCTGACAACCAGACGTTCACGGCGATCTTCACGAAGGACCACGCCTTGGGCGCGACCGTCCGCCCGACCATCTGGCCGACGCCGATCCTGAACGAGGGTGACGATTGGCGTTCGATATTCTGGCCGTCGCCTCGCCTGATCCCGGCTCCGATCTGACAGTCGTGATTCAGACGTAACCCGCGCTGACAGACTGATCGGACTCGGCGAGATAAGATGAAAGGCTTGGTGCGCACTGTGAGGTAAGTTGAGATGGGTATGACGTTCAAGGACCGAATGATCAACAGGTTCACTGGCATCGCCCTCGGGTGCGGCGTCGTGCTCGCCGCACACGCATCGTTCGCACAGACAGAACGTGTTCGTGCGCTGGTTGGCCGCTACCTTCTTGCGTCGCAGAAACGTGATTACGCGGCGTTGGCGCGATTGACAGAGCACTTCACGATCAAGGAGTCGCAGATCAAGGAGGAGAACCCGCGATCACTCTGGCCTTCGCTTCTCCAGGAGTTCTGGAAGCGGCAAGCCGACGATCTGCAGCACAAAGAGTTGAAGCCATCCTACATATCGGGAATCGATCGCCCCTTCTTCAACGAGGATGGTGATCAGGTCATCCACGAAACACGCGAGCTTCTGGCCCTGATGTCACCGAGCGCAAGATGGACCATCGCCGAAGTTCGCCCCCGTCCGAGGCGTCCCCTTTCAAGCGTCTACTATCTGGACGTTTACGTGTCCGTTCTCTATCCATCTGTCGACACTGCTCCCCGCGTTGGCGGCGGCAAGGTGCTCAAGAAGATGATCCTCGACTGCACTGCAACCGGTCCGCTGCTCGACAGCGTGAAGGGTTGTTCAAGGCTGGAAAAGGGTGATGTTTATTGGCCAGAATCCCAATAGCCGTCGAACCACTCGCACCCTGAACGTGAACCTGTAGGCGACGCTAGATCGTTCAATCTGGCAGGCGGAATCTGAACAGGTATTCGCGACGATCCTCGATCCAAATACCGATGTAGAGGTCGTCAAGGCAAACCCACTTGGCCTCGACCGCGACATCGTTAGGCTGGTCCTGGTGTCGGCCACGCAAGAAGTCACGATGGGGAATCCCGCGAATCGAGTAGGGGCGATCACCTGGGCAGTCAACTTCGAGCGCCATTTCCCCGTCCCGCCTAATCACCTTGCCGCGCGCCTGCTCCAAGCCGTCCGCGCCAAAGAACTCGAAAAGAACGTCATTGTACGTATTGGCCATTGATTTCCCCGTTGCATCATCCTAACGCAGCGCGAGGAGACCAAGGCTGACGAAGCTGGCTGTTCCCCAAGCCTGAATGGCCTCTGAACCCCTTCACATCTTCGATCCCCGCCGGAACATGCACGTCCAGGGCTTTTCCGGCCGCGCAGCGACGACCACCATCCACGACGCCACCGAGACCGGTCTGTCCATCTCCGGCATCTTCCAGGCACCCGAAGATTTCGCCGTCCTCTGCCTCTACAACGCCTACGACTACTTCAACCACCTGCGCACAAAGCCGCTGCCGCGGACGGACCTCTCCGGCCTCACGCTCGCGTTCGACATCGAGTACGACCACGCGCTCGACGGCGCCATGCGCTTCGACGCGGCCAAGTACCCCAGCGTCTCCTGGGACGCGATGACGTTTGTCTCCGGCGCCGGCGATCTCTACGAGGTCCGCTTGCTGGATCACGCCACCCCTATTGCGGGCGGCGAAACGCCGGCAAGCTGCCGCCTGGAGGCCTGCGGCACATGGCCCGCCGCCGGCCTCGATTGGCTGCACCTCTACTTCCGCGACACCCGCTACACGGTGGCCAGCGATCAACTCGAGGGCACGGCATATGACGCACTGCTCCGTCTCGCGGATATCATCAACACTCCGGGCGAGCCGGTCGAGGGGCGATACGGCCCGGACCAGTCGGGCGTGATCACGGCGTCGGTCATCCGCACGGGTCCCGCGGGCGCGCCCTCGGCCGCCTTGATTCTCACCTTCGCCACTCCATTGCTGCCGGCGGCCCGCTACGGCAAACTCGGCAACCTCGACCGCGTGCTCGTCACTTCGGGCCATCAGGGCGCGGGCGTCCAGAGCATGGACTGGACCGGCCCGCGCAACCCGCGTTTCACCGGCGGCGACAACGACACGAAGTACCGCGTGACGCTCGATTTCACGCAGCCGCTGTTCGACAAGCGCTGGCTAACGGTGCCCATGAGCGATTGCCGGAAGATCTACATGGTCCTCGCGCCGCGCTTCGAGCGCGTCGAGGAGGAACTGGAGATCGGCGCGTTTCTGACCGCCGATGCGCAGCCCGGCGACACGGCACTTCACGTCGACAACACGTCCGCACTCGCGGCGGGCCGCTACTTCATCGGCAACAGCACAAGCGAGGAGCGCATTCTTCTGGTCTCGGTCGATTCCGGCAGCCAGATCACCGTGCAGCGCGGCTACCAGAACTCCACGCCGGCCTTCTGGCCCGCCGGGACGCGCCTGAAGAAGCTCTCGCCCGTCGCCGGCGTGGATGCCGATATCGAGTGGCGCGTCACCATCTCGAACATCACGGTCACGGGCGACCGCTCGCTCAAAGTAGGCGGCGGCGCGCCGCGCATCGAGGAATCCGACGCGCGCTGCAAGTATTCGGGATTTTGGGAGGATTACGTCTACAGCGGCGGCTGGCCCACCCAGTGGTGGTCATTGGGCCACGCCCGGCGCTGCGCGCCGAACGATCCATCCGACCTCCGCAAGGTCACGGTCCGCTACTCCTACCCGTCGGCGCACGATCTCTATCTCGGCACGTTCCTCTCGACCGACTGCGGCAAGATCAGCGTCTCGGTGGACGGCGATTCGGCGACCACGCACGACCTGTCCCTGAGCGAGTACGGCGGCGCCACCGCAAACCTGAAGCTGCGCAGCGGCGTGCCGGCCGGCAACCACACCGTCGAGATTACCACCCTGTTCGAGCGCAACCTGGCCTCCGGCGGCTACTACTTCTACTTCGACTACCTCTGGCCACTTGTGCCGCAGGATGTTCCCGACCCACCCCAGGAGTATCCGAACGTCTCGCTCGCCATCGACTTCGACACCGACCACGGCTACCGCAAGCCGCCCGCCTGGCACCTGTGGCAACTCGAGCGGCTCGGCTTCAAGGGCCACGCCGACGTCTACATGGGCGTCTTCTGGAACAACAAGCGGCGGCGCGTGGGCGCGAGCTACCCCTACGCCACGATCCAGTTCTCGGGCGACCCCGCGCCCGGCGAGGTCGTTTCGGTGAAGATCTCGGGCACCACGATCAACCACGCCATCGGCTACGGCGAAACCTTGCAGCAGATTGTGAGCCACTTCCGGGCGGCGATCAACGGCATGTTCGCCGGCGTCTGGGCCGACGACAACTTCGGGACCTCGACCACCCTGCGTATCCAGTCAAAGGCGCCGCTGTGGACCTTTTTCGACAACGCCGCGACCAGCTCGCCCTCGGTCTCGGCGGTGATGGACGACCGCCTGGGAACTCCGGGCGCTGAAGGCGACTGGGAGCTGATCGATGCGGTGTCGCCGGTGATGACCGAGGGCGCGCGGCGCTGGATTCGCGACCTGGCCGGCCAGTTCGCCGCGGCGGGAATCCCGGCGTCGTTCGCCTTTTCGATGGAGGTGTACCGGCCGCCGGCGGAGATGGCCGCGCGCTACTGGGATGGAGCCCCGGTCGAGCTCGATGTCCCCTCGACGCAGATGCACTTCGGCGCGCGGGTGCGGAACTACCTCAAACAGATGTATAAGGAATGCGCCGACCAGATCGCCGCCTCGGGGCTGCCTATCGTGCTCCAGTTCGGCGAGACGCAGTGGTGGTACTTCCCGAACGCCTCCGGGATGCCGTATTACGACGAGGAGACCAAGACCGTATTCGAAACCCGTTACGGCCGGCCCATGTACCCGTTTCTGACGAACACGGACTCGCCCGAGGCCGACATTGAGACCGCAGACTTCCTGCGCGACCGCATTTGGGAGTACTGCCAGGAGGTAATCGCCTACGTGCGGCAGTATCATCCGACGGCGGTGTTCGAGTGCCTCTGGCCGCTCGACGCCAATCAGGGCAAGCCGGCGCCTTCGCCCGAGTTCCGCGCGCTCAACTTCCACGTCAACCTGCCCAACGAGTGGAAGACCTCCGCCTACGGCGTGAAGTACTTCCGCTCGGAAGGCTTCGATTACGACGTTTGGCAGAAGAATGCGGTCCGGATGCGGCAGACGATGGAGTTCCCGAGAACGCTCGGAAGGCCGCCCGAGGAGTGCATGTACCTGGCGGGCATCTACGATCCTCCGGACCCGCCGATCGCGCAGGCCTATGGCATGTGGCGCAACAAGGGACTGTACTCGTTCTGCTTCTGGGCCTTCGATCAGTTCTGCCTGAACTCGCGCCCGGTGCCGCTTGAGGTGGCGAGCCAGGCGGTGGCGACGTCGGTCTCTTACCACAAGCCGCGCGCGGCGCGGGCGCTGCCGGCAGTGGTCGCGAGGCCCGTCGCCCTCCCGTCTGCCAGCGCCTTGAACCGCTTCCGGGCGAACACGTGGAGGCTGAATGAGTAACTTTCCGAATTCCATCGACAGCGCCGCAACGCTCTACTCGCCGGTGGACGCCTTCTCCACGCGCCCGCTTGAAACCACGGCCACGCAGCAGATCCTGGCCGGCGACACAACGATCAGCGTCGGCTCCACCGACGGCTTCGCGGCGTCTTTCGGAATCCTCTCGATCGATGATGAGCTGATCGTCTACACCACGAAGACCTCTGCGCAGTTCACCGGGTGCCAGCGCGGGGCCTTCGGAACCACGGCGGCGCAACACGCCCAAGGTGTGGCGGTTAAAGCCAACATGGTCTCGGCGTTCATCACCGCGCTCCAGTCCGCGGTCACCGCCATTGAGAACGAACTGGGCACCGTGGCTGCGCGGAACTACGTGCGGCGCGACGGGGCTGTGACAATCACCGGTCTGAAGACGTTCATCGATGGAGCGGAGTTCGGCTCGGGCGCGAAGGCCGCGACCGGTTTGGTGCGCTTGCCCAACGCCGGAACGATCAAGTGGCGCAAGGCCGATAACTCCGGCGACCTCGGCATGGCGCTCAACGCGAACGACCACCTTGCCCTCGACGCCATCATCGACTTCGCGCCCGGCCAGACCTTCGGCTCGTTCTCCTACCCGGACGCGACCACCATAAGCAAGGGTATCGTCCAGATCGATCCGGTTGGCGGCCTCGCGGTCAATGCCGGCGTGATCTCGCTTGCCGATTCCGGCGCCACGCCCGGAACGTATTCCAAGGTGACCGTAGACGCCAAAGGCCGCGTCACGGCCGGCGCGCCGCTCGCGGGCTCGGACCTGCCCGCCCACCAGCACGTGGCGAGTGACATCGTGAGCGGCGCGTTCGGCGTCCCGCGGGGCGGCACCGGCCTGACGACCATTGCGGCCAACAAGCTGCTCTATTCGCCGTCCCAGGACACGCTCGCCGAGCTGAGCGTCGGCTCCGGCCTGTCGCTCGCCGCCGGCGTTCTAGCGCTCGGTAACCACAACCATGCCGAATCCGACGTGGCAGGGCTCGTGACCGACCTGGCGATGCGGCCGCTCAAGGGACCTGGCTTCGCGCCTTCTCGCGCAGCCGTCATCAACTCCTCCGGAGCGATCGATGCGGCAGTCGGGAACGCCGCCGATTGCATGCTGGTAAACGGCACCTCCGCGGCGAAGGCCGACGCAAGCCACACGCACACGTCGGCGGAAATCGGCGACGCCACTCCAAACGCAACTGCGAGCACGGTAGTGCTGCGCGATGCATCGGGCGGCGCCAGCTTCGCTTACGCCGCCACCAACAACCTCTGGGCCTACCTCGACTCGCACCTCCAGTCCGTCGAGTGCGGAGCCTATGGAACCGTCGGCGGAGCCGTCGAGAACATGGCGAAATACTCCGAGGACTTCTCGGCGGCGACCTGGGACAAGAACGGCGGCTCGTGCTCGGTGACCGCAAACGCCGCCGTGGCGCCCGATGGCAGCACGACCGCCGATCAGATCGACGCCGTCACCGCCACGCCCATCATCCAGCAGCAGATTGCCGGTCTCGTTTCGGGCGGCCAGTACACGTTCTATATCTGGGCCCGTGTCGCGTCCGGAACGCGAAAGGTGTCGATCGCCATCGTCGACAACGCCTATGCCGCGTATATCGCCGGCCCGACTCAGATCACGCTCACGGCCTCCTGGCAACGCTTCAAGATCACCGGCACGCTGGCGGCTGGCGAGACCGGCCTGTGGATCGTCGTGCGCCAGTTCGACGGCAACGGCGACGACTGGACCAGCGGGTCCATCCTGCTCTGGGGCGCGTGTCTTCAGCAAGGCAATGATCCGAAGAAAGGATACGCCCGCACGTGGGGCTACCAGGCGACGCCGGTCTCGGCCGGAGTTGCATGCGGCCCGCTGCTCGTCGCGGCGAAGGACAATGTGGAAACACCGTTCCGCGTCGCCGGACCCGGGTCGAACCTCGCGGACCATACGCTCTTGCAGGTCACGCCGACGGGCGAACTTCTGATCGCAGGTGGCAGCGGCAACGGCTACCGCTTCGCGGAACTGATGGGCGCCAGCAATCCCTCCGGATGGTCTGGCGTGATCAAAGTCAAAAATCCCGCCGGCGTGACGGCGGGCTACATCCTGCTCTACTCCAACCCGTAAAGGAACACAAAACATGAGACTGATGCTGGACCACACCCAGCGCCTGAACTTGCACGCGCTCCTGGGCGCGCAACGGACAGACGTGGGCTCCATTCGCGCGATTTGGGCCATTCAGGACCGGCTCGCGCTCGACGCCGACGAAGAGACAGCCATCGAGTTGAAGCGCGAGATTGTCGGCGGCCAGGAGCGCGTGGTCTGGAACCCCACGCTCTCGATTCCGGCAAAGGAATTCGAGTTCACTGATACGGAGGTCGCCCGGATCCGGGCCGCGCTCCAAACCTGGGAGTCCTACGGCGTCGGCGCCGACCGCATGTGGCTGGCGCCGCTGATCGAGGCGTTGTTCACGGCCGGACCGCCGCAGTAGCCAGGTTCAGCTATCCCGCTCGATTTCCGCCAGCGACGGCTTCCGCGCGCTCGGGATCGTACGCCGACATTCGGCGTAGTACAGCTCGTCGAGCGCCGCCGCCTCGCCGTCAAGCACGAACAGCACAGCACCCGGATCGCCGGTGTCCGCTGCAAGATGCAGGGCCTCGGTAAGCGTTGTTGTGCAGGTATCGGCCTTTGCGCGCCGTTTCGCCAGCGAAGCGCGAGCTCGCTGGACCTTCGGGCGCCGGCGCGGCCGCACAAGCACCGGCCCTGCCGCCTGCACCGCCGGGTTGATCTCGGCTGCGATCTTCCACAGCTCTTCGCGAGTGGCCGCCCGCTGGATGCGCGCCTGGAGTTGCGCAAGCCGTCCCATGGCCTCCCTTTCAGCGGCCTCCCGCCGAGTCCTTCCTGCTGCGCACCATCCGCCGCTCGTGGTCGAAGTAGAACTTCCGCGCGACCAGCCTTGCGCCGTTCTTCAGTCGGGTTTCGATCGCCTCGATCTTCCGCGCCGCCTCCAGGTTGGCTTTCCACTCGACGTCCTGCCAGGCTACGACCTCTTCCAGGTCCTGGTCGGTAACGAAGTCGAGCGCCAACTGGCGGGGTCTGGTGGGAATAACCCGGAGTTTCGGATTCGATTCGTTCGCCATAAAAGGACATTTTATGGCGAATAAAAGACGAAAACAACCGTCTATTCCTTGAGCGGCGAGGGCGGCCGGCCACTACATCTTGCGCTTCCGGCCGCTACAATCAGCCCACTTTCTGTTTTCTTTTCGGCGCAACGGCCTTCCCGCCAACGACTTCCGCTCCGGCCAGACGCACCGCCTGAAGCGCGATCTCGGCCGAGGGGGTGGGCTTCTTCTGGCGCAGCAGGGCAAGCAGCCAGTGCATGTACCGCTCCTCGTCCGGGGTGAGCTCGCCAAACGGCGACGCCGCTTCGACTTGCGCGGCTTCGCGCCGGGCTTTGGGCGCCTCGCCGGTCTGGTTGACGGACTCGAGCCAGGCCGTAAACGCTTGTTCCGACGCCTCTTTCATCTTCAGGCCGCG
>DASRBG010000073.1:0-6938 GCA_035653735.1 Gemmataceae bacterium
ACCGGCTTCATCAAGCAGGTGAGTCCGGACAACCCGGTGATGGCCCCGGATCAGACTTCGACCGGGCAGAGCCAGGCCGACCCGGGCACACAAATCTCCAAGCTGGAGCCGGGCACCTTCCCGGTGCTGGGCTTCGGCGAAGAGGTGCAGTTCGCGGAGGTCAAGGACAGCGGAGATTACAAGGCGTTCGTGCGGGCGTGTCTGCAGGCGTTCGCGAGCGGCGCCGGTCTGGCGGAATACCAGATCAGTGGGGACCTCTCCGGGATCAACTACTCGTCGATCCGCGCGGGCCTGCTGGAGTTTCGCCGCAAGTGCGAGCAGTTCCAGTATTCGGTCTTCATCTATCAGGTCTGCCATCCGATCTATCGCCGCTGGCTGCGGGAGGCAATGCTCGCGATGGTGTTCGGGGTCGAGTTGCTGAACGCCTACGACAACGATCCCGCGCCGTTTGAAGAGGCGCAGTGGGTAACGCCGGGCTGGCCGTGGGTCGATCCGGAGAAGGACATGAAGGCTGCCGAGCGTGCCATCCGGGATGGCCTGTCGACTCGCTCAATCGAGTGTGCGGCGCAAGGGTACGACGCGACGGTGATCGATGCCGAGCAGAAGGCTGACAACGACCGGGCGGATCGGCTTGGCCTCTCGTATGACTCCGACGGCCGGAAGATCCTCACGGGACGGAACGCCGGGATGACGGAGGAAGAAGTGGAGAAAGACGCCGCAAGCGGAAAGGTGGAAGTTCAGTGACGCTGACTCACGTCGCATCACGGTTCGTGAACTGCCCGCTGATGATTCACCCGCCCAAGTTGGAAGTGATCATCAAGGCACTCGGGCCGCGTCTGGGGATAGACCCCGACGCCGTGCTCGCACGACGCGTGCCGATGGATGCAACTGCCACTCTGATGGCGCGCTACTCGGACGCCGGTGACGAACGGGACTACGCCGTGCTGGATGGCGTGGCCGTGGTCCCCGTGCAAGGGACTCTGCTCAAGAAGGAATCGTTCCTGTCCGCGTGGAGCGGCGCCAGTTCCTACGAACAGATTCAACGCCAGGTGGCGCGGGCGGTGGACGATGCCAGCGTGCGCGCCATTCTGCTGGATATCGATTCACCGGGCGGCGAGACGACCGGCTGTTTCGAACTTGCCGACTACATCTACTCGATCCGCGGTGTGAAGCCGGTGTATGCCGCCGCGAATGACATCGCCCTGTCGGCCGCCTATGCGATCGCGAGTTCGGCCAGCAAGGTGTTCGTGACGCGGACCGGCGCCGTCGGATCGATCGGCGTATACGCGCTGCACGTGGATCAGTCGGAGTTCGACAAGGAAATCGGCGCAAAGTACACGTTCATTTTCGCCGGCGACAAGAAGGTCGACGGCAACCCGCACGAACCGCTGGGCGAGAGCGCCAGGGGCGACATCCAGGCGGAGGTGGATCGCGAGTACGCGATCTTTGTCGAAACGGTAGCGCGGAATCGCAAGGCGAGCACCAAGGCGATTGTAGGGACGCAGGCGGGTTTGCTGTGGGCCGAAAACGCGTTGCCGCTACTGGCTGACCAGGTCGGCACGCTCGAGGACGCGCTGACCCAACTACAAACGCAAACCGGTTCGCGAACGCGGGCCGCAATCTCAACCCGAGGAGAACACATGACAGAAGATCCCCAGGCCCTCGCCGCGAAAAGGGAATGCGACGAAAAGGCTGACGACAAAAAGTCGAAGAAAGACGACGCGAAGGAGCGCGAGGGCAAGAAGCCTCCCGCGGATGACGACGAGGACGATGACAAGGAAGAAGCGAAATCCAAAAAGGCCGCCGCCACCGTCCTGCCCATCTCCGGCGAACCGTTGAAGGGTATGCGGGCCGAAACCGACATTCAGGCCATCGCGGCGCTCTGCAAGATGGCCGGTTGCCCGGAAAAGGCCGCCGAGTTCCTGATGCTGAAGAACCCGCGCGGCGAATACATGAGCGTCGCGGAGGTCAGCGAGGCTCTGACCAGTTCCCGCGTCGCGGAAAGCGAGAAACGCATGATCAGTTCGCACGTGAATCCGAACGCCGGTTCCGGCGGCGTGCAGGAATTAGAGGCTCAGGCAGTCTCTTTGGCGCGGCAGAACCGTGGCCAGGTGACCAACGGCCTGTACGTCTCCGGTACTGCCACGCGGGTGACCAAGGAGCGCGCCTACGCGCAGATGCTCGAAGAACACCCCGAGGCGTATGCGGCGTTCCGCGCGCAGCACAACGCCAAGGGCCTGATCGCCACGCTGGAGGCGGCGGGCGTCCGCCTGGCGCGGTAACCAACCCAACCGAAGGAGCACACCACCATGGCTTACGAACAAACTCTTCACACCATCAGCGCGCCGGCGAGCGCGGACCTGAGCGCTTCGCAGTTCTGCTTCGTCGCGGTGAATTCGAGCGGGCAGCTCGCGTTGCCGTCGGCGGGCGGCGAAGCCGAAGGCATTCTCCAGGACAAACCCAACGGGGCCGGTGTCGCCGGCGAAGTCGGCATCCTCGGCGTCAGCAAGCTCGTCGTCGGTACGGGCGGCGTCACTGCCGGCGATCTGCTCGCGACCGACGTCAACGGCAAGGCGGTCACCGCCACCACCGGCAACAAGATCCTCGGTCGAGCGCTGGCAACCGGGGCTGCCGGAGTCATTATCCCGGCGCTCATTCAACAGAAGGGCAAGCTGTAATCGCTCAATTCACGAAAAGGAGAACAACCTAAATGCCTCAACCGACTTTGGGCGATGTCCATGTGAACCGCCCGCTGACGAACATTTCCGTGGCGTACAGCCAGGAGGCGGCCGGCGTGGAGTTCGTCGCCGACCGCGCATTCCCTGGGATTCCCGTCGAAAGCAAAAGCGACCTGTACTACACCTACAAGCGCGCCGACTTCAACCGCGACGAAATGCAGAAGCGCGCGCTCGCGACCGAGTCCGCTGGCACGGGCTACGGGCTGGATTCCACCGGCACGTATAACTGCGACGTGTGGGCGCTGCACAAAGACGTGGACGACCAGATCCGCGCCAACAGCGACTCGCCGCTGGCGCCCGACCGCGACGCCGCCATCTTCCTGACCAACAAAGCGCTCATCCGCCGCGAAACCCAGTGGGTCTCGCAGTACTTCAAGACCGGGATCTGGACGGGCGAAGTGGCCGGCCAGGCGACTGCCGACAGCACCCACGTAACCTACTGGGATTACGCGACCGCGCAGCCGATCGTGGACATCCGCCACGCGAAAACGCAAGCGCGCCTGAACTCTGGCGGCTTCGTGCCGAACATCGCGGTGTTCTCGCGCCCGGTATTCGACAAGCTGGTCGATCACCCTGATTTCATCGACCGCACCAAGTACGGCCAGACTGCCCCGAACCCGGCGATGGCCACGCGGCGCATCATGGCCGAAATCCTCGAACTGGAAGAGGTCCTGGTTGTGGATGCGGTCTACAACACCGCAGCTGAAGGCGCCACCGAGTCCAACGCCTTCATCGGAGGGCTTTCCGCGGCACTCTTCTACCGCCCTCGGAATCCCGGCCTGATGACGCCGAGTGCCGGGTACACCTTCAACTGGACCGGCCTGATCGGGTCCACCGGCGGCGCGGGCGTGCGGATCAAAACGTTCCGCATGGAGCACCTGGCTTCGGACCGCGTCGAGATCGATGCCGCTTTCGACATGCGTGTGGTGTCGAAGGATTGCGGCTTCTTCTTCAACAACGTCATCACGGCGGTGTAACCATGTTCCTTCGCAGACCTGAATGGGCGCAGCTAATCCGGAACGGCGTGCCGCCGCTGTTCGTGCTGCGCCCGCTTGCCGGCGGTTTCACGCCGCTCAACGTGGGCGACCTGTATCCCGCTCCGGACCCGAACGACAAATTCCAGTTGATGCGCGCGCGGCAAATGTACCAGCAACGGCGAGTGGGGACGGGACCGGAGTTGGAAGTGACGATGGCGAAGTCCGGGCGTCAGCCAGTTCCGGCGGAGGAGCCGAAGGCCTCCACACCCGCGAAACAGAAGAGGGAGAAATCGCATGGTCGAAGTTAAGAAGGTGCCGATCAACGCGCCCGAGTTCCAGAGCAACGGGCCGCACCCGAAGTTGAAAGGGATCTACCCTTCGCTGCAGAAGCAGTTCTTTGCGAGCCAGCAGGTGGGAACCGGGGCGAGCCAGAACATCGCCCACGGCCTTGGCGCGGTGCCCGCCGGCGTGATCTGCATTCCAACAGACGGCGGCACGGTGACGTACGGCACGCACACGTCGACGAACGTGGTCGTGACCGTGACCAACGCGAAGCACTTTGACGTGCTGGCCTGGTTATGACGCCGACTTCATTGGGCCGGGTGAACGTGCCCACGCCGGGCACGCCCGTACATCTCGCGGCCACTCGCACGCCGTGCTGCCGCATCCGCGTTCAGGTCGTGGCGGGGCTCACCGGTAAAATGTACCTCGGCACTGCCGGGCTGAACAAGAACACGCTTGCCGGCGTGATCAAGGAGCTCTGGCCGAATCAGTCCGGCGGCGTCGATGACTCCTACGAGGTGTGGTCGAGCACGGACGAGGACACACTCGATCTTTCCGATTACTGGATCGACGCTGCGATCGCCGGCGAGGGGCTGATCGTGTCGTATTGGAATAAGCCCTCGTACACGTACCCCGCTGGATAGCCGATGGCCTGGTCGGATCTCGTTAACACGCTGGACGCGGCCTGCCTCGCCACCTTTGGGACGCCGGTCACGTTCACTCCGCAGGATGGCTCCGGCGCTCAGCAACTCAGCGGCATCATCCAGCGTCCTGCGATCGCCGAAGATTACGTGCCGGGCAGTGTCCAGGGTACGTCGGTGATCCGTCTCTTCGTGCGCTTCGCCGCCATCACGCCGTCGCCGCGGCATGGCGACACGATCACGATCAACTCGATTGTTTACGATGTGGTCGACGTGAATGTGGATGCGGAGGGCGGCGCGGTCCTGAAGCTGAGAGTCACGTAGATGCTGAACCCAGCACCGATTAGCGACGCGATCGCGAGCGTGCTTCTGTCCATCCCGGAGTTGAACGCGGCGATGGGCGGCCGCATCAACGCCTTCCACTACCGCCTTGGCCAGGAGCATCGGCTCGCTGAGGCCATCTACAAGATGCCGGCGCCTTCGATGCTAATCGCGTGGGAAGGCTCGAAGGGCGGCAACTTCGATGGGCAGACCATCTGGAAGCATCGGTGGGGCGTTTATTACCGGATGGGCAACGCGGCCGGCGTCGCCGATCCGGTGGGTTACGAGGACCTGTGGTGGATAACTTGCAACCGCCCGCCTGGCGGCAGGGGGCCCAACATCCGCTATCTGCAACTCTACTCGGGTCTGGACATCATGGACACGCCGAGCATCGACCACGAACTCGATGAAGACCTGATCGACCGCTTCAAGGGCGTCTTCATCATCCCGGAGATCGGAGACAACTGATGGACGAACAAGAGAATACGCCAGCACGGGATACCGTGCGGCTTCGGCACCCGCACACAGGGGACATCCAGGAAGTGGAAGCCACGCCGGAGAAACTCGTGCCGTTGATGGGCCTGGGCTATGTGCAGGTCAGGGAGGTAGATGAGTAATGCCCGCGAGAGTACAGCAGTTAATCATGGGCCTTGGCAAAGGCAAGCAGACGAACATCTCGACCGCCGGGACGACGTTCTTGCGCTTCAAGAAGCTCGACACCAGCCTGACGACACCGAAGCCGGTGTTCGAAAACGACGCCGCCGAAATCGGTAAAGGTCACGAGTTCATCACGCAGACCTTTCCTTCCCACTACGAGGTGGCGAATCGTCTGGAGAAGTACGCAAGCGCCGAGTTCGTCACGTGGGCCGTTGCATTTGCCCTCGGCAACATCGCGCAGACCGGCTCGTCGGCCCCGTACACCTACACGATCACGCCCATCAATCCGGGCGTCACGCTCGAACTGCCGTACTTCTCGCTAGTCGAGCAGGTGGCCGAGGGCGGCGGCAACGCCATCGACAACCTGTATGTCGGTTGCGCCATCGAGGATTTCACCTACCAGTTCAACTTCGGTCCTGGCCGCGCGTCTTCGAAGATGACCGTGAACTGGGTCGGTTCCGGCCTGCTGACAACGCCGAGCGGCATCACCGTCCCGGCGCTCACCACCGAGAACAACATGCTGGCGGCTTCGATGTCGCTGTCGGTGAACGGCGTCGATTACGTCTCGACGAAGCGGATTCTGTCCGGGTCGGTCGGCTGGAAGAACAACCTGCTGCTGAATGCGGGCTTCTATCCCGGCTCCGGTCTGCAGAACGGCCTTCAGGTGCGCGGCCGCATGGAGATCGGCGCCCGCGTGCCGTCGTTCCAGTTCACCGCACGGCTGCTCGCCGGATCGCCCGAGTACACCACGCTGGTCAATCAGACCACCGGGACCGCGACTCTCAGCGTGCAGCACGACGCCAACAATTCGGTGAGCTTCAGCTTCCCGCAGATGGCGTTCCAGGTGGCCGAGAACGCCGAAGCCGACGGCATTGTAGCGGTGACGGTCACTGGCGCGCCGCAGTACAGCAACTCGCAGAACACCGTGATGTCCGTAACGACGCTGTGCGGCGTCACGGGCATCGCTCAATAGGAGGAACCATGTACGGAGATATCCCAGTTGAGGGCATCACCATTCGCGTGCCCAATCCGCCGAAGACCGCTTTCCTGCGGTTGCCCACCAACCAGGAGATGCTGGAACGGCTGGACCAGCAGAGGTCCATTCGGCGCACCATCGGCCGCCGCAAGTCGCAGACGGAGTTCGTGCCCAACCTCAAGGCCGATCTGGACCTATTCAATAAGATCCGGCTCGACAAAGACGGCGCGGAGTTTGACGAGTTCGAGGCCGGCAACGCCATCTCGAAGCTCTCCTTCTGCGAAGTGACCGACTGCCAGCGTGCCGGCGACGAGTACCGGATCGCCCTCCGGACGCCCTTCGGCGA
>DASRBG010000074.1:0-9119 GCA_035653735.1 Gemmataceae bacterium
GCTCGTTCTCAAGTGGAAGACGCCCGAGCGCGTCATCGATCGGATCGTTGAGGTGTCGCTCGGGCGAGCTCGCAAGGGGGAGGGCTTTCTATCCTCCCGTTCGAGCGGTTCCTCCTGAGCACCCAGCGTAACGGTGCGCCACTCGCCGCCATAGATTTTGTTGACTCATTGTTGACTCGGCCTGCACCGAGTTGACTCGGCCCGCCCCGACGCGGGGGCCCAAAAGAAAATGCCCGCTAAGTATTTGACTCAGCGGGCTAATTTGGTTGCGGGGGCACGCCTTGGCCGAGACCGACATACGCTAGCCGTGGAGATTTGATATGAGACCCATCAATAAGTTAGCATCAGGCTGGTACGAATACCCCCAGACCGAAGCTACTCGAATGGCCGAGCCGTAAGGGGCCGGAAATTGGCGCCTCGAAAGAAAGGCGAAGCCTATAGCCGCGCCGGTCACCGATAAAAGGTGGCTGGCCGGCCTGGCGTCTTGGGACATGTACGGCGACCCATGTAGGAGACTCGATTTCCTCCACGGATAGTAATGCCGCTCCATAACCGCGCGCTACAAGTTCGCGACGAAGCTGACTTTCAATCGTCTCCGACTCCCGGACCCTTCCGCCACGTAAATGGTGGCGGGGCAGAACGTAGGGTGTGAGTGTTTGCCAAGCCGTTGCTGATGCTCCCTCGAATCCTGGCGGAGCCGAAACTGCGGTATCCAAGGGTACGAGTTTGATCTTCCATGCTTCGGCGTCGGGCCCAGCCGCGGTCCACGACAATTCCTGTGCCGCAGCGTTCAGTATGGCTTCCTGTTCATCCTCGTCGAAGGGGTGAGCATCTCGCCAGACGAGAAGGCGTGTCGGAACACCACCATCCCACCAGAGCAGAAACTCGGCATGCGCTCTTGGACCGCGCAGCGGCTCTCCCCGTGCGTCCTTGCCGGTCATTCCTGCGATTTCGTCGCGAATGCCGGCAGGTACATCGCTCCATGTGGCTTTTGGGTTCCCTGTCTTCATGCGGTAGAGATTGCGGAGAGCGGCAGCGCGAAAGCGGGTGGTCAGGCGCACCGTGGCGCATTGTTCCGGTGCTACTGTCCACCCCAAAGCGAATTGGATCAGATGCGTGTCCGGCCACGTGGGCATTCGACGAGGTGCTTCTCTGGCGGGCGGACGTGGTGGTCTTCGAGCATAGAGTAGGCGGGCGCCTTGTGGGATGTTGCGCGCGGCCAACGGGTCTTGTGTCACGCGCTCTATATCGGTCTGAGTCGCATCACGACATGGAACCAGCACAGGGACTAGGCGATCGGAGGTTCTGTCTTTGGTAAGTGTCACATTGGCCGATGCCGGTGCCTCGTCGGTGAGGCATATGCGGGTCAACGCTTCGGCGCGCCCAAAATAGACGATCCGTTCCAGGCATTGGTTAAGGATATCGGCGAGTTCCCGTGTCCAAGCATCTCCCTCGACGAACCAAAACAAATTGTCATCCGGTGGTATGCACCACGCATTGTCTTGGATCAGATTGGTCGCGTAGCCGCGGACGCCGGGATCAGGATCAATCCCTCGCCAATTGTCTGACGGCACTCCAATTAGTTTTTCGACCTGCTTCTGAGCACGCTTCTGTTTCACCCGCACCAGCACGTGCGATTCGTGGCGCTCCATGCTCTCAACGATATCCTTGAGCTTCTGCTCCGCACCATCTGTTGCAGTGAACTTGGCTTCAAATGATTTATAGTTGGGTGGGTCCATACCGAATTCGGCGGGCTGGTATTGTCGGGAAATAATCGCTTGGAGTGCTTGCTCCGGCAGACGGAAAGCGTAGTCACTGGTGCATAATGCTCGAATGAGCTTTTTAAGTTCGTCCTCAGGCCAAGTTCCGGCCGCCTCTCGACGCCATTGATACCATCGGGCGACAACGGCGCGCGTTAAACGCCAAGGACTCGGCGGCCACTCACCCGCAAGTTCCTTATCGAAGGGATTGGCCCTCCACAAAGTTGCATGAAAACGTCCGAGTGGAAACGATTGCCGCAGGATAAGCCGCATCGCTCAAGTCTCCTCGCCGTCACCGTCTTCGTCGCCGCTGTCGTTGCCAGCGTTGCTTTCCGTCGGGGATCCGGCCGGGGTATCGTCCTCAGCCTCGCGATAAAGCTCATCGCGCGGCCAGTAGATGTCGGTGATGATCGGCTCTTGACAGTTTTCGGACCTAAACGCCGCGTCGTGGATTGCATTTCCAATATTTACATCAAGCTTAGCATCCCGCTCTCCCTGTTTCAGACTGACGAGTTCGAGGTGGCAGCCAGAACGATAGCGGAATGGGGTCTTCAGCAAACGATCGATTTTCCATAGGGCAAGTGCGACAATGAACTCCTTCTGTTTTTCAGATAAACCACGCACTTTCTCTCCATCCGAGCCACTTGTCTTCTCGGTGCGCCCAAAGGAGCGAAGAAGCGCAACATCGAGAATGAACGTGGCGCGAATTTCGGTCGCGGTTTCGTCGTCTACGGCAAAGATAGGCTGGCCGGAAGTCGTCTTGCCCAACCGATCGAACTTGACACCCGAGCGATCGACGCGCGCGGCACCAAATGCTTCCAGATGCGCCGTCAGGAAACGCGCGATCTTGATCTGCCACTGCGGGAACAAGACACCGTGTACGAGCGCATTGGGGTCAAATCTGAAGATCGTCTCAAAAACGTTCCACCATCTTTCCGCAGGAGGATGCGCTTTCTTTGAGTTAGCTAAGATGATTCCAGCCTCGGTGACAAAAATATCTTCAAAATGAAGAGGCGTATCTACTTCCTTTTCCTGCTCCTTACCCGTTCTTTTATCTTTCTCTTTTTTCTTGACCCTCTTCGTCTGCAACCGCCCAGCTCCATCGAAAACTTGACCCTCAACAAAATATGTCGAGGCAATGCGATGTCCTTCGGTGAGGCTGGTGACAACAACTTCGCGCTCACTTTCGGCGAGTTTTCCTTCTGAATCCGGGCTTCCGGTCACACAGCGCAAGTAAGGCACGCCCGCAAGCTCTTCGGCCAACTCGTAATCATGAGGGCCGCGCAGACACACAGATTCGAGATGGTTCGCCATGCTGGCCGGGCTGTCGACGATACAGACATTCTCGACGTGACCATCCTTCCGTGGCGCCTTATAGATAACATGGCCGATCTCCGGAAAGCCGGCCGGCTGGAAGCGGTCCAAGCCCGCGACGGGCCTGAGCGTTGCGGTCAGCACCAGCGGCGATGCGCCGTGCAGGACGCTCTCAGGTGTCAGTGAGATCGGCGAAATCTGATCTTCAGGCATGAATCACCTCAGTTGCTTGGCGTTGCGGGCGCAGCCAGCGCCGGACGAGCGCGGTTCGGTCACGGTTGGAAATAGGAAACAGGAAAGCGGACAACAGGCGCTCCGGATCGGTGATCGCCCACGGCGTATTCATTCGCATGAGCGGCGCCTGCGCTATGGCGTAGCGCGAGCGCGCGACCTCGACGGCGCGGTCGATATCGCCGCCGCGAATGAGTGTCGCTATCCTGCGTGCTGCCGCCGGTGTGCGTGTGCCAGTGTTGAGAGGCAGAAGATCGCGTCCCTCTTTTCGACCATTGTCCGACACCGGCCTCAGATCGAACAACGGATGAAGGAGACCGTACAGGGCGAGTGCCGGCCCAACCCCGATGTCCCCGCGCTCAAAAGGCGAGAGCGCACGGACGCCCGCAGGGATGAAGGTCCAATCGAACAGCGCCATCCGAGAGAGCCAGCGGGCGAGAAGCAGCTCGTCGACTTGGCCGTCGAGCCACGCCTCGACATCGGATATGCGGGCCGCTACTGGGATACGCAGAGGCGGCGCGCCGGGCTTTTCGTCATTCTCCCACTCAAGCAGCCGGCGTTGAATAACCGTGCCGAGGTTTCGCGCCAGCGAACCAGCGCACCAAACCCAACGTGCAGGTGCCGTTTTGGGATGGATATACGGAGAGTTCTTTCTTGGCCGCCCGCTTCCACTCCGGTTCCGCCACTCGATGCCGAATCGATAGAGCGCAAACGGATATTCAGCCGGAAAAGCTGAAATCAGCGACAAAGCAAGCCGCGCCTCTATGTTGGGTACGTCGCCGCTGAACAAACCCGGCAGCCAGTCGAGCGGCAGCGGCCGCCACGACACGCTCTTTTCGCGGAAGGATCGGTTGACATCCACACGGTCCAGCGCCTGGACGGCGGCATCGAGCAAAGCGGTCATTGCTTCAGCATCGTGTGGTTTGCCGGCGGCGCTTACGAGCGCGCTTTCCACGGGACCGCGCAGCCCGACAAAGCGCCAGCGCTGTCCTTCCTTTCGGTCGGCCGGGAGGCTCTCGATCAGGCCGAGTAGCCGCTCGAAAGCCTCTGATCGCGTATCGGCGGAGCCGGCCGGAACTGGCGTAGCGCCGAGGTAGCGCGGCTCGAAGGTGTTGGCGCTGGTGGTCTTGCCCAAGGCGAAGCGGCGGAATTCGCTGATGCCGGCATCCACGCCACGTCGCGTTATGGCAACGGCGAAGGCGGCAGGCGTTACGGCTCCATGACCGCCGATTTCGGCGCGTCCCCGCGCGAACAGGGTGGTGATTTCGGGTACGGTCATGGGGCGGGACCATAGCGGAGCCCAAACCTCCCCGCGATCACGTCCGGCTTCGCCCGATGTTTCTAACCCTATGGCCGCGACCACGAAAGGGAAAGCGCCGACGGGCCGGGTCCGCGCACCGAGTCGCCGTGATGCGCTCCCGGCGAAGAAGGCAAGTCCCTCACAGGCGAGCGCCATGGCCCACGGCGAGATAGCGCCCTCGCTGAAAGGATTCTGGCCGCTATTGTAGAGCTTATTGGCGTCACTAAACCAGGAGGCGGCGTTGAGCTTCTCCGCCTGCAATGCCGACGCCCCGCCATCGAGAAACGCATTAAGCGCTTTACGCCGTTCGTCGATGTTTGCTTTCTTCGTCGATGCCTTATTCTTAGGCGGTCGGAGCGCCTCGGTTGCCTTCTTCCAACCATCGGCGAACGCTCGCTTGCCCGCATTGCCGCCGCTACCCAGCAATGGATTGAAAAACACCCGCGATGCAGGAGCGGCGTGGGCGGCGAACAATTCCAGATCGGCTTCATCAGCTTCCGCCTGCCATAACGCCAGTTTCGCGCCCGACTTTGCCTTCGTGCTTGCTTTCTGTGCGTCTGCCCAGCCTCGTTCATAGGATGTCCACGACGCCTGATCTGCGACGGTCATGAGAGCGTCCACCAGTGCATCGCGATCCGGCGGACCGCCAACCAGGTGGAATACCCCATCGCGCCAGGCTGCGCGCGCATCAGGCCATCGGTGCGAAAGGACTCTCAACAGACCAAGTGCGGCGAGATAGGCGCCGAGGCTGGTCGGCCGCAGCCCTGGAACTGGAATGACGGGCAAAACCTGTTGGTTCGAGCTCATCCCTCGCCTCCGACCCGCACGACTTGGGAGGGGGAGTCACTCGCGCGCCAGTCGGCGACGCGCACGAGCGCCTCAAGCCAGGCGAGTGCAAAGGGACCGAGCGCATGCGGCTCATCCTTGGGCACGGCACCCGTCGTCCATGCCGCATCGGCCTCGCTGCGCCACGGCCCAAGCAAGTCGGCGACGATGCCGGTCCAACCCGGCCCATTTACCGCAAAGCCATTGTCAGTCCACTCTCCTTCGGAGCCATCAAACGCCACCGAGAAATCCATCGGCCAATCTTGGCCATCGAACTGCAACATCTCAGGGCTGACGCCGAAGACATCCCCTCCTTCGGGCGAGATCGCCTTCAATACCGTCCGCACCTTCCCGTGATGAGCGGCGGCGAGATATACGGCGAGGGCCGGGTACGGCGCGTCATTCGCAACGATATATTGCCGCCACACATGGCGAGAGCGGACGCCGCCTCGTGCCGCAAACCGGGACGGAATGCCTTGTGCGCTGCCCGTCTGACGCCCGAAAGCTCTCGAATCTCTTTGAGCGTGATCTGATCGAGTGAGCGTTCGAGAGCCCAGCGGAGACGGACAATCTTGCCCTCGTTCACATCTTCATCAGACAGGGAGCTTGCGGTCGCAAGTTTTGACCCGACTGCCGTTCGCACGCTTTCGGCATCTTGGCTCAGTACCTCGACACGAAGCACTTTCGGAAACTTCGCCAGAGCCTCACAATTAAGGGGGCTACCCTCGGGTATCGCGCCCCGCCAATCCGGATGCGCCTTGCCAAGGTCGTGGAGGCGGGCGGCTTCGACGACGGCTGTTCGGATCGGCGCTTGAAGAGCCAGCGTATCACAGAGGCGTTCTGCTTCGCCGCGCGCGTCTGCGAGGTGCGACACCAAGCTCGACCAATAGCCAGCTTCGGCACGCCAGTCGTCGCGTAAGGCGCGTCCCTTTCCCGCTGACGGCAGGTCGTTCAGGCGCTCGCTCGCGGAGCCGGTCCAGCCGAGGGCCTGGCTGTAGCCTCCGACAGCGCCGCGCAGCATGATCGTCATGCCAGGCTTCAGGTTCTGGAATGCCACCGGCTCCCAGCGCTCGGCACGATCATTCCAGAGCCAAGCGCGCGTGTGGGCGTTCTTGAGGAATTCCTGAAACCGCGACAACGCCACCGGGCAAGCTTCGGCATTTAGGTCGAGCGGTGGGCCGTTGAGGGCGTCGCCAGCGGGTGGCGCTCTGCCCTGCCAGTCGCGCCAGAACACGATGATATCTGCGTCGGGATCGGCATTTCTCACGAACCGGCTGACATCCGTAAAACCGCCATGCAGGTCCGGCTCCGTTGAGAACAGGCTATGGACATCGAGCGCACGCGGGCACGGTTCCGGCGGGATCGCAAGCGCCTTGGCATATTCCTCGGGTTCCTGCGCTTGTAGCTCAGCGAGCGCTTCTACAGCCGTCTTCTGTTTGGAGAGCGGCGCAAGCGCCTTGAGTAGGGATGACGCCCGGTCCAGCGGCCGGTTTAGTGACGATCCCGTAGCGCCTTGCGCTGGCCTCGGGTAATGGCTTTGGATCGTGCTTGGAACCGCGGAGAAGGGCAGGATAGCAGGGGAGAGATGAAGAAGGGAATTACTGCAAGATAAAGCGAACTGCGTTCGCACGCCATTCTGGCGTAAGTGTTTGTCTGCACATCGTTTTTTTAGGGAGACATCACCGCTCCCTCTGAGCAATTGGAGAGATTGTTCGCTTTCCTCCCGTTCTTTTCTTCTGGCGTTTCAAGCATATACCAGGGAGATACTTGCCGGCGCCGACCCGACCGCCCAATTTTGGCGATTATGGCACAGGACGGAGATCGCTTCGAGCCTCGGCTGGGCCGCTCGCGCCGTGACACGGTTCGCACCCCGACGCTACGCACGGCACTGATGGGCCGCGTCGCCCGTGCTGGCGGCAATCCGCGCCGGTTGCCGAGCTCCTGCCCGGTGCTTCGACGCAGCGGGTGCCGTCATCCTCGCCAGGCCGATTCAACACCCGCGGCCGAGGGGCGAAGATCGCCGCCGGCTTCCCGCGTGGTTCGGGCTGGTCGTTCGATCGGCAGTCCGGCGTGCGCGTCCGTCCCCGCCGGGTGACGGTGAAGGTCCGCATCGTCAAGGCGACCGGAAAGGGCGGCGGGGTGCAGGCCCATCTGCGCTACCTGGAACGCGAGGGCGTCAGCCGCGAGGGTGAGCCGGGGCGGCTTTATTCGACCTTCACCGACGAGGCGGATCGCGGCGCCTTCATCGAGCGCGGGCTGGAGGACCGCCACCAGTTCCGGATCATCCTGTCGCCGGAGGACGGCGCAGCCTACGAGGACCTGAAGCCCTTCACGCGCGATGTCATGGCGCAGGTGGAGAAGGACCTCGGCACGACGCTCGATTGGGTGGGCGTCGATCACCACGACACCGGCCATCCCCACGTCCATGTCGTCGTGCGCGGCGTCACCGAGGACGGAAAAATCCTCAACATCGCCGGCGACTATCTTTCCCACGGCATCCGGCATCGGGCGGGCGAGGTGCTGACCCGCGACCTCGGCCCGCAGACCGAGCAGGAAGTGCAGCGACAGTTGGAGCACGAAGTGGAGGCCGAGCGCCTGACCCGACTCGACCGGACGCTGATCGGTCGCGCCGAGCAGGGCGTGATCGACCTGCGCATGGACGATCCCGGCACCGATTTCGAGCGTGTTCATCGCCAGTTGTTGGTCGCGCGGGCACGGCAGCTCGAACGCATGCAACTCGCGACACCGGACGGACCGCTCCGCTGGTCACTGTCGCCCGATGCGGAAGAGGTGTTGCGGAGGATGGGCGAGCGCGGCGACATCATCAAGGCGATGCATCGGGCGATGACCGAGGCGAAGCTGGAGCGGTCGCCGCTTCTCTACACGATCCATGATCGGGACGCCGATCCCATCGTCGGACGCGTAGTCGCGCGCGGGCTTGCCGACGAACAAGGCGACCAGCGCTATCTGGTGATCGACGGCATCGACGGCCGCAGCCACTACGCCGACATCGGCGAGGCGGAAGGAAACTTTCCTGTTGGCAGCATCGTCCGCCTGTCGAACCGCTCGACCGAGCCGCGCCGGGTGGACAGGACCGTCGCCGAGATCGCCGCCGCCAACGAGAGCCGGTACAGCATCAACATCCACCTCCAACACGACCCCACCGCGAGCGAAGCGTTCGCGGCGACGCATGTCCGGCGGCTGGAGGCGATCCGGTGCACGACCGGCGCCGTCGAGCGGGAACGGGATGGAACCTGGACCATCCCACCCGATCACCTGGACCGGGTCAGGGACTACGAGCGGCGGCTTGCACAAGCGCATCCCCTCGCGATCGACACTCTGTCCACCGTGCCGATCGAGCGGCAGATCGGGACCGAGGGTGCGACCTGGCTTGACCGTCAGCTCACCCGCGAGGTGGACCAGGAACGCGCGAGCCACGGCTTCGGCCGGGACGTGCGCCAAGCCCTGGTGCGCCGGCAGCAATGGCTGATCGAGCAGGGGCTGATGCAGCGCGACGGCAACGACGTCCTCTTCCGAAAAGACATCCTGAAGGTTCTCGAGCAACGGGAACTGCGGCAAGTCGGAAGCCAGCTCGCCGCTCAGATCGGGAAGAATTTCGTCGACCCGATCCCCGGCATCCGCGTCGATGGCGTCTATCGCCAAGCCGTCGATCTGGCGAGCGGACGCTT
>DASRBG010000075.1:0-14325 GCA_035653735.1 Gemmataceae bacterium
CCGGAGAATGGTTCTGTCTGCATCCCGGCCTTACCCTCGCCGAAGCGATTGACACACTAAGGTCCGACGGATTGCTACATCCCACTTGAACATCGGAACCCTGCAAGTTCAGCTTCCCCGCGGTGCTCGCCGGATGGATACTTACGAGGCGGTGTAGAGCGATGTAAATCGTGCAAGCCGGCTTTCTGCGCTGCGGGCGGGACGGGCAAGTGCTACTCCCGCCGACCCACAACGTCTGCTTCGTAGGGTGGGCAAAGCGAAGCGTGCCCACCATCTTCGTGCCCGTAACCGGTGGGCACGGCGCAAACGCGCCTTTGCCCACCCTACGGCAGCGGGACTTCGTGGTTTGGCTTGTAAAAAAGCAAATGGCGCTCCCAACGGAAGCGGGGAAAGTCAATCAAATTAAGGGGCTAAGCAATCGTTTGGGTAAGAAAAACTTCATTGTTTTGCAAGGCTTTTCAAGAGCGCTCCCCAAACGGACCGTGCCAGCTCAGCCGCCGATAAGAGCGCCGTCTCGTCGCGAATGTTGCCACTCAATCCAGCTCATCGGCGTCCAGCCCGGCAGTTCCCGACATCAGACCAGGGAACTTTTGCGGCAATCCGCGGTTCCAACACAGGAACAGCATGAGGCCTCTTCGCGTGATCAAACCCAACAGTTCGGCGCGCCGAAATATACTTAGGTCACGCCAAGCCCTGAAGATGGCGCGCTCCGCGCATGCCTACGTGCGCGGTAGCACGGAAAAGTTCTATGAATGGCTCGAGTCGCAGAAAAGGGGCGCACTGCCGGAAGGACCTCCTGTCTGGATCTGTGGCGACCTTCACGCCGGCAATCTTGGCCCACTTGCGGATGCCAAGGGGAATGTCAGCGTCCAGATACGCGACCTCGACCAAACCGTCATCGGCAACCCCGCTCACGACCTGATCCGTTTGGCTCTTTCGCTCACGACGGCCTCGCGCGGCTCGAATCTACCCGGCGTGACGGCGGCCGAGATGATGGAAGCCATGATGGAAGGCTATCAGGATTCGCTGCGATCAGATGACGTTCTGGGCCAAATGCCGAAAACCATTGCCGTAGTGATGCGCCAGTCGGCGCGCAGGACCTGGAAACAGCTTGCCGAAGAACGCATTCGCGATAGCACGCCGAAGATACCAATCGGCAAGAAGTTCTTCGCCATCTCAAAGCTGGAGCGGCGGACCATCGATCGGTTGTTTGATGACGACAAGCTCCGCGCGCTCGCCACCAAGCTGAAAGCGCGGGAAAATGACTCGGAGATCCAGGTAGCCGACGCCGCATATTGGATGAAGGGATGTAGCTCGCTGGGCCTGCTGCGCTATGCGGTTTTGGTCAGGGTCGGGTCAGCAGATTCCGCGACTTACGCTTTGATCGACATCAAGGAGGCCGTGAAGGCGTCAGCTCCCCGGTACAAGAAATCGCACATGCCCCGAAGCAATGCGGAGCGCGTCGTCGAGGGAGCGAAGCATCTTTCGCCAAACCTTGGTGAACGCATGGTCACCGCGGACTTCAATGGCCACTCTGTCTTTATTCGAGAGCTCTTGCCGCAAGATCTAAAGTTTGAATTCGATTCAATGACGCGTGATGCGGCGGTTGAGGTTGCAAGATATCTGGCCATGGTGGCAGGCAGGGCGCACGGTCAACAAATGGACGACACAGATCGAAGAAGGTGGCTGCGGGACCTCATCGCTGCCCGATCAAAGTCCCTGAACGCTCCAAGCTGGCTGTGGAGCAGCGTTGTCTCTTTGGTCGCGGCCCACGAAAAAGCCTATCTGGAGCATTGTCGGCGTTACGCGCTGGCCGCCTAAGGCAGATCCGTTCGCGCGCGAGGCGTGCAAGCCTCTGCGCCAACCACCTCGCAAGTCAAACCATATGTAACGTTCAGCGCAGCCGAAAAGTTCCCAACTCCGCCCTACGCTCACACGAGATGATTTCCCTTGCACTCAGCAGTTGCTGCTGTAGCAGAGACCAGCAATGATATTGCCGGTCCGGCGGTGCGTAGCAGAGAACGGCTGCAGAAACTTCATCCAAAACCTGCGGAGCAGGGAGGCCCGGTGAACGAAGGCGTAACAATTAGCGGCATGACATTGCGGGACGCGGATCGCGATTTCCTGGCGGGCGGTGGGGAACTCGGCGCGCTCATGCGCGCGTATCCGTGGGAGACAACGCCTCTGGGATCACCCGGCTCCTGGCCCCCAAGCTTGAAGATGGCCGTCCGGATCATGCTTACCTCGCGTCAGCCCATCTGGATCGGCTGGGGAAAGGAGCTGACCTACTTCTATAACGATCCGTACAAATCGATTATCGGCGGAAAACACCCCTGGGCTCTCGGCCGGCCCACACGCGAGGTGTGGGGCGAGATCTGGGCCGACATCGGACCAATGCTGGAAACGGCACTCCGGGGCGATCAAGGCACCTACGTGGAGTCGCAGCTCCTCATCATGGAGCGCAACGGGTATCCAGAGGAAACCTACTACACCTTTTCGTACAGTCCGATTCCGAACGACGATGGCAGCGTAGGTGGAATCATCTGCGCCAACAGCGAGGACACACGGCGCGTCATCGGTGAACGTCAGCTTGCGCTATTGCGCGACCTTGCCGCGGACGCGGGGCACGCTCGCAACTGGCAGGAAGCTTGCGAACGCAGTGCGGCGGCCATCGCCAAAAAACAGCACGACCTCCCCTTCGCACTGATCTATATCACAGAACACGAGAGCTCGGTTGCCAAGCTCGCCGGCACGTCTGGAATAGTTCGAGGTCATCCGGCAGCGCCGGAAACGATTGCCCTCGATGGTCCGTCGCTATGGCCGGTAGCAGAGGCGCTGCGCTCGCAGGGCCTGCAGACCGTTTCGGATCTGCGCGCAATCCTGGGCACGGAGATCCCAAGAGGGCCATGGTCGCATTCCCCTGATCAGGCAGCTGTGGTGCCTCTTCAGCCAACTGGCGAAACAGGACGGGCCGGCGTTCTGATCGTTGGCCTCAGTCCCGTCCGCTTGTTCGATGATAATTATCGAGGCTTCCTCAGTCTCGTCGCTGGACAGATTGCGGGGGCGATTGCCAACGCGCAAGCCTATGAGGAGGAGCGACGGCGCGCCGAGGCGCTGGCCGAGATCGATCGAGCCAAGACGGCGTTCTTTTCAAACGTCAGCCACGAATTCCGAACACCTTTGACGCTGATGCTGGGACCGATTGAGGACGTCCTGAACGACTCTTCGTCAACAGGCTTGTCACCGACCCATCGCGACCGGCTTGAAACCGCGCACCGCAACAGCCTGCGCCTCCTCAGGCTCGTGAATTCTCTGCTTGATTTCACGCGGATCGAGGCGGGACGCGTCGATGCCAGCTTCGAACCGGTCGATCTTGCCAGCTTGACGGCCGAACTTGCGTCCAATTTCGAGTCGGCAACCGGGCGAGCCGGGCTTGCACTGCGCATCGTGTGTCCCGATCTTGGTCAGCCGGTCTATGTCGATCGCGACATGTGGGAGAAGATCGTGCTTAATCTTCTCTCAAACGCTTTCAAATTCACATTCGAAGGTGAGATATCGGTCGAGCTTCGTCAGTCGACAGATCAACGATATGCAGAGTTGATCGTGTGCGATACTGGCGTCGGCATTCCGCAATCCGAGCTGCCGCGGCTGTTTGAGCGCTTTCATCGAATCGAAGGCCAAAAGAGCCGTTCCTTCGAAGGATCGGGAATCGGACTGGCTCTTGTCCAGGAACTCGTGAAACTGCATGGCGGCGCCATTCGTGTTGAGAGTGAGGTCGGCCAAGGGTCGGCCTTTATTATCTCCATTCCGTACGGAACCAGCCATTTTTCCAAAGAACGAGTCGGCAGGGCGTCGGACCGGTCGCGCGTCTCGACGTCACTGCGCGCCGAAGCCTTTGTGGAGGAGGCGCTACGCTGGCTTCCGGCCAGGGCCGCGGGGGAGCGACCGGAAGACCGGGCCGACGATACATCCGAATTGCCTTTCGGAGCCTCAACGGATGGAGCCCGCATTCTCGTGGCCGACGACAATGCTGACATGCGCAACTATGTCCGCAGACTCCTCGGGGCGCGGTGGCACGTGGATGCCGTGGCAGATGGTCAGGACGCTCTCGACGCAATCCGAAGACGCAAACCTGACCTGGTACTGACCGACGTCATGATGCCTCGCCTCGACGGCTTCGGCCTGTTGCGCGAGCTTCGGAGCGATCACGACCTGCGTGATCTTCCGGTCATCGTACTGTCGGCGCGCGCCGGCGAGGAAGCCAGGGTCGAAGGCCTGGATTCGGGAGCCGATGACTACTTGACAAAACCTTTCTCCGCCCGCGAGCTCATGGCTCGCGTAAACGCCAATCTCGAGATGGCCCGCGTTCGACGCGACGCAACACGTGAACTGCGCGAGAGCGAGGCGCGGTTCCGCAATATGGCCGAGCATGCACCCGTCATTATGTGGATGACGGATCCAACCGGATCACTGACCTACCTGAACCGCCTCTGGTCCGAGTTTACTGGGCAGACGTACGCGCAGGCGCTCGGATTTGGCGCCTGGGAAGCTCTTCACCCTGACGACCTGCACCAATCACAGCGTATATTCCTGGATGCGAATGCCGTGCGGAAGCCTTTCCGCATCGAGTACCGCCTGCGTCGCGCCGACGGCATTTATCGGTGGGCACTGAGTGCGGCGGGCCCCCGTTTCAATGACGACGGTGAATTTCTCGGTTACATCGGGTCGGTGGTTGACATCGAGGACGGTAAGCAGGCCGAACAGATATTGCGCCAAGCCAACGAAGTGCTCGAGCAGCGGGTCGCCGCCGCGATCGCTGAGCGGGCCCATGCCGAGGACCAATTGCGGCAGGCGCAGAAGATGGAAGCCGTCGGCAAGCTCACTGGAGGCGTCGCGCACGACTTCAACAACGTGCTCCAGGTGATCGGCGGCAACCTGCAGCTGTTGATTCGTGACGTCGCCGGCAACCTTCGCGCGGAGCAACGGCTGCAAACTGCTATCGCCGCCATTTCGCGCGGATCAAAACTGGCCTCCCAATTACTCGCCTTCGGACGCCGTCAGCCGCTGGCACCAAAGGTGGTCAATATTGGTCGCCTCATCCGGAGCATCGACGATATGTTGCGGCGGGCTCTTGGAGAAGGCGTCGAAATCGAAACCATTATCTCAGGCGGACTTTGGAACACGTTCGTCGATACGGCGCAGGTCGAGAATGCACTCTTGAACCTGGCGATCAACGCGCGCGACGCGATGGAAAGGCACGGCAAGCTTACCATCGAGGCGGGCAACGCCTTTCTGGACAACGACTACGCGGAACGTCACGCCGAGGTGACGGCGGGGCAATACGTGATGATCGCAGTGACCGATACGGGTTGCGGAATCCCACCCGAAATAATTGAACAGGTTTTCGAACCGTTCTTCACAACGAAACCGGAGGGCCAAGGCACCGGGCTGGGATTGAGCATGGTCTATGGCTTCGTCAAACAATCCGGCGGGCACATCAAGATCTATAGCGAGCCTGGCCATGGCACGACCGTTCGGATGTATCTGCCGCGTTCACGCGACGTGGAAGATGTGGAAACGGCGGTCGACACTGGTCCGACGAACGGGGGCACGGAAACAGTCCTGGTGGTCGAGGACGACGAAGAGGTGCGCGGCACGGTCGTAGACATGCTATCTGACCTCGGCTACCGGGTCCTCAAGGCAAAGGATGCCCAGAGCGGCTTGGCAATCATCGAAAGTGGGGTCCCGATCGACCTCTTGTTCACTGATGTCGTGATGCCCGGCCCGTTGCGGAGCCCCGAACTCGCCCGGAAAGCGCAGGAACGTCTGCCCGGAATCGCCGTTCTGTTCACCTCAGGATATACGGAAAACGCTATCGTGCATGGCGGCCGCCTTGATGAGGGAATCGAGTTGCTGAGCAAGCCATACAGCCGGGAAGCAATGGCAAGAAAGATCCGGCATGTCCTGAAAAATCAACAGCAACGGATGCAGGCGCGGGCAGCATCACCGCGCCATCCGCTGATGACGGAAGGTGCACGTCAGTCAGCCCGCAATCTCCGTGTCCTGCTCGTCGAGGATGACTGGCTCATACGGGAGACCACAGCCGAAATGCTGGCGAGCCTTGGGCATGCAGTCACGCAGGCAGCAAACGGAGCTGAGGCCTTCGACTGGCTCGACAGGGGCCGCTTCGATGTGATGGTCACGGACCTTGCGCTACCTGACATTTCGGGACAAGAGGTCGCTCGCCGGGCCGTGAAGCAGCAGCCGGGACTACGGGTCATTTTCGCGAGCGGATACCAGGCTCCCGAACGTATGGGGCTCGAGGATGACCTGCAAGGAGCGGTCATGCTTCGGAAACCCTACGACGAGCAGCAGATAGCGAACGCGCTTAAAACGGCTGTTTCAGGAGCGATGCTAACGCGCGCGATCTGACGTAGTGACGGAGCTCACCCAATGTTTCGGCAGTTCAGCAAGCCTATCCGGCCGTCCGATTTTGCCGCAAGAGAGACCATGCCGGCCAGATGCTCTCGAATGGAACTCCTGCCTCACTCGAGAGCGTCGATCCCGTTCGACATCTGGCAGAACCGCCACACGCGCTGACATGACGGGCGGGTCGGCACGCTGTTAAGGTAAACGCGGCCGAGCCCGAGCCGCCCCCCGCCAGTTCAAGGAGCACCTTCGGCCATCGTCGAAATTGATCCGAAATGAAATGGCTTCCCTTCCCCGGTAAGGCGACCAGGTGGACCAAGACTTGCCGTGACCAGTGCTCCCTGCAGGCTGCACAATTCCCCCGCACTGATCCGTCTTCGATCGCCGATCGTTTTCCACACTACACCCCGTTGAAGATCAGACAGGTCTATCATCGCTTCGACCGAAAATGACCATTTCGAGCAGCCCCCAATTGAGCGAACCGCCCATCATCGTCTGGTTTCGGGACGATCTTCGCTTGTCAGACCATCCGGCACTGCATGCGGCTGCTCGCACTGATGCATCAGTGATCTGCCTGTATATCTTGGACGAACGGGAAGCTCGTCCGCTCGGGGGCGCTGCGCGCTGGTGGTTGGCGAACTCTGTTCGATCGATGCAGGCAGCCTTAGAGGCCATTGGTGGCCGGTTGGTGCTCCGCCGCGGATCGTCGCTCAAAATCATCGTGGAGCTTGCGCAGCAAACAGGAGCGCGCGCCGTATATTGGAATGACGCGGTCGAGGCCCGGCAACAAAGGACGGCGCAGAACCTTGCGGCCAACCTCAAAATGCTCGGCGTCGATTGCAGGGCTTTCCCGGGCGATCTCCTCGCCCCGCCATCGGCTATCCGCAATGACGAGGGCGGCGGGATAAAGGTCTTCACCCCATTTTGGCGCCGATTAATGGCGCTCGGGGACCCGAACAAACCGTTGCCCGCGCCAAAGTCGCTCCGGAGTCCGGCCGGGATTTTCTCGGAAAACCTTGATGAACTCGCTCTCGAACCGACCCAGCCCGATTGGGCAAGCGGTCTACGCGAGACTTGGCTTCCCGGGGAAGCATCGGCATCGGCTCGGCTCCGCTGCTTTCTCGGGCAAGGAGTTGAGAGTTACCGCGACAATCGCGACCGACTGGACCTCGACGCCACCTCGCACCTCTCTCCACATTTGCGCTTCGGAGAAATCAGTCCGCGACAGATCTGGCATGCTGCTCGCTTCGCCGCTGCCGATCGCCCCGGTCTGTCCAATGATATCGAGAAATTTCTCACCGAACTTGGCTGGAGAGAGTTTTGTCGCCATCTCTTGTTCGATAACCCCGATCTGGAAACGCGCAATCTGCGCGCCAACTTTGACGAGTTTCTCTGGAGAGAGAGCCGGGGCGACCTGCGCCGCTGGCAGCGCGGGCGCACCGGCTACCCCGTGGTCGACGCTGGTATGCGCGAGCTATGGCGCACGGGCTTCATGCACAATCGCGTGCGCATGATCGTCGCATCGTTCCTCGTCAAACACCTGCTGATCGATTGGCGTCAGGGAGAAAGGTGGTTCTGGGATACGTTGGTCGATGCCGACATCGGCAGCAACCCAGCAAATTGGCAATGGGTGGCCGGCTCGGGCGCCGACGCGGCTCCGTACTTTCGGATATTCAATCCCGTCCTGCAGGGCGAAAGATTCGATCCTGATGGCGCCTATGTCCGTCGCTGGCTGCCGGAACTGGCAGGATTGCCCTCGTCACTCATTCATCGGCCGTGGACGGCGACCCCTTCGCAACTTGAGCACGCGAAGTTAAAGCTTGGCACCAGCTATCCGGAGCCGATCGTCGAGCATACCGCCGCGCGCGAACGTGCGCTTGCGGCTTATGCCAAGATGCGCGGCAGTTGATCAAGTTTGATCGCGCTGACGCTAAATAACTATCTAAATAACTAAAAGGTCTCGATTTCGCAGCCGCGGGCGATCAAGCCGCGACTGAGCAGGACGGGCCATCCTGGCGATGCCCCTCAGCCAGGCGTCGAATCATGCGTCTCACCTCTTCGCGCGGCATCGGCTTGCCAAACAGATATCCTTGCACGCTTTCGCAGCCCTCTTCGCGCAGAAATTCGAGATGACGTTCGGTTTCGACGCCCTCCGCAAGCACCGGGATGTTCAGACTTCGGCCGAGCAGCAACGTCGCCTTGACGATCGCGACCGCATGCGCGCTGGTCTCGACAGATTGAATGAAGCTCTTGTCGACCTTGATCTTGTCGAAGGGAAACGCCTGCAGCGTGGACAGCGACGAATAACCCGTGCCGAAATCATCCATTGCGACCGTCACGCCGATTGCCTTGAGCGCGAGCACGATCTGCAGGGCATGTTGGCGATCGGCGATAATCCCGCTTTCGGTCAGCTCGATTTCGAGGCGGGCAGGTGATAGGCCGGTCTCGCCCAAGATATCGGCGACTCGCCTCGGCAGTTCGTGATTGAGCTGCATCGGAGCCACGTTGACGGCCACCCGGAACGGCCGCTCCCAGCTTGCCGCGGTGGCGCAGGCGGTCCGCAGCACCCAGTCGCCGATGTCGACGATCAGCCCCGTCTCCTCCGCAATGGGAATAAATTCGTTCGGTGGAATACGGCCTCTTTCCGGGTGATTCCAGCGCAGCAGGGCCTCGAAGCCGACGATCTCGCCGCTGAGGGCATCGTTTTGGGCCTGGTAGTGAAGCTCGAACTGACCGTCCATCAGCGCACGCTTGAGGTCGATAGCAAGTTCGGCGCGGGAGCGGCTCATCTCATCCATCGACGGCTCATAGGTGCAGATCTTGCTCTGTCCCAGGCTTTTGGCGCGGTACATCGCAAGGTCCGCTCGCGAGCAAAGTACGTCGGCCGCCATTCCGTCCTCGGGAAATAGCGCGACGCCGATGCTGCAGCCTACGGACAGGCTGCGGTGCTCCCAGTCGACGGGCTCGAGCACGAGGCTGCGCAGCCGTTCAGCGAATTTCAGGGCCTCGCCGCGCGCGAAAACGTTGCTCTTCACCGCCACAAACTCGTCGCCGCCGATGCGCGCAAGGAATTCTCCCTCGCGCAATGCCGCACCAATCCTGCGCGCCACCTCGGTCAGAACGGCGTCGCCCGCCGGGTGTCCATGGGCATCGTTGATATCCTTGAAGCGGTCGAGATCGATGGCCAGCACAACAATGCGCGCCGTATCGTCGCCGCGGCCGTCCAGCAGTCTGGCAAGGCGCTGCGCCATGCCATGACGGTTCGGCAGTCCCGTCAGCGCATCATGCAGCGCCAGGTGCCGGTAGCTCTCGGCCGCCTCCTGCGCCGCCTGCAGGTCGATCATGTAGGCCGACGCGGCCATGGACATGATCAATGCAATCCCGGTGATCACGCTGGCGAGCAGGACGGTGTCAGAGAGGCCCTGCGATGGGATTTCCGCGCCGGATTGCGGCAAAATCGTCAGCGCCGCCATGCCGGTGAAATGCAACGAGACGATCGCAAGAATCATCGCGAGCATCGCGCCATATTTGCAAAACCGGGTCACCGGACGGGCGATGCGGTTGGCGGCAACCGCGGCGAAGCCGGTCGCGAACATGATGGAAAGCACGACCAGAGGTCCATTCCAGAGCAGAACACCTGGCACATCGAGCGCGGCCATCCCGGTGTAGTGCATCGCGGCGATGCCGGCCCCGAAAACCGCTCCTCCACCCTCGATCGCCGGGCCAAGCCGCGTCCGGGTCGTGATGAAGAAACCGAGCCAGGCAAAAGTCACGGCAATCGCGAGCGAAAAGAACGTCAATTCCGGCTCGAATGCACGCGTCAACGGCGAGCCATAGCCAAGCATCGCCGCGAAATGCGTGGTCCAGACCGTGCCGCCCGCAACCAGTCCGGAGAGAAACAGCAGGTTGAACCGTCTGATCCCGGTGTTTCGGCGAACGCGTGCCAGCAACCGCATCGACAGCAGCGACCCGAAAATGCAAACAAGTAACGCCACCGCAATGTAACGCGGGTCGTGTTCGGCCGAGAGGCAGGAGAGAACATTGAGCACGATGCAAGCTTCCTTTTTGAAGATACGATGCAGAATGGCGACCGGATCACCACCGCCGCAATCAAGGTTACCAAATCAACAACGTGCATTCGCAATTCGCGTCCAGGCCACTCATTCAAACGGGGGCGGGATTAATTCATCGTGTAGACGCCCCGCTCGATTGGGTCTTTGTGCCGGTATGGACGGTGTTAATCCTGATGATTGCCGTGGCCGGCTATCGCACCTTCGATGGCAAGCCGCGCAGTGCGGCCATGACCCTGTGGGCGGCTCAGGTGGTACCGAACTTCGCCCGGCCTCCGATCTTCTTTTCGCTTCCATTGGACGTTGAAACGTCAAGACGACGGCGGTCGAAACCAAGGGGCCGAAACAAGTCTTCGCTCTGTGCCCATTGCCGGACGCACGTGATCCAAACGGACCTCGCGATCGTTTGAGTGAACGAAACACAGATGCATTGGGATGCTGAAACGCATACTCGCCATCGTCAATTCCTATGGGACCTGCTCCGATCCGCTTTCCGAGGTTGCGGCGAAGGTCGCTATGGTCGTCGCACTCAATCAGCCCTTCTACCCGCTATATCTTCATGCAATCCTGGGTAAAGCAGCTTGGCCGGCCTGGCTGTCGCTGCTTTCGACTCCTTTGTTCATTTCTGTCCCCGGCCTTATTCGACGCAATCCGTTTGCCGGCCGTCTCATGGTTCCGGCCGCAGGGCTCGCCAATACAGTGGCCTGTACGAAAATTCTCGGCGTTGCGTCCGGAGTTGAACTTTTCCTCATCCCCTGTGCTCTGCTCGGAGCCGCTCTATTTCGTCCGAACGAGCGGCTGCAGACGTTGCCCGTCCTCGCCCTGCCGTTCGCGGTTTACTTGTTCATTGATCCCCGGCTCGGCTCGCCGATCATGGATGCGTCGGCCTCGCAGCTTCAGGGCGTTTTCGTTGTCAATGCCATGAGCGTTGGATCCCTCACAGCGCTCACGGGCATGTTGCTCGCAAGCAGGGTAACTTCAGGAGGTATACCGCGCCCCTAGTCGCGGGGACTCCAAAAGGTGTCTCCGGCGACCCATTGGATCGAAAACGAAACTTGATCCGACGGCGGCAGGATTGCGCGGGCCCGATTGCAAAACATGGAGACCGCATGCGGCTTTTTGTCTTCGGAATAGGTTATTGCGCTCGGCACTTCATCGAAAATTTTGGCGGCAGGTTCTCCGGCATCTCTGGCACCGTGCGCAGCGCGGGCACACGACCGCACCTCGCAGGCGTCGACGTTCACCTGTTTCCCCAGCTGGGCTGTGGGCCCGAACTGCTCGAACGCGTTCAAGACGCGGACGTGTTCCTTGCGTCAGCCCCGCCCGGCAGCACCGGCGACCCTGTCATTCAAGCGTTTGGAGACATGCTCGGCAGGACAAATCGCCAAAAGGCGATCTATCTCTCGAGCATTGGCGTCTATGGAGACCACGGGGGCGCCTGGGTTGATGAGCAATCTCCCGCCTTGGCGAGCCTGCCCAGAACACGCGCACGGCTGGATGCCGAGCGGTCCTGGGAGCGCACGATGCGCGGCCGGGTCGCGATTTTGCGGCTTGGAGGCATTTATGGACCCAACCGCAATGCGATAAAGGCTCTCCGCGCCGGCACCGCCCGGCGCATCATCAAGCCGGGTCAGGTTTTCAATCGCATCCATGTCGACGATATCGCCGCAGCGATCATGGCAGCGATCTTGTCGGATGGTGCCGGCACGTGGAACGTATGCGACGATGAACCAGCCCCTCCGCAAGATGTCATTTCCTACGCCGCAAGTCTGATCGGCGTCTCACCTCCCGCCGAGGAACCCTTTGCGACTGCCGAAATGTCGGCAATGGCCCGGAGTTTTTACGCTGGCAATTGCCGGGTATCCAATGCGAAGTTGAAGCGCGAGCTTGGCGTCAGACTGAGTTATCCCGACTACCGCCAGGGATTGGATGCCCTCTGGGCAAGCGAACGCGACAGCATCGATCTATAAGACAAGGCTGCTCGGTTGCAATGACACAGCCCGCGACCAGGTCCGGACTTTATTGATCGCAAGAGGGCTCCGGCGCGGAGACATGCGCCGGAGCCCCGCGGCAATCAAGAGGCGGGTAGTCTTTGACTGCCGCTTACAGATTCAAACGTTTGCCGGGTCAAAATAGATCACGAGACCTGCGCGAGGCAGCCAAGTGTCGGTCCAAGCGGTGTTTCAGGACCATTTCGAGGTCAGTGATGGTGACGCATCGCCGACCGCGCGGGCGGCAGAAGCACCGTATCGATCACGTGAATCACCCCATTCGACGCATCGATGTCGGGCTGGACAACATGGGCGTCATTCACCCGGACACCGAACGTGCCGTCAATGCTCACCGACTGTCCCTCCACGGTCGCAACCTGAAGCGACTTGCCGGCGATATCAGCGGCCTTCACGCGCCCGGGCACGACATGATACTTCAAAACGGCGCGAAGCTTGGCCTTGTTCTTCAGTAGCGCGTCGAGCGTTCCCGGAGGCAGCTTTGCAAAGGCTGCGTCGTTGGGCGCAAATACGGTGAACGGACCTTTGCTCTTCAACGTCTGGACGAGACCGGCGGCCTTGACGGCGGTGACAAGGGTCGTGAACGACCCGGCGGCAACGGCCGTGTCGACAATATCCGCGGCTTGCGCGGCGGCCGGTATCGCCAACCCCGCAAGCATCATGGCGCCGGCAGCAAGCGAACGAAATCCTAACTTCATTGAATGACTCCTGTGCGGATGACTTGGTGTGCCGATGGGACGGCTGCGCGCAGAGCAGCTTCTCGATCTGGCTTTGCGAATGTGCGCCCCGATGACCGACACAGAACGGGGCGCAATCTCCCATGGATTTGATCGGTCATTCACGTTTTCGTGCACAAGCCTAACGCGCCCCGGACGGCGTCCTGTCGTGCGCATGCGGCCATCGAGACGCAAAGGACTGCGCGGGTGTGTGCTTGGCTCGGGCCCACTACGTGTGAACAGGCTCGCCATTTGACCCCCGATCGGCGTCCAAGCTTGACCGCTTCACGGATCACTCAAGGGTTTGGACGGCCGCCGAAAACCGATCGCGCTCTGGGGTCAATGTTGGACGCCGAAAGGGGGCAACGTTCGAAGCCGAACCACAGCTTTGAAAGAACGCGACCCCGCGCCGGGCCCATGCCTCTTTCTTGCCGGCCTCCTTCGTCGCGACTTGATGGCTGCGCTTGCGGCAGCAAAGCGTGACCATGTTGCGATCATTACGACGGCGTACGGGAAGAGCTTCACCGTCGACGGGTTCAGTCAGTGGATGCGCGATGCCATCAAAGACGCCGGGTTGCCGCTGGATTGTCAGCCGCACGGCTTGCGTAAAGCGACAGGCCGCCGTCTCGCCGAGGCCGGCGCGACAGCCAAGATGATCATGTCAGTTCTCGGGCACACCACGCTCGCTGAGGCAGAGCGCTACACCATAGAGGCGGACCAAGCCGGTCTTGCAGAAGACGCCGTGATCAAACTTGAAGGACACAAGGCGAACAGGTTTCCCCAAACGTCTTTGAGCGGTTTGGGCAAACGGTCGAAAACAGAAAATCAGAGCCGAAAGCGACAGGCTGGCGCTCCCAAGGGGAATCGAACCCCTGTTTCGGCCTTGAGAGGGCCACGTCCTAACCGCTAGACGATGGGAGCAGAGCGGCAGGGAATAGCCTCGAAATCGGCCGAGGGCAAGGTCAGCAGGTGGTTAAAGCGGCGGAAAATGCGGGCGGCGGGGTCATCGTGATTGGAGACGGTCGCCTGGCCGGATGCCGTCATTCCGGGGCGCGCGAAGCGCGAACCCGGAATCTCGATCCGCAGACGACCTCTGGATTC
>DASRBG010000076.1:0-6635 GCA_035653735.1 Gemmataceae bacterium
TTTTCGTGCCTACATGGGCGAGTATCCTATCCCACCTGCCAGGGACTGAGCCGGCTGGGCGCCCGCCCAAATACCGGAATCTGACAAACTCGCCGGAAAACATCGTGAGAATGTCGGGGGAGGACATCGAGGCGCATTACAAGATGCATGTAGTAGTCGCCGTGTGTCAACAGTTCGTCGCGCAGTGGTTCGAAGATGCCGGGCTCGTAGCGGCTAAAGTGATTGGAGAAGATCAGGTCGAGCGCGGCCCGGGTCTCAGGCTCGTGCTCGTAGTGCCAGTGCGGGTTATACCAGCCGCGGCTATTCCCGACCTGTTCAGCAGTCAACCCGAAGAGGAAGAAGTTCTCTTCCCCTGCTTCCTCGACCATTTCGATGGTGGCGCCGTCGCGCGTGCCGACAGTTAGCGCGCCGTTCATCATGAACTTCATGTTGCTGGTGCCGCTGGCCTCAAAACCGGCGGTTGAGATCTGGTTCGAGACGTCACTGGCGGGGATGAGGCGTTCGGCGAGCGTGACATCGTATTCCGGGAGGAACAGGACCTTGATTCGATCGCGCAGCGACGGATCGCCATCGATCGTGCCGGCGAGGTTGTTGACGAACTTGATGATCAGTTTAGCCAGGCGGTACGCCGGTGCGGCCTTTCCGGCAAAGAAGAACGTACGCGGATGCATTTCGAGGTCTGGATTCTCGCGCAGGCGGTTGTACAGCACGACGATGCGTAGCGCGTTCAGCAATTGGCGCTTATATTCGTGAATTCGCTTGATCTGGCAATCGAAAACGCTATCCGGATCGACCACGGCCCCCGAGGTGGAGCGCAGCCAATCGACGAACTGGCGCTTGGCGCTCCGCTTGGCGCCGAGGAAGGAATCAAGGAAGGCGGCATCGCCGGCAAAGCGTTCGAGATCGCGCAACTGCGCGAGGTCTCTGATCCATCCCCCGCCGATCGCGCCCGTGATTGCGCGCGACAGTGCCGGATTGGAGAGGTGAAGCCAACGGCGAGGCGTGACGCCGTTCGTCTTGTTGTTGAAGCGCTCGGGGAACATCTCCGCAAGATCACTGACAGTCCTGGTGCGCAACAGCTCGGAATGAAGGGCGGCAACGCCGTTCGTGCTATGCGAGCCGACGATGGCGAGGTTGGCCATCCGGATCTTGCGCTGCGGCGTTTCTTCCACAAGGCTAACGCGCTGAACGCGGCCTTCGTCTCCGGGAAAGCGGGAACGGACGGAATCGAGTAGCCGGCGGTTGATCTCGAGGATGAGATCGAGATGCCGCGGGAGAAAGCTCTGAAACCAGTCGAGCGGCCACTTTTCGAGTGCTTCAGGAAGCAGCGTGTGGTTCGTATAGGCGAGCGCCTTTTGGGTCATATCCCAGGCCTCGTCCCACCCGAGATGGACGTCGTCCAGAAGGATCCGCATTAGCTCCGGTACTGCCATGCTCGGATGCGTGTCGTTGAGCTGGATGGCAACGTGCTCCGGCAGAGCGTGCCAGTCGCTGTTGTCCCGGCGGAAGCGACGGATGATGTCGGCGAGGGAGCAGGCAACCAGGAAGTATTCCTGAACAAATCGGAGCCCCTGGCCCATGCTGGTGGAGTCGTCCGGATACAACACCCGTGTGAGCGACTCGGCCTCCAGCGTCTCCGCAACGGCGCCGACGAACTCGCCGTGGCTGAACGCTTGAAAGTCAAAGTAATCCGATGCGGCTGCTTCCCAAAGTCGAAGAGTGTTGACGGTCCTCCCGCCAAAACCGACGACAGGCCTGTCGTAAGGGATCCCGATAAGGGTGGATGGCCTTCCGTTAATGACCCGGAGTTCACCCGCGCCCGATTCGAATGAGACGTTTAGCTTGACCTCGACTTGCTCTCGTGGGCGCGCCACCTCCCAGGGGTCCTGACGGCGGAGCCAGTTATCCGGCTGCTCCTGTTGCCAACCGTCTTTGAACGACTGTTTAAACAGTCCGTAGTGATACCGGAGACCGTAGCCCATCGCCGGCAATTGCATCGTCGCCATAGAGTCGAGGAAGCAGGCCGCCAACCGTCCCAGGCCGCCATTACCGAGTGCGGCATCGGGCTCTTCGTTTAGCAAGGCGGCCCAGTCGACGCTGTGGTGTTCCGCCGCCCTTCGAGCGGACGGGTCGAGCAGCAGATTGGTCACATTGTTGGCGAGCGAACGGCCGATAAGGAACTCCATCGAGAGATAATAAACGCGCTTCGGGTTCATGCGATTATACGTGGCTTCCGTGGCAACCCACCGCTGAGAGAGCATGTCGCGCAGGGCGCGGGCGAATGCTTCAAAGCGATCGCGCGCGTCGGCGGCGTTGCGGTCGATCACGTTGTCGTAGAGCAGGTGGCGCTCGAAAAGAGCGGCGTCCGTGCCGAAGAGGTGTGCGGAGCCATACTCATAGGGATCCAGGAATGTCGGGGCCTGTTTTTCCGCCGTGCTCGCGGTGGCGATTTCAGCACTCACTTGAGTTCTCCGAGTGTTTTTGGCTGATGTAGTGTGTGTCGTTCCGCAATCCGATGGCCGGTTGCGATCGGTGCTCATAGGTCAGGCTGCTGAGGCTGGTGGTGCGTAGCAGAGAGTATCGGGTGCTCTGCGGTCCGAGTCCAAGCCAGCGGACGGCGAGCACGCGAAGGAAGTGGCCGCTGGAGAACAGCAGCACGCCGCCCGCGATGGATCGGACCCGCTCGACAACGAGGTCGGCGCGCTCGGCGATCTGATCGAACGATTCTCCGCCAGGGAACCCATCCCGAAACATTTGCCAGTCGGGATGTCTGACGCGGACGTCGGCGGTGCGAAGGCCTTCATATTCGCCATAGTCCCATTCGACCAGGTCACGGTCCACCTGGGCTCTCGATACAAAGCCGGCGAGTTCGCAGGTTCGCCGAGCGCGCTGCAGCGGACTTGTAAACACGCGGGCGAAATCGAACCCCTTAAGCCGCGCTCCCAATTGGCGGGCGCCTTGTTCGCCGCGTCTGGTCAAAGAGAGATCGGTGAGCCCGGTGTGTTGTCCGCTCAGCGACCAGGGAGTTTCGCCATGCCGTGCGAGATAGACTTCCTGAGGTCTCCTCAATGGATCTCCCCTTGCGGTTGACGCGCCCCCCGATGCCCCCGCGCGGCCGAGCCCGTCGCCGCCCGAATTCCGCATCGCATTGTCGACGATTGGACTGTCACGCCGCGAGGCGCTCATCTTCGACTCCGACTGCCTCAAAATGAGTTTGGCAGGCGAGGCAGCGGGACGTCCACGGAACCGCAGCCAGCCGCTTCGGAGCGATGGCCTCTTCGCAATCGATGCAGACTCCGTAGGTGCCCTCCGCGAGGCGACCGAGCGCCGCACGCAGGTCACGCGCCAAGGCGGCGTTACGGCTGAGGTTCCGGCTGGCCATCTCGCGCTCACCGATTCGAGCAGTGGTGTCGGTGGGGTCAGGGCTGCTACGGACGGCGATGGAATCCCGCCAACCGGCAGGATTTGTAATCTCCAACAGTTTCGAGTTCAAGAGTTGTTCCGCGAGTCGTGAATCCATCTTCGGTCTCCGATGCCGCACTGCATTGCAACCCTGCTACCAACCCTGTGGCGCCGCAGATCGGCGTCAGTTGGAGGCAGGGAATACAACCGCGCTGGTAGTCGCGTCGGTTATTCGACACCGGACGCTGGCAGTTGGCGGCGGTGCGGCGCGTTCCGCCCGCGGTTTCGCGGGTTTAGCTACGGCATCGAGCGTGCACCGCGAGAAGGCGCCGAACAGCGTCAGAGGGAGCCGGAAGGAGACAAAATGGTCGAAAACGAAGTCGAGAAGAGGCGAAAGACGGCGATTGTGACGAGCGCGTCGCGAGGGATCGGAGCGGGCATCACCCAGGCGTTCCTGGAGCGGTCCTACAACGTGGTCGCGAGTTTGCTCAGGATCGAAGACTCGGAATTGGAAACGAGCGACCGGCTTGGTTTGGTGCAGGGCGACATCGGGGAGGCCGCGACGGCCGCGAAGATCGCCGATACCGCGATGAGCCACTTCGGCTCAATCCATTCACGCCTCCGGAGTCGCTGGCCGGAATCCCGATGTCGTGGTTAACAATGCGGGCATCTTCTTTGCGAAGCGGTTCACCGACTGGAGGAACAATGCTAACAACGAGTATCGCAGTAGGGACTATGAAGGCGGCGCAGATCTCGACCGCAGGTGGGGGCTTCGAAATCGTGCAGCGCGAAATCCCCAGCCCGGGAGCCGGACAGGTGCGCATCAAAGTGGAGGCTTGCGGTGTCTGCCATAGCGATGTGTTCACGAAAGACGGCCTGTGGCCGGGAATCGAATTTCCACGCGTTCCCGGACATGAAGTCGCCGGCTTCATCGATGAAGTCGGGCCGGGCGTTTCCACGTGGAAGAAGGGGCAACGTGTCGGAGTGGGCTGGCATGGCGGGCATGACGGCACGTGCCTGGCGTGTCGCCGGGGCGACTACCGGCACTGCAAGAACCTGCAGGTGCCGGGCATCAGCTATGACGGCGGCTACCAGGAGTACATGCTCGCTCCGCCTGACGCGCTGGTAGCGATCCCGGAAGAAGTGAGAGCCGTGGACGCGGCACCGCTGCTGTGCGCCGGAATCACGACCTTCAACGCTCTGCGGCACAGCGGCGCAATGCCTGGAGACCTGGTCGCGGTGCAGGGCATTGGCGGCCTGGGACACCTTGGAATTCAATTCGCGGACAAGTTCGGTTATCAGGTCGCGGCGATCGGCCGCGGAGCGGCGAATGCGATGTTGGCGCGGAATCTGGGCGCTGACGTCTACATCGACAGTACAGCGGCGAAGCCCGCGGAGCAACTGCAAAGGCTGGGCGGTGCTCGGGTGATTCTGGCCACCGCCCCGAACTCTCAGGCCATCGGCGAGCTGTTCGATGGATTGGCGACGAACGGGAAGCTGATTGTTCTTGGCGTGGCCTTCGAGCCCATCGAAGTAACGCCCCTCCAACTTATCACCGGCAGTAGAGAGATACAGGGCTGGGTTTGCGGATCGACAATTGACGAGGAGGACACGCTGCGCTTTTCAGCATTGAAGGGCGTGCACTCGATGATCGAGACGTATCCGCTGGAAAGAGCCGAGGAGGCGTACGGGCGGATGATGAGTGGCGAGGCGCGATTCCGGGTCGTTCTCACGATGTAAACACGGGCGGCAGACGGAGGTCAGTATTGCCGGTCAACATTCACACTGCCGGCCGCCCCACGGATGTCCGAGGGGCGGTTTTTTTGCGGGACTGATGCCCGCCGCACCAGGCGCTCCCGACACGGCACGATGAACTCCGCATCGCAAGAGCTACGCGTTCTCCAGGCCATGTTGACTCTCCCCGGACCGCGCGCCGCACCGCCTAAATTCGCAAGGATTCATCGTTCAGCAGAAGGCTTTCGCCGGCAATCGGCGAACTGCTCACTGCCAGTGACGAGAGTGCGCCTTTCGTCGACACTTCCGATACCCGCTCTGGTCCGGTGGGTTCGTGACAACTTCGGCCTGATCGCCAAAGGCTCAGACATCGAAAGCCTCGCTCGCACGGTGAAGGACAACGGCGGCGTCTATTTTGTACCGGCATTTTCCGGCTTGTACGCGCCTTCCTGGAAGTCACGCGCCCGCGGAGTCATTACGGGGCTGACGCGGTACACCAATAGGGGCCACCTGGCCCGCGCGGTACTCGAGGCCACAGCGTTCCAAACGCGGGAGGTAGTTGAGGTGATGGAAAAGGATTCGGGCATCAGGTTGGATTGTGCTACGTATCGATTCCTCCCGTTTCTGTTGGCGCAGATGCTCGGCGCCATGGCGGGAGCGATTCTGGTGTGGCCGCATTTCTGGCCGCACTGGCGAGAAACAGAGGACCCCAACCTCAAACTCGCCTGCTTCTCCACAAGGCCGGCAATCCGGAATTTCGGCGCGAATTTGCTAAGCGAAATCATCGGCACGTTCGTGCTGGTGGTATGCGTAGCCACCATCTTTTCGAAGAAAGTGGCGCACGGCGGACCGGCGGCTGGTCTGGGCCCGTATCTCGTGGGCGTCCTAGTCTGGGCAGTCCCACTGTCTCTCGGCGGAACGACCGGCTATGCGATCAATCCCGCACGTGACCTGGGACCGCGAATCATGCACTCGATTCTGCCGCTCGGGAAGAAGGTCAACTCCGGTTGGGACTATGCCGCGGTGCCGGTTTTGGGGCCGCTGATCGGTGCGGGCCTCGCCGGCTGGTTCGTCCGGCTGGCACATCTTTAATTGGGAGGAATCGATATGGTCACTCTTAGGGAAGCTCTTCACAATGCGAATACGCGACATGTGGCGCTGGGCCATTTCAACGTGTCCGACCTCTCGGGTTTCCACGCGGTGGTTCGTGCGGCGAGACGACTCAGCCTGCCCGTGATGGTCGGCGTCTCCGAAGGCGAGCGCGAGTTCATCGGAGTCAAGGAGATCGCGCTGCTGGTCAGAATGGCGCGCGACGAGTACGGCTTGCCTTTATACCTGAACGCCGACCACACACATAGCCTAGCAGTCCGTGGTAGAAGTAGGAGTTTTCAGGCGGCCGCGCAGGGAAGGGGCTGCTGAAGTCGGGTGATAAAGTTGGCTACTTTGCAGCGCAAAGTTGGGCACGGGCGGCTCACCGGCCGGCGCATTGCTCCAGACCA
>DASRBG010000077.1:0-42933 GCA_035653735.1 Gemmataceae bacterium
GCGGATCTCGACCTGGTTGCGTTCGGGGAGGCGAAGACGGCAATTATGGTGTGGTGTGTTCATACGATTGCTTTAGCGCCTTCCAGATGGAACGTCGAGCCGTAGGGACAAAAAATTCACACGCTCTCTGTTTGGGAACGCCGTCCGCGAAACTCTGTTTCGCGTCTGCCACGCCAGCGTAGGATACTTCTCGCGAAACAGAGTTTCGCGAAGAGGGTTCCCAAACAGAGTTTGGGAACCAGGAAAGAAACAGAGTTTGGGAACCAGGAAGCCTCACTATGGGGCGCAGCGCTCAGTGCCTTCGATGCCCAAGAGCAACCGCACTCGCAACGGCACCAACGGCGCGTGTCCTTTACCGTCGTGGTCGTGCTGCCAGGTGTCCACCCAATCCTCCCAGCGGATCGGCGTCGCGGAATAGAGCCAAGCTTCCTTTTGGGCATCATCTTCCAAATCGTAGACGGTTTCGCCAGACCGCCCCGGCAGCGGCCAAACGACCAGGCTTTTCTCCGTCAGATCGTAGACGGCTCCCGGTGGCAATCGCGATGCAATCTGTTCGCGAACCGCATCGACGCCGGCCTGCTTGTAGAAGCCGCCCAGGGCGTCGCGGAAGGCCATCCCTTGTTCCGAACCGAGATGTGTCAGCCAGGCCTTTGGACACGCGGCCGGACAGCTTAAGCCCGCGAGCAGCCAGCCGCCGTGTGCCTCGAAATCGACATGAACACTCGAAGCGGCATCGCACAGCTCGATGCGGATGCGGTTGGTGGCAATGCGGATTTCGCCGACGCGCAAACGCACGGCATCGCCCCAGCTTTTGCTGCCGGCCAGGATGGCGAACAGATTGCGCTCGACGAAGTGGCGCAAACGCTCGCGGAGATGATGCAACGCTTCGTATTGCTTGCGCGGCGATCGGCCGCGGCCATGACGCAGCCGAGCGTACAACTTCGGCAGCGTGCCGGAGTGGAAGCCAGGCCGCATCAGGCGCAGCACTGTTTCGCCGTGATGACCGACGATCTCCGGACGCAAGGTCGGCGATTGATTGGCGCGATACAGACGCCAGTTTTCCTTGAACTCCCAGACCAGAAAGCCGGCAAAGCCGGGCAGGAGACCGAGTGCCGCCAGGGCCACGGAGTTGCCCAGTGCCTTGCCTAGCACCGGCTCGAGCTGCGCGCGGAACATGTGGAGCAATACCGGATCGATTGGCAGGAGTAGCTTGGCCGCCACCGTCACGGTAGGAAAATGCTTGATGGGATTGAACGTCGGCTCGACGAAGAGATTGAAAATCACACGAAAAATGTAAGTAACGCCGAACCAAATCAGGCCGAGCACTGGTTTGGCAACGAGTGACAATTGACTGTCACCGGGGCGAAAGCGCAGCCATTCATCCACCGTGTAGATCAGGCGTTCCACTTCTTCCTGCAAGCGGCGATAGAGGTAAATCACCCAGCGCACCAGGCCAGGTACGAGGTCGGCGTGAATGAGCTGCCAGGTACGCATCAAATTGTCGGCCGCCGTCTCCTCGAGGTACGTGCCCCATCGAGAATTCAACACCAACACGCCGGCCACGAAGAATGCCGCTCCCACGGCGAGCGAAACAGAGTTATTCCCTCCGAAATAGTTGGCTCCCAGAGCGCCGAGAGCGGCCCACGGCAGCGGTTTGAAGACGAATTGATAGAAGAACAGCCACGGTTCGCTTTGCAGGATGCGCACGACCCAGGGCAAGCGCAGAAACCAAGCGGGCAAGTCGTGGAAGCAACAGCGCAGCCCATGCCAGATTTTCACGCTCGCCCACAAGAGAGCGCGGCGGAACGGGCCAATGTGGAACAGGGCCAGGAAAAATAAGCCAAGTAGCGTGAAAGCATAGGGATTGATGTGCTTGGCCGCCTCCCGAGCCGCCTCGCTTCCTTCCTTCGGCCCCCCGGGGAGGTGTTCCACGATTTCATCCCAGACCTTGAGCAGGGCCAGAGAGCAACCGAACGGCAGGGCCAGATAAAGGGTAAAGAGCCGGCCGATATGGGTGCCGAAGGCGGCGGCACTGAAACGCTGGAGCCAACGCAGGTAAATCTCGCCGCGGCGATAAACGCCGTCCAGGTCGGTAGCGAGCTGGCGATTGGCTCGGATGAGCTGATCGCCGAGGAAGAAGGTACGAAATCCTACGGCAATCTTTGCCAGTCCGTAGCGCAAAGGCGAGCGGGGTTGCGTTAGCGCCCCGAGCGTCCCTGCAGTCTCTCGGGGCGCTAACGCAACCCCGCTCGCCTCTATTCCCGTCAGATCCGGCAGTTTGAGTCGATTCCGTGCGATAGCGTCGCGCAGATCGCTCATGCCGAGAAAGCCGTGTTCGACGACGAGGTCAATCAGTTCCTCAACCACCTTGTCGCGCGCCGTCTCCTCGGCGATGTTGCGCGGAGTCAGACCGACCTTGTTTAGTGCATCGCGCAAAACCGGCCGCAATCGTTCGCGCAGGTGATGCTCGGCGTGATGCGTGGACTCGATCAACAGCTCGATAAGACGGCGTCGGATCGGCTCGTCGATGCGGATGGCAGTGAGCCGGTGCAGGGCGCTCCGCAGGTGTTTGACCACTCGGACCGAATCGTGGAAGGGCAGCAAGCGTTTGATCGGCCGGCGGCCCCAGGAGACGAACCATTCGATCAAATCGACGGCGTAGACCGGCCGCTCACGATCAATGCACGCCTTCTGCAGATCGTACAGCAGGCGGCTTTCGCTGGGCCAAATACCGCGCGACGCCGGCTCCAAGAGCGCGAACAGGGCCTGCCGCCAGTCGGCGGCAACGTCGTTGGGATAGTCGATCGCTTTTTGCAAGCGCCGGCTGAATTGCTCCATCTCACGTTGGGCAGCAGCGCGGGTGGGATTGGCCTGACCGGATGGAGCGAGAGTCACGGCTCGCATGCGGAAGATCGCGGCGCGGACCATGTTGCCGCGGCGGCTGGCCTTCTCGGCGCGCTCCAGCAAGCGGCGATAGGCGCGGGGAGCATCGCCAACATCACCCATCCCCAGCGCGAGTAAGGGAGTGGCTTCGGACTCGTCGCCGGCGCTCCGGGCTAATGTCTCCTTTTCGTCCGCGAGCGAAGGAATGGATGGGGGAGCGGGATTGGGAGTGCCTTCCAGGCGCGTCGCTGCGAACAGGCCGGCCGCGTCCACGTCCTGGGCCAACACGGAGTCGATCGTGTCCAAACAGGAACACGCCGGGAAGTACAAAGGCAGCATGTTCGGCGCGAAATAGCGCAGCTCCAGGTAAACCGCGGCGAATTCTTCATAGGCCGCCGCCGCATCGCCGGGCGGCAGCAGATACGACTCCTGCCGCAGTACCGCGGTCGCCTCGTCGAATTCGGTCAGGCCAATGCGCTGGATGCGCGAACGTAATTTGTCTTGAGTCCCGTTGCTTGCGCTCCGGGCTTGTTGGAATGCCACGTGAATCCGAGCGTGGAACAGTAGACGCCAATATTTCAACAGCGTCGTCGCACGGTCGCGCTCGGCCAGGCGCTGTCGATCCGGACGCGGAAAGAGCAACGGTATCGGCGGCAACTCGCGGCCGGGTTCGAGTTCCAGCTCGTCGGCGCCGGCGATACGTAGCAAGCGCTCGCGCGCCACGACGTAGCTTTTGCGATGCGGCACTTGCAGCCCCGGCCCCGCAAGCCCGCGATCCATTTTGATGACACGGCGGAGGATGCGCGAGGGAACCAACAAAGCACCCGGCTCCGTCTGCGCCAGCAATCGCTGCAACTCGGCAACTGTTAGGACAGGGGTGGGCGTTACGTTCATGAAGCGAAACCTTTCCATGCAAACACGGCTAAGCCGTCATGGTAACGGCTGCTCGACCCAATCGCCACAGATTCTTTCTCCCTACAATAATTCGGGTGCGTGCGCGGATTCTTCTCGTTCCCGCGCTCCGCGTCGCGTCTGGGTCTTGCGCGGGACGGGCCGCAGAGCGGCCAGACGTGCGTTCCCACGCAGGAGCGTGGGAACGAGAGCCGGCGCGGGACACACTGATCTTTTCGTTCCCATGCTCTGCGTGGGAACGCCGGTTGGCGACGCTCTACGTCGTATCCGGCGAATGCTTCGTTGAGGGCTGCTCATGACTGTGGATGAAATGCGACGGCTCCTGGAAGAGGTTTACGCGGGACAGCTGAGTGTGGAGACGGCGCTAAGGCGCCTGCACGAACCGCCCGTGGCGGATCTGGGGTTCGCCCAGGTCGATCTGCACCGCCGCCAACGTTGCGGCTTCCCGGAAGTGATCTTCTGCGAGGGGAAAACTCCGCAATGGGTCGAGGGCGTCGTCCGCCAGCTGGTCGAGGCGAATCAGGACTGCCTGGCCACGCGCGTCAATGCCGAGCAGGCGGCCCATCTCGCGTCCCTCTTTCCGCAGGCCGAACAGGACCGCATCGCCCGCACATTTTGGCTGCCGGTGCCGTCCGCGATGCCGCACGAGACGCAGGGACGGGTCGTGATTCTTACCGCCGGCACCAGCGATTTGCCGGTGGCGCAGGAAGCTGCCGTCACCGCTCGCGCCATCGGCTGCGAAGTGAAACTGCTGGCCGATGTCGGCGTGGCTGGGATCCATCGTTTACTGCGCCATCGCGAGCAGTTCGCCGGAGCCGATGCCATCGTCGTCGTGGCCGGTATGGACGGCGCTCTGCCCAGCGTCGTCGGCGGGCTGGTCGATTGCCCGGTGATTGCCGTGCCGACGAGCATCGGCTATGGTGCCGCCTTCGGGGGATTGGCTGCGCTCTTGACCATGCTGAATGCGTGTTCTGCCAACGTCGTCGCGGTCAACATCGACAGCGGCTTCAAAGGCGGCTACGTCGCCGCCCTCATCGCTCGTCGGGCCGCTCGCTCCGCGTGATCTTTGCCCAAATTGAGGCGACGGCGCGATAATTCTCATGCGGCAAATAAAACGAACTTCCAGCCCGCAGTGCGAGCAAGGGACCATTTCCAGTTTCGCGCCAGGGCGGAAGCCGCGATTTTGCTCACGTGCTGCCTAAAAACGTAGCAAAGTGCAGAAGAAACTTTTCACGCTCTCATACGAATTTGGTGACGGAGAATTGCGTTGCAAAAACGGAGCGCTTTCGTAACGCATCGCCGCAACCTCCATCTCTTCAATGGCTTACAGATTCCGAAGGCGAACCGAAGAGGCTCGGCTAAAAGAACGGCCTGGCGAACGGCGCTGTCAATAAATTCTTGGCATCGCAATTGCAGAATTTGCCCTTGGTATGAAAAGAAGGTAAACTCGGCTAGAGCAAAAAATGATTTTTTGGTAAAAAAAATGCAAGAAGGCCGAGTCCCACCGTTACAAACGGACCTTCGAAGGAGGAAATTGAGCGAGTAAGGATTCTCGCCGGCTCGATGCGAAAGGATTCCTGAGCTACGGTTGAACAGAGAATGAGGCTGCTCCGATTGGCCCGCCCATGCGGGTTCCTTTCCAGGGTGCATCCTCAGCGCACGATCCGCAGTTTCCGTCCTTCGCCCAACATCTGACCCCCGCGAACGCTCTCGCGAATCGAGGTCTGCCGGCGCGTCCCCGCGCCGCCGCGCGGACGGTCCGCGCCGATGTAACAGGAGAGTTAGGCATGTTCCCGCTGAATTGCGCTCTGGCTGTGGCCCTGTTGACAACCCCTCCCGGCAAGACTGAATCGGGAGTCGCCGGTGAGGAGTTTGCAACGGTTCGGACGACCTTGCAAAAGGTCGCCATTTCCTGGGAAATCCTCGACTCACGGGAGGTCCGCTACGTGCTCACTAGGCCGGAGGATTTCGCCGCCGACTTGAAGCTGTTGCGTCGGCGCTATCAGGAACTGAGCGATGCTCCGCCTCTGTGCGATTGCATTCGTTTCCCCGACCGTGGTCTGGTCAACGAATTGCTGTCCTTCAACCGCACTTATCGCCAACATCTGGACAGCCGCCAGGCACTCGATCCGACGGGACGATGGGAACTGCACGAAGCGCTGCAAGAAGCGGATCGGCTTTATCAGATTTGGGATACGGTGCGCGATGCACGCTGCGATTACTATTACGTGACGGTGCGGCGTCAGGCGCTCAAGAAGCTGCGCGAGGCGATCGGCGCTCAGGCATACTATGCGGGCACCTTGCCGCCGCATGTGCCCGTCTGGCGGTTCGCGCGGATTGACTGAACAAAAAAACTAACCACAGAGTCACAGAGAACACAGAGAAAAACACAGACAGAAAAATTAACAAAGAGTGCCGCTATACTCTACTTTGATTTCTTTGTCTTTTTCTGTGTTTTTCTCTGTGTTCTCTGTGACTCTGTGGTTAGCTCTTCATAAATCAACCTGCACTTCATCGCCGACGACCTGGACCTTGTAGCAGGCGACATCGCTGCGGGCCGGCGGCGACAAATGCGCACCACTCGTCACATCGAAAACCGCGGCGTGCCAGGGGCATACGACCTCGTGTCCTTCCAGTTCACCTTCCGCCAACGAAGCGCCGCGGTGCGGACACGTATCATCAATCGCGTAAAAACTGCCATTCACGTTGAACACGGCCAGTGTCTTGTTGCCGACCTTGGCTTGTTTGGCCTTGCCGGGAGGCACCTCCGAAACCGTAGCTACTTTCACAAACGCCATTACTACTTCTCCTGAACGTGGGATAATACCCTCATTGTATCGCTATCTGCTCGGCGTGCGCGCGAACCCTTTCCACGGCCCGCACCACTTGCATCAAGTCCTCGTCGCTGCCGAGCAGAACAGGATGATGCAGGACCAGCGTTCCCTGATGGGCGCGCTCGGCTTGCGTCAAGGGACCGGAGCCGCGCCAACGGTTGGGCGAGCGCTCGACGTGCAACGCGCGAAAACCCTCATCCACGGCGATCCCCTCCACGCGCAGGGCGGAAACGAACCGCGCTCGACTCAAACCAAATGCCAAGGCATCGAACTGCCAACCAACTTTGTAGTAGCTCGGCTCGCTATCCTCCAAAGGACGATTTCGGAACGGCGCCAGTCCCGGTACATCGCGCAGATGATCCGCCAGGAAACGCACTGCGCGAAGGCGCACCTTGTTTCGCTCAGCCAGCCGGTCGAGCTGCGGCAGCAGCACGGCTGCCTGAAGCTCCGAAAGAGGGCAGATGTGGTTGCCGCGCTGGAGCCAGAGACGCGCTCGTTGAGCCACGGCGGCATGGCGCGTCAAAAGAGCGCCGCCACGGCCGGCCGTCAGCAATTTCGATCCGCCGAAACTGAGAATGCCCACATCACCCCACGATCCCGCTGGGCGCCCTTGCACGAGCGCCCCCGGTGCCTGGGCCGCATCCTCGATCACCGCGATGCCCTTTCGTCCGGCGAGTTCCATGACGTCGCGCATGGGTACCAGACCGCCGTGCAAATGCGACACGACGACGGCGCGCGTCGCGGTCCCGAACGCCGCGGCCAAATTCTCCGGGGCGAGGTTCCAGTTCTCGGCATCGATATCGACAAGGACGGGGCGAGCGCCGACGGCGTGGACGCTGAGGAAGTTGCCCCCGTAATCGTAAGCGGCCATCACCACTTCGTCGCCGCTGCCGACCTTGAGCGCCCGCAGCGCCAGCTCGACAGCGAACGTCCCGCTGCCGCAGGTGAGAACGTGATCGACGCGGTGCATGTCCGCGAGCCGGCGCTCCAGCCGATCCACATGACCGCCCTGATAGCGTCCCCAGGAACCATCGCTGTAGGCCGACTGCATGGCTTGGCGAACAGCTTGATCGGCGATCGGCCAATCCGGCGGACCCTGCGGCCGGATTGCCTGGCCGCCCAGGATCGCGGGTAAGGCATCGTTCGCGGTCATGACGCCATCCCCGACGGTGGCATGGGTTTCTCCTCAAATTGATAATATCGCTCCGATCATTATATCGCCCAGGAAGAAGCGGCATAAATTTGCCAAGCGGCAGAGTCCGCCCTTGACGATCGGCTAACGGGATCGTAACAATACATTGTGGGCTGAGAGACTGCACGCGCTCTCTTCTCACAACGACCTTTTCTTTCTGTAGCCTCGCGGGGGTCCGAGAGCCTCCGCGAGGTTTTTTCATGCACCCACGCGAATCGATGGGGATGCCATTGTTCAACTTACAGGGTCATCGCGGCGCCCGTGCCCTTCATCCGGAAAACACGCTGCCGTCGTTCGAGGCGGCCCTCGACGCCGGCGTCAGCAGCATCGAAACCGACGTGCATTTGACGCGCGACGGCGTCGCCGTCCTCTGTCATGATCCGCTGATCTGCGATCCGCCCTGTACGCTATTTCGGCTGGGAGCCGCCTTGCCGGCGACGCCGCTGTTGGTGAGTCAATTGACCCTGGCGGAGCTGCGCGGCTACCGGGCCGACGGCAACCCCGATCCGCGCCGCTTCGCCGATCAGGTCGCCCTCGTCACGCCGCTGGCCGCTCTTTTCGCGGAGCAGCTGGGTGTGGAGCCGTATGGCATTCCGACTCTGGAAGAGCTGCTCCAATTCACGGCCGCTTACGCGGGAGAGCTGGGTGTGCGGGCCGGCAAATCGGACATACAGCGGCAGCAGGCGCGGAAAGTGATCTTCGATCTCGAGCTGAAGCGCGTGCCCTTTCATCCCGAGTCGATCAACGATCGCTTCGACGGCACGAAGCCTGGCTTGCTCGAAGAGCGCATCGTGGAGGCGGTGCGGCGAGCGGGCATGGCGAAACGGACGACGGTACGGAGTTTCGATCATCGCTGCATTCGCTTGCTGCGACGCATTGAGCCAGACTTGACGGGGGCCGTCCTCATGGCGGAAACCGCGCCCTTGTCGCCGGCGGAGCTGGTCGAACGGGCCGATGCACAAGTGTACTGTCCCGCGTATCTGTTTCTGGACGAAACGATTGTACGGCAAGTGCGGGCAGCCGGGGCGCGCGTGCTGCCGTGGACGGTCAACCAGCCGGAGCATTGGCAGCGGCTGCTCGAATGGGGCGTGGATGGCATTACCACGGATTTCCCCAATCGCCTGGCGCGGTATCTCACGGAGCGCGGCGTCACTTTTTAGAATGCCGAACCAAATGAACCGCCAAGACGCCAAGAACGCCAAGGAAGAAAGAGAGAAAAAGAGAAGGATTAAGATGAAGATTAAGATTAGGAAGAGGATTAGGAGCAAGAGTAAGATTAAGAGTAAGACTGGCTCTCTAGAGGCCGCGAACCGGATCTCTTTCTCTTTCTCTTGCTCTTGATCTTCTTCCTAATCTTAATCTTCATCTTGCTCTTTCTCTCTCCTTCTTTTCTTGGCGTCTTGGCGGTTCAACTTGATAGTGCCTCTTAAGACGGCCCTGCGCCGATGAAAACGCGAAAAGGACCGTCTTGACACGTCTTCTCCCCAGGGCTAACATCCGGCCCCAATCGGCTCAACGCCCAGAAGGAGAAGATGGCATGATTGGTGCGCGGCTGCGTCTCGGTGCGAGTGTGTTGGTTGTAACGCTGGCGGCTTCGTCCCTGTGGGCTGGCCACCGAGAAGTCAAAACCGTGGAGTCTGCCGCCAATGTGGTCCAGGGCCTCTCCGTGATCCCGTGGGGGCTGCTTCACAATGCCGCCGGCGTGGCGATCATCCCGCACGCGCTCAAAGCCGCCCTGGTGGTCGATGGGGAGTTTGGCCGCGGCGTGATCCTCATCCATGAACCGGACGGTCGCTGGAGCAATCCGATATTCATCACGCTCCACGGAGGCGGGATCGGCGGGCAGGCGGGCATCGAATCCACCGATCTCGTTCTGGTGTTCCGGACAAGGAAAGCCCTCGATCGAGCTTTGCAGGGCAAGTGTAGTTTGGGACAAGAAGTCTCCATCGCTGCCGGCCCGATTGGCCGGGAGGCGGAGCTGGCCACGGAAGGACCGTTTCTCAAGGCGGAGATTTTTTCCTACTCCCGAAGTCGCGGTTTATTCACAGGTGTATCCCTGGAAAGGACCAGGCTGCATATCGATGCCCATAGCAACCGTGCGTTTTACGGACTCCGCGCGGGCGATGCGAGGGAGGTGTTGGCTCGCCGCGGCAATCCGATCGCCGCGGCGGAGATGCTAAAAGCTCGGCTGATCGGTCTGAAGGGACCGCCAAATGTGCAACCCGTTCCGGTTCGGCCGCTGCCCTGGTATCCCATCCCCTGATGACAGGCGGGGGCTGCGTGAATAATTTTCTCTCGTTCCCACGTCCGCGTGGGAATGCACGTCCGGCCGCTCTGCGGCCCGTCTTCGTAGGGCACGCTACCAGCGTGCTGATGGGAACGCACGCCTGGACGCTCTGCGTCCCGCCCTATACAGGGTCAAGACGCGACGCGGAGCGTCGCCATCCTGCGTTCCCACGCGGAGAGCGTGGGAACGAGACTCAAAAAAATAGCCTGCCGGAATCCACGCGGGCACCCACAGAGCGCCGTCAGCCACTTTTTTCCTGCTCCGCCCGCGACTCTTCTTGCAGTCGGTGCAGTACGCTTTTCAAAGCCACGATGACGCGGCTACGCGCCTCGCCATCCTCAGGAATCTGTCGCAGTTTTTCTAAAGCGATCTCGACGTGCTTCAACGAATCCTCCTGGAGTCCGTTCGAGGCGGGGGCAGACTCCGTTGCCACTACGACCGGCTTACGGCTGATCTGTTTTCCTCCCAGTCGCTGGATGACGAAGAAGAACACCGGCGTCAGAAAAATCCCAAAGAGGGTCACGCCGAGCATGCCGGCGAACACGGCGATGCCTAGCGAGCGGCGCATCTCGGCGCCGGCGCCCTCAGCGACGACTAACGGCACGACGCCGAGAATAAACGCGAACGAGGTCATGATGATGGGCCGAAGCCGCAGCCGGCACGCCTCCACCGTCGCCTCCCACGCCGGAACGCCCGCTTCTTGCCGTTGTTTGGCAAATTCGACAATAAGGATCGCATTTTTGCTCGCCAATCCCACCAGCACGACAAAGCCGATTTGCGTGAAAATAGTCACTTCCATGCGGGCGATCTGCACGCCTAGCAGAGAGCAGAATAAACACATGGGCACAACCAGAATAACGGCCAACGGCAACTTCCAGCTCTCATACTGGGCAGCCAGTACCAGGAAAACGAACACCACCGCCAGCGCGAAGAAAAACATGGCCACGTCGCCCGCCTGCAATTGCAAATAGGCCAACTCCGTCCACTCCGGAACCATCGAACGCGGCAATACCTCATCGGCGAGCTGCTGCATGCGAGCGACCGCCTGGCCCGAGCTGACGCCGTCGGCGGCGTCGCCGGTGATGGCGATGGATGAGTACATGTTGTAACGCATCACCATGACCGGCCCGCTCGTGTCCCGCACATCCAGCACGGTGCCAAGGCGAATCATTTGCCCTTGATTATTGCGTACCTGGAGCTGGCGAATGGCGGAGACATCGTTGCGGAAGCCGGGAGCGGCCTGGATGTTAACCTGCCAGGTCCGGCCGAACTCGTTGAAATTGTTGACGTAGAAAGAACCAAAATAGACCTGCAACGTGTTGAATACTTCGCTGACCTGCACGCCCAGGGCCATGCACTTGGTGCGGTCAATATCGAGGTATACGGAGGGGGTATTCGTCCCCGCGCTGTTGAACAACCCCTGCACTTCCGGCGTATCCGCGCCGCGGGCAACGAGGTTAGTCCCGGCTTCCCGAAGTTGCTCAAGGCCGAGGTTGCCGCGGTCTTCGATAATCAGCTTGAACCCGCCCGTGTTGCCCAGGCCGTCAATCGGCGGCGCGCCGAAGATGGACACGTTCGCGGCGCGGACCTCGTGGCAACGCTCTTGCAGGGCCGCCGTGATGGCGTCAGCGCTCAGGTCATGGCCGCGCCGCTGATCGAACGGCTTGAGCAAGACATAGAGCGAACCGAGGTTGGGCGCGTTGGCGCCGAGAATGAACGATTGGCCGGAGACACCGACCGTGTGATCCACGCCGGGGGTTTCGCGGACCAATGCGTCGATGCGGGACATGATTCGTTGCGTCCGCCCAACGGCCGCGGAGTCCGGCAGCGATACGTTCAGGATCAAATAGCCCTTGTCTTGCTGAGGAATGAAGCCGCTGGGCGCGTGAGTGAATTGCCACCAGGTCATCACCAGCAAGCCGCCGTAAACCATGAGCACGACGATGCTGAACCGCAGCACACGGCCGACCGACCACCCGTAGAGAGCGGTGATACGATCGAAGACATGGTTGAAACTGCGGAACACCCAGCCGAGGACCGCGTTAATCGGCCGGATCAAGATCCAACCCAGGAGCAGGCCGGCCAGGCAGCCAGGCAGGAAATAAATCGTGCCGACCGCCCAAGATAGCCATTGCGGCGCGTCCTCGGGGTCAAAATCGCCGAACAAAGTTTGCGGATCGAAGCGACCATGCAAGATGTCCGGACCCAACCAGGCCGTCACCGCGCCGCCGATTAGACCGAAGACCCACCACGGCAGCGCCTCGCGGTGATGCACTCGAGGCGCGGACGGATCCTCGCTCACCGGATCGTTCTTGAAGATCAGCACGGCCCGCGATGGCGTCATGGTGAGGGCGTTGACAGCCGAGATCACCGTGGAAACGGCGATTGTCACGGCGAACTGGCGAAAGAACTGGCCGCTGACGCCGCCCAGGAAGCAGCAAGGCAGAAACACCGAGGCCAGGACAAGCGTGATCGCCAACACGGGGCCAGTGATTTCCTCCATCGCTTTGATGGTGGCCTCGCGTGGCTCCAGTCCGGTGGCGATAAGGCGCTCGATGTTTTCGAGCACCACGATGGCATCGTCCACCACGATGCCGATGGCCAATACCAGACCGAACAGCGTCAGGTTGTTGAGAGTGAACCCCATCGCGGCCATGATGGCGAAGGTGCCGATCAGCGACACCGGCACGTCAATCATGGGCAGGATCATGGCCCGCCAATCCTGCAAGAACAAAAGCACGACGATGGCGACCAGAATGACGGCATCGCGCAGGGTTGAGAAAACCTCATGCACCGATTGGCGGATGAACGGCGTGGTGTCGTAAACGATCTTGTAATCCAACCCTTCGGGGAAGCGCGCTTTCAGCTCCTTCATTTTGGCGCGGACCCCAGCGGCGGTTTCGAGCGCATTGGAGTCGGGCAGCTGATAGATGGACAGGGCCACCGAGGGTTTGCCGTCGAGCGTGCAGGACTGGTCGTACTGCTGCGAACCAAGCTCGACGCGGGCCACGTCGCGGAGGCGGACAATGCCGTTAGAGGGCAAGGTGGTGCTGCTCAGATCACCGGAGCTGCTCGCCGAGTTCTGCGATCCCTGGGTATCCTGGCTGCTCTGGCCGCCTTGGCCGGAGGAGGACGAGGAACTGCCGCTTGAAGACGACTGCGTGAGTCCTTTTCCGGGCGCGGCCTTGAGGATGATGTTGGCGAATTCCTCCGGTCTGCTAAGGCGTCCTCGGGTGTTGATGGCAAGTTGGAATTGCTGGCCCGGCGGCGCCGGTTCCTGACCGATCTGCCCGGCGGCGACCTGGATGTTCTGCTGAGCAATCGCCGTCACCACGTCCATGGCGCTCATGTTGAGCGCGGCCAGCTTTTCCGGATCGAGCCAGGCGCGCAGGCTGTAGTCGCGCTGGCCGAGGTAGGTGATTCCCGCCACGCCGGGCAGCCGTCCTAGCTCGTCCTTCACGTTGATGGTCGCGTAATTGCTCAGCTCGATGTCGTTGTAGCGTCCATCCGGCGAGATTAGATTCACGATCATCAGCGTGTTGGGCAGCATCTTCTTGACATTGATGCCCTCGCTCTGCACCAGGGCGGGGATGACCGGCAGGGCCAGCGAGACTCGGTTCTGCACGAGCACCTGCGCCATATCCGAATCGGTGCCCAGTTTGAACGTCACGGTCAGCTTGTATGCGCCGTCGTTGGTGCATTGGGATGACATGTACATCATGCCTTCGACTCCGCTGACCTGCTCCTCGATCGGAGCGGCCACGGTATCGCGCACGGTCTGCGCGTTGGCTCCCGGATAATAGGCCGTCACCTGCACCGTCGGCGGCGTCACCTCCGGATATTGCGCCACCGGCAGGGTGAACACCGCCACGGCCCCCGCCAGCACGAACACGACGGAGATGACGGTGGCGAAAATCGGACGATCGATGAAAAATCGGGAAATCACGAGGGACGATCCTCCCTATCGTCAGACGGGCGAACGGCCGGCGCCAGCCGGCTGGTGAGGGGGCGCACCAGCCGGCTGACGCCGGCCGTTCGCCTGAGTACGCTGAGAACGCCGAGGACCAACAGAGCGCCGGTGCAGGCGCCGACGATGGCCGACCACGGCAGCAAGAAGACCTCCAGCTTACCCAGCAGGAAGCCGCTCACTCCGCCCAACAGGCCCCCGACCACGATGGAGCCGACCCACTGGACGGCGGCCCGGCGGAACACCGGGGCCTCGCTTGACTTCTGAATCACGTAGAAGAACACGGGAGTCAGAAAAATGCCGAATAGGGTCACGCCCAACATGCCGCTAAATACGGCGGTTCCCAGCGAACGTCGCATTTCCGCCCCAGCGCCGACTGCGAGGGCCAACGGCACCACGCCCAGGATGAAGGCGGCCGAAGTCATGATGATCGGCCGCAGTCGCAGCCGTGACGCCCGCAAGGTGGCCTCATAGATCGGCAGCCCTTCCTGGTGCAGCTGCCGGGCGTACTCGACGACGAGGATGGCGTTTTTGCATGCCAGGCCGACCAGCACGACGAGACCGATCTGCACGAAGATATTCACATCGCGGTTGCTGAACAAAACGCCGGCCACCGAACAGAGCAGGCACAACGGCACCACCAGGATGACGGCCAAGGGCAATGCCCAGCTCTCATAGAGCGCGGAGAGGGCGAGGAAAACGCAGACAACCGATAGCAGGAAAACATACATCGCGCTGTTGCCGACGCGCTTCTGGAGGAACATCAGCTCGGTCCAGTCCGGTTTCATCGAGATGGGCAGCATTTGCAGAGCGAGGTTATCGATTTCCTTGATGGCCTCGCCGTCGCTGAAACCGGGCCGCACGATGCCGCGAATGTTCGAGGAGCTGTAGAGGTTGTAGCGCGTGATGGCAATCGGCCCGCCAATCTCGCGCACGTTGACCAGCGTTCCTAGCGGCACCATCTCGCCCGAACTGTTGCGGACCTTGAAGCGGTTCAGTCCATCACTCTGGTTGCGGTAGGGTCCATCCGCCTGGATGGTCACTTGCCAGTGCCGGCCAAATGCGTTGAAGCTGTTGACGTACAGCGAACCCATGAACATATCAAGCGTCTGATTTACATCATTGAGCGAGATACCCAGCGAGGCGACCTTGGCACGGTCGATGTCGAGGAAGAGCTGTGGCGTCTTGGCACGGATCTGCGTGCTGACGCCGGTAAGGCCGGGGTGTTGTTGCAGTCGGCGCACTAGCTCGTCGGTCTGCTCTTGCAGCGCCTCGACGCCGAGGTCGCCGCGGTCCTCGATCATGAGCTTGAAGCCGCCCGCCGTTCCCAGGCCGGGTATCGGTGATCCGCCGTAGACTGTCACCTGGGCGTCCGGGACTCTCCGCGCCCATTCGCGCCGCAGCCGGGCCATGATGGCCGTGTCGCGCAGCTCGGGACTTCGCCGCTCATCGAACGGTTTGAGGATGACGAACATCGAGGCCATGTTGGGGCTGTTCGTTTGCAACAGGAACGACAAGCCGGCGATGGCGACGGAGTGCCCGACGCCGGGCGTTTCTTGCGTGATTTTGACGACTTCCGCCAACACTTCCTTGGTGCGCTGGAGCGAGGTGGAATCGGGGGTCTGGACATTGACGATGAGCCGGCCCTGGTCCTGCTGCGGGAAGAAGCCGGCGGGTGCCCGGCGGAACTCCCAGTAGGTCAGGGCGATCAGGCCGCCGTAGGCGATCAAGACGATGGCGCTGAGGCGCAGCATACGGCCAACCGTCCAGCCATACACGGCCGTCATGCCGTCAAAGAGCCAGTTGAAGGCGCGGAACATTGCGCCGAGCACGGCGTTGACCGGACGGATCACCACCCAGCCCAGCAGTCCGCCGGCCACGGCGCCCGGCACAGCGTAGAGGGAGATGACCGTCCATGTAATCCAGCGGGGGGCATCCTCCTTGTTCACGACGCCGAGCAGGGCGTAGAGATCCAAGCGGCCTTGCAGTACCTCCGGTCCCCACCAGGCGGTGGCGAACCCGCCGGCGACCGCGAAGATCCACCACGGCAGCGCTTCGCGGTGATGCACGTGGTCATGCCCACTGGGATCGTTCTTGAACAGGAACACGGCCCGCGATGGCGTCATGGTGATGGCGTTGATGGCCGAGATCACCGTCGAGACCGAAATGGTCAGGGCGAACTGACGGAAAAATTGGCCGGTGATGCCGCTGATGAACGCGCACGGCACGAACACGGCGCACAACACCAGACCGACCGCGACAATGGGGCCTGTCACTTCTTCCATTGCCTTGATGGTGGCGGTGCGCGGTTCGTATCCACGCGCGATCATGCGTTCGATGTTCTCCAGCACGACGATGGCGTCGTCCACCACGATGCCGATGGCCAGCACGAGACCGAACAGCGAGATGTTATTGAGGCTGAAATCCATCAGGGCCATGATGGCGAAGGTGCCGATGATGGATACGGGGATGTCGATCATGGGCAGGATCATGGCCCGCCAGTCTTGCAGGAAAAACAGCACCACCACGCCGACCAACAGAACGGCTTCGAACAGGGTGGTGAACACGCCCTGAATCGATTCGCGGATATAGGGCGTGGTATCGTAGCCGATGGCATAGTCCACGCCTTCGGGAAAGCGCGATTTCAGCTCCTCCATTTTCCTGCGCACATTGTCGGCGACTTCGAGAGCGTTCGTGCCCGGCAGTTGGTAGAGACCGAGTCCCACGGCCGGCCTGCCATCGAACAGGCACGCCTGGTTGTAGTTCTGAGCGCCCAACTCGACACGGGCAATATCGCGGAGGCGGACGATGGCGGCGTCGGCGAAACCCGGTCCGCGGCCAAGCGTCTCGTTGCTGAGGATGCCGTTGGTGCCGACCCCCGCGACGCCGCTCCCCGTACTGCTGTCGATCGACAGGCCGGGGATGGTGCCGCTGCTCGTGAGGCTGCTGCCGGATGTGGCGCCGCCGCCGGTTGTGCCGCCGCCGCTGGCTATTTCGCTGCTAACACCAGTGGTGCCGACGTCGCTCATTGTCGCCGCGCCAGCCGTCGTCCCACCGCCGACCAGGGGTGCGCTACTCGTCGTGGTGCCGCTGGCGATGGCGACACCCGAGATCGAGTCGGTGAGGGTCGGGTCGGTGGTCCCCGTCGTGGGGATGCCGGAGCTTGTCCGCCGGATGGTGCTCTGGGAAGTCAACGAATTGGCGAGCGGGGTCGCGTTAGCGCCCCGAGGGGGTCTCGGGGCGCTAACGCGACCCCGCTCCCCTGCGCGCCGCGTCTGGCCAACCTTGACGATGATGTCGCCGAACTCTTCGACGGTGCTGAGACGGCCAAGGGTGAGGATCGGCCGTTGAAACGATTGTCCCTCCGGAGCGGGTGGCCGCCCTGTCTGCCCGGCCGGCGCGTCCAGGTTCTGGTTGCGGATAGCCTGCGCCACATCCGGCGCGGTCAGGTTCAGCGCCGCCATTTTGTCGGCATCCAGCCAGGCGCGGATGCTGTAATCGCGCTGGCCCTGGTAGGTAATGTCGGAGACGCCCGGCACGCGCAGCAGCTCGTCCTTGAGGTTGATGGTGGCGTAATTGCTCAGGTAGATGTCGTTGTACCGGCCGTCCGGCGAGAACAGGTTGACGATCATGAGCAGATCGGGCGTGCGTTTGCGGATCGTGATGCCCTGATTCTGCACCTCGGTGGGTAGCTGCGGCATGGCCAGGGTGACGCGATTCTGCACCATGACCAGGGCCGTTTTCAGGTCGGTGCCGATGTCGAATGTGACGGTCAGGGTGTAGGAACCGTCGTTGCCGCACTGCGACGACATGTACAACATGCCCGGTACGCCGTTGACTTGTTGCTCGATCGGCGCCGCCACCGTGTCGGCCACCACCTGCGCGCTGGCCCCTGGATATTGAATGGAGATCGACACGCCCGGCGGCGTAATGTGCGGATACTGCGCCAACGGCAGCGCCAAGAGCGCCAGGAAGCCGATCAGCGTAATCACCACCGAAAGCACGGTGGCGAAGATCGGCCGGTCGATGAAAAAGTTGGAAAGAATGGCTTGTTTCCTCGCTTATCGGTTAGCGACGCTTCGCAGAAGCGTTTTGTCCTCCGACGCTTCTGCGAAGTGTCGCTAACCACGATACGATCTCAAAGTGCGCTCTACTTTCCCTTCTTGTTGGCGGCTTGCGGCTTCTGTTTGGCTGGAGCGGGCGGCGGGGCGGTGTTTGCTGTGGACGAACCGGCGCTCAGAGTCGGCATGGTCGTGCGATCCGGCCGCACCTCCATGCGTGCCCGGATCTGCGGCAGCCCGCCGACCACGACCCAATCGTCCGGCTTCAGGCCCTCCGTGATGACGCGCAGCCCATCGGGCTGCAAAGCCCCGGTCGTGATGCGGCGCGATTGCACTTTGTTTTCAGCATCGACAACGTAGACATATTTCAATCCCTGATCCGAGCCGATCGCGCGATCGATAACGAGCAAGGCCGGATAGGGTTTTCCAATCGGCAGGCGAATACGCACGAACATCCCTGGCGAGAGCAGCTGCTCACCGCCCGATGGTTTGGGATTGGGAAAGACGCCGCGCATGGTGATGCTTCCCGTGGTGGGATTCACCTGGTTATTGACGAAATTAATCGTGCCTTTGTGGGAATGGCCCGTTTCGCCTTGCAATCCCATGCTCACCGGCATCGAGCCGTCGCGCAGCGGTTTCAATTTCCCCTCGTTGACGGCCAGGCGGATACGGATCAGCGTCGGCTCATCCAGATCGAAATAGACATACATCGGGTCCAGCGACACGATCGTGGTGAGGAGCGTCTGGTCCTGGATGACCAGGTTGCCTTCCGTGAGGTACGTGCGGCTGATTTGGCCGTCGATCGGCGCGGTGATTTTGGTGAAACCGAGGTTGAGCTTGTAAACCGTGGTGCTGGCCTTGGCGGCCTCGACGCGGGCGGTGGCCTCCTCGACCGCGGCCTGGTCCTCGTCGAGCTGCTGCCGGCTGATGGCGCCCGGCTGCGACCGGGCGATGGTTTTATCGCGCTCGTAAGTCGTCCGTGCCAGCTTCAGGGAAGCCTCGTTGAGCTTGACCTGGCTAAGCGCTTGATCGAGCTGGGCCTGGTAGGGGCCGGGGTCGATCTCGAATAGCTCGTCTCCTTGTTTGACGTCGGCGCCGTCCTTGAAGTAACGGTGCTTCAGGTAGCCGCTGACGCGGGCGCGGACATCGACGGAGTACACCGAGTCGGTTCGGCCGGTGAAGTCCACATGATCGGTGACGAGGCGCTCGACTGGATAGCTGACCGGCACCGCCGGCATCTCCGTCGCTGCCTTGCGTGCCGCCGCGTTCGGCTGGCACCCAACCGCGGCTGCAACCGCCACACAACAAACCGCTGCCAAAAGCAATTTACGAATCATGGTAATATCCAGCAGGCAAGAGGTTATCGGGAGGAGCGAGGTCGGCGGGGTTGTGTCCTCCAAAGGGTTATTGTGCGATTGGCAGGCAAACCTTACAGGGTTGGCACGATTTTTTCTTGGAAAGCTCGATTTTTTGCCAACAAATCTGTTCGATTAGCGACGCTTCGCAGAAGCGTCATCGCCTCACGACGCTTCTGCGAAGCGTCGCTAACCTTAGTAGCGGGTTCTTGCTTTCTTGAAACTATCGCCTTATGGTGAAAGGGACGCGAAAGGTCGATCTCTATGGCAGACGCGCTGCTGACACGCGCCAGTTTGTTGGCTCGCCTTGACGATCCCGAAGATCGTCTTGCCTGGCAGCAGTTCGTGGACCTGTACGGCAGCCTCGTCTATGGCTTCGCTCGGCAGCGCGGTTTGCAGGACGCCGATGCGGCGGATTTGACCCAGGAAGTGTTGCTGGCCATCGCGCAGACCGCCGGACACTGGCGCTACGATCCGCAGCGCGGCTCCTTTCGCGGTTGGCTCTACGGCATCACGCGCAACAAGATCGCTCAGCTCTTGCGCAGCCGCCAATCGCAACCCGTGGGCAGCGGCGATACGTCCATGCAGCAGCGCTTAGCCGAGGAGCCGGAGCCGGAATCCGAAGCGATTTGGGAGCGCGAATATCAGCAACACTTGTTTCGCCTGGCGGCCGCGCAAATCCAAAAACATTTTAGTTCGACGACCTGGAAGGCGTTCTGGCGAACCGCCGTTGAGGGCGCCGGCGGGGCGGCCGTCGCCGCGGAGCTAGGAATTTCCGTGGGAGCCGTTTATGTGGCACGCAGCCGTGTTTTGGCGCGGCTGACCGAAGTGATTCAACAAATGCAGATGGAGTGATTATCCACCAAGGTTGTCCATCATGATCGCATCCTCTTCCTGCCCATCCTCCAGCCGGCTGGAGCGATTGTTGGCCGAAACACCGCCGGCCGGGGAGACATCGCTGCCCTCGGACGAGCAGGCACAATTGATCCTTCACCTCGATCATTGCGCGCTCTGCCAACACCGCCTGGACGACTTGGCGGGGGCGAATCCGACCTTACTGGAGGCCGCTCGCGCTCTGCGGGACAACTCCTTTATCAACGAGGATTCGCTACGCCATGTGCTGGAGGATCTGGGCAGCAACGTCAATCTACGCACGCAATACTATGCCCGCGATGGCCGAGCCGTGTCGCAGCCGCCGCCCCTGCCTGTGACCGTAAAACTGTTGGGACCGCTGGATGACTATGAGATCACGCAAGTGCTGGGGCATGGCGGCATGGGGCATGTGCTCAAGGCGTTCGAGCGTCCTCTCAAGCGTTGGGTGGCGATCAAGGCGCTGGGCCTGCACGTTGCCCAAGATCTGGTGGCCCGCTTGCGTTTCGCCCGCGAAGCGCAGGGGGCCGCGGCGGTGCGGCACGAGAACGTCATCACCATTCACGGCGTCCGCGAGTCCAATGGGCTGCCCTATTTCGTCATGGAGTACGTCGGCGGTGGTTCGCTCCAGGACTTCCTCGACCGCGGCGAAGTAGCCGATTGGCGGACCATTGCCCGCCTGGGCGCGGAGATCGCCGAGGGACTGGCCGCCGCTCACGCCCAAGGATTGATCCACCGCGACATCAAGCCGTCCAATATTCTGCTCCAGTTTGTCGGCGGGAACGGTGAGGAAGGCACGCCGCCCCTTGATGGTAGACCGGCTTCAGCGTCGCACCTATCGGCTTATCGCGCCAAAATCGGCGATTTTGGTCTTGTCCGCGTCGCCGATGAATCGCGGCTGACGGAGACCGGACTCATCGCCGGCACGCCAATGTACATGGCTCCCGAGCAAGTCCGGGGCGAGGAACTCGATTCCCGCGCGGATCTGTTCAGTCTCGGCAGCGTGCTTTACACGCTCTGCACCGGCCGCGAACCGTTCCGCGGCGATAGCCCCATCGCCGTCATCCGCGAAGTCAGCGAAATCGATCCGCGGCCTATCCTCGAACTTAACCCGGCCATTCCTCTCTGGCTGGCCGCGATCGTCGAGCGTCTTCAAGCCAAGAACCGCGATGACCGTTTCGCCTCGGCTGCCGAGGCGGCCCAACTGCTGCGCTACAATTTGGCCCATCCGGATCAGCCGCGTCTGGTGCGGGCGGGACGCCCGCGCTCCAGGGAGCGAAACCGTCGCCGGCGCGTCGTACTCCTCCTCGCCATGCTCCTGCTCCTGGGCGGCCTTCTTGCGGGCTTGTCCCTCTATCGGCAGTTGCCGACGGATTCGGGGATGGCTGACGTGGAGGGCCATACGCCCCTCGTGGCGCGGGCAATCTTACGCGGCCACACGAGGCCGATCTGGTCGGTGGCATATTCTCCGGACGGTTCCTTGTTGGCCACCGGCAGCGATGATACCACGCTGCGCCTGTGGGATCCGGCGAACGGCCGGCAGATCAAGGAGCTATCCGGAAACGGAGGCGCGGTGTTCGCAGTGGCCTTCGCTCATTCGGGGAAGTTTCTTCTCAGCAGCGACGGCGACGGCGACATCCGCTTCTGGGACATCCCTAGCTACAAGGAGCGGCCGACGCTAAGGCATCATAACAGCAATGCTCGCCGCGTGGTCCTCTCCCCGGACGACAAAACCGCTGCCATCGGCAACAATCACCAGGGAATCGAATTATGGGATCTGGATAATCTTAAATTGCGTCAAACGCTTCCGGGGCATGGGGGGAGCATCTTGACCTTGGCCTTCTCGCCGGACGGCCAAACTCTGGCCTCCGGCGATACCAACGGCGACGTTCGCCTCCTGGAGCCAAACCACGGTGCGGAGGAGGATCGCTTTTCCGCTGACGCTCTCGGCGTGCGTTCGTTGGTCTTCTCTCCCGATAGCAAGACGTTGGCTTCGGCCGGCAGCCGCGGTACGGACATCAAGCTCTGGGACGTGGCCAGCCGTCAACAATCGGCTGATCTCGTGGGACACGAGAACAGCATCATGAATCTCGCCTTCGCGCCGGATGGCAGCTTGCTCGCCGCCGGCTGCCGCAACGGGACCATAATCATCTGGAACGCACGCACGGGACAAACGCTGGCGACGGTACAAGCTCACGAGGGGATAGTCTGGTCCGTGGCCTTCAGCCCCGATGGCCGCACCCTGGCCAGTGTCGGGGAAGATCGACTTGGCATTTTGTGGGATCTTGGGAGCGTGAGATAGTTCGCTTTCGAGATTCCTGTAGTGGGTCTTTCTTGTAGGACGGCCTTCCTAGGCCGTCCGGATGGCACGTGGACGGCCTACAGCAAGGGCACTACACAAGCCTCAAACGCGTTCTAACGTCAAAATCCGGCAAGTGGAGCTACAGCGTCGCCGAAACGGCCGGCCTTCACTCCCATTCGTTCCATCAGCGAGAGATAGAGGCCGCACATTTTGCGGTCCTTGTCCTCGCGTTTGGTGTATTCGAGGACGCGGCCGGTGGCGAGCGTGCCGCCTAACCCTCCTACCAGTAGGACCGGCAGCTTGCTCGAATCGTGCCGGCTCCCCGACCACATGTTCGAGAGGAACATCAGGCACGAGTTGTCGAGTACCGTCTTGTCCCCTTCCGGCATCGCGGCCAGGCGCTCGGCGAGGTACGCCAACTGCCCCACATAGTAGCGCGTCACCCGTTCGTAGGCGTCGGAATGGTCCGAATGCGAAGTCGGATGATGGGCCGTCCGTACATCGAGGAAGGGATAGAACAGGCCGGAGAGATCGCGGCACAAAAGCAGCGTGGCGATGCGCGTCTTGTCGGTCTGGAAGGCCAAGGCGATGATGTCGCACATGAGGCGCATGTGCTCGCGGATGTCTTCGGGCAGCCCGTTGTCGGGCCGGCGCATGGTGATGGTGCGTTGGCCGCGGTCGCGCGCTTTCTCCTCGGCCCGCTTCTGTACGGTGCGAGTGCGCTCGACTCGTTTCTCCACTTCGCGGACGCTAGTCAAGTATTCGTCGAGCTTGGCGCGATCAGAGCTGCTGACCTGATGCTGGAGCGCCGCGGCCTGATCCTTGACGCGGTCGAGGATACTGACGGTCCGTCGGCTGCCTTGATTATCAAACAAACTGTCGAAGGCCAGCGACGGGTAGACCTCCATCGGCACGGGCGAGTTGGCGTCTTGCCAGGAGATGTGCGAGCTGTAGGCCATCGAGAAATTCGTTTCGTGATAGCCGGTGATCGGCTGCTCGCAGCCCAGCACCAAACTTGGCTGGGCAGTTTCCTCGCCGAACTGCCGAGCGAGCACCTGATCGACGCTGACGCCGCCGCGCAGCACGGCTCCCTTCTGGAGCGCGGCCCCGGATAAGATGTTGCCGGTCTGACCGGGATGAATGCCGACTCCTGTGGCGGCCTTGTTGAATAGTCCCGAAATCACGTTCAACCGCGATCGGAACGGCGCCAACGGTTGCAGGCACTTGCCCAGTTCCATGTCGGCGCCCGTGCCTTTGGCCCACCAGTGCGGCGGACAGATACCATTGCCCATGAACAGCACCGCGAAACGCTTCGGGGCGGTCGCTGAGGAGGCGCCTTCGCTGGCAAAAAACGGGATCGACTCCAGCCACGGGAGGGCCATCGTCACGCCGATGCCTTTGAGCATCGTGCGGCGGCTGGGTTTGTTTGCGTGTGGGTTCATCATGTTATTCCCTTCCCGTGCTCGTGTTGGAAGGCGAATCCTCTCGCCCTCTTTTGTTCCGAAACTGCGGACTCATGACAATCGCTTCCACCAAGCTGCCGAATGCGTATCCATCGGCTGCCAGCTTCGCGCGCATGTCGTCGAGCGCTTGCTTATCCGAGAGCAGCATACCACGCCCCAGCGCGTAGGAAAACAATTTCCGGCAGAGATTATCGACAAAATCCGGCTGTCGCTTTTCGCGCAGATAATCGCGCAGTCCGTCAAGCCCCTCGCGTTCCTTGCCGTCGGGGAAGGCCGCCGTGGTCGAGACGGGGTGTCCTGCTAGATCTTTCGCGCGGCGCTCGCCGACGGGGCCAAAGCTCTCGAAGACCAGGCCGACCGAATCGAAACGGCGATGGCAAGCCGCGCATGCTTTGTTGTCACGGTGCCGCGCCAACAGCTGTGGCAGCGTCAGCTCGCCCAATTTCGCCTCGTCCTTCGGCAATTCGGGGACCGTGGGCGGCGGCGGAGGGATCTCCTCGCCAAGGACGCGGCGGACGACCCAGTAGCCGCGCTTGACCGGACTGGTGCGCAGCCCCGGCGCGTTCTTGGTGAGAAAAACCGCCATCGGCAGAAGGCCGCCGCGTCCGTAACACCGGGCATCCTCGATATGGACCCATTCATTCGCTCCCTTCGGTTGCGGCATGCCGTAGTGACGGGCCAGCGGGCGATTCACGTAGGTATCGTTGCCGTAAAGCAAATTGAGGACAGAGCGGTTTCGCTGGACCAGATCGAGGAAGTAGCGGATCGGCTCCTCAAACATCGCTTGCCGCAGTTCCGGGGTGAAGGCGGGGAAGCGCTCGCGGTCCACACTGTTGTGTTCCTCGAAGCGGCGGAAATCGAGCCAATTGCCGGCGAACTCGGCGGCCAGCCCGCGCACGCGCGGATCGCGCAGCATGCGCTGCGACTGTGCCCTTAACACGTTCGGCTGATGCAGGTCGCCAGCCGCGGCGTGAGCCAACAATTCGTCATCGGGCATGCTGGACCACAGGAAATAGCTCAATCGACTGGCGAGCGCGTAATCCGATAGCGGGCGTGGCGTCCGCGCTCCGGGTTCGGCGAGATCGATGCGGTAACAGAAATGCGGCGACAACAGCACGGTAACAAGCGTATCGCGCAGCGCTTCTTCGTGACCCAGCTCGTCTTGCCGGCGCAGCCGGTGATAGAACGCCAGCAGATCGTCCCGTTCCGCGGACGACAGCGGCCGGCGATAGGCCCGCTCGGCGAATTTCACGAGCGCGGCGAGATGGCTCGGCTCAGCTGCCAGGCGTGTTTGCTCGACCCGGCGAATCGCTGCGGAGATGTCGGTGAAATAGGCTTCGATCGCTTCAACGGCCTCGCGGTCGGCGCCGAGCTTTCGCGCTCGGTCAAGATAGGCTTTGGCGAGGCGTCCGATCTTGGCTTCGGACGTGGCGTCTTTGTCCTCGGAGCGAGCGAAGTCGAACTCGGCATCGTGCATGAAGCGCGGCGGCTCGGCGCGCTCGAAGAAGATGAAATCCTTGTATTGCCGCATCGGCGCCAGGGTGACGAAATTCAGCTCGTCCCACAAGGCATCCAGCTCGCGCCGTTGCTGATCATCGAGAATCAATCCCCCCAGCGGCTGATCGTCGCGGAAATAGCCCTGCATCAGATGAAAGCCGGCCGTGAGCGGCCGGCCCTGACCGGCTGCCTTCGGATCGAAGTACGGCCCACGATCGGAAACAACAAACGCATCCGGAAACACCGAACAGAATCGCTCCAGCGCGCGACGCATCTGGCGTTTGTTTTCGTCGTTCTTCTCGATCACGAACAGTTTCGCCAGATCCGCATCCGCGCCCTTGAGCTGCTCCTTTAGCTTCCGCGCATCGGCGGCAACGTTTCCCGCGTAGACGCGATGCCGGCTCGCCTGCTGGCGATTCCTCCACAGGACGAACGGTTGGCTGCCTTCGGAAATGCCCTTGACCTGTAGTCTGCCGACTTCGGGTTTGAGCTGCGAACGCAGGCGGAGAACGAGATCGCGAATCTTTTCGCAGTCGCGCCGCGCCGCTTCCGCCGAAGCGCCCGGCGGCGTGGGCAATTCTCGCCATCGCTTGCGGAGGACGGCCAATGGCCCCGCCTCCGCCTCGGCATCGGTCAGAGTTTGCCAAATCAGGGTCAAATACGCCGGACTGAGCATCTTTTCGGAGGCAAAGTAGTTCAAATCTGCATCCGGTCCGCCGAGTTTATCGCGATGGCGATATTTCCAGGCGGCCAGGAAATAGTCGGCGAGATCGACCTTGTGTCGTTCGTAGAAATCGAGGATGCGCTGGACGCAATATTTGTCCCGGTCGGTGTCCGTTACCGCCGGGTGCGGCGCGAAGACGAAGCCTTGCGGTTTCAGGACGACATGATCGGCAACCCGCCGCATCGCGGCGAGATATTTCTTCAGCAAGGCCGAGGACATAGTTAGCGATTCGCCGGAGTTGTCGAAACCGGCTTCGTTGGCGGGATCGACCGGAAACTCTCGCGCCGGCCGAATGTCCACGCCCGTCAGGTCGCGTATGGTATAATCCAACTCGGCATTGCTGAGGCGGCGGGCCAGCACCGTTCCCGGATCGCCGGCGTTTCGCCGCGCTTCCCGATCACGCAACTCGCGAATCCAGGCCACTACGGCCGCCCGCTCCTCCGGCTTCGGTTGGCGAGACGCCTCTTCGGGAGGCATCTCGTCTGCCTGGAGTCGTTCGAGCACGCGCTCCCATTGACGAGTGTTGTTCGCGACGGCGTGCACAGTCGAATCGCGGCTGAGATCGAGGTGGGCTTTTTGCTTCTTCTCGCCGTGGCACGAAAAACAATAACGCTCAAGGAATGGCCGCACCCGCGAGGAGAACCGGCTTTCGAGCGAATCGTTCCCCGATCCCGAATCAGTCTCCGCACGGAATCGCGAGCCATTTGCCACGGATTCCAGCGGAGCACGAAAGGCGCGCGATGTTCCAAGCATGGTGAGACAAAGCACCATCATCAGGAGAACAACACGAATTACGGATTTTCTGGACATGGCATCAGTTTTTAGTAGCTTTTCGGATTCGGTTCGCTGGCAGGCAGGTTCGGATGAAATCGCACCACCGTGATTGTACTCGAAGCGCGGCATGCTGCAATAATTATCGCCGCGTTCAGAGGTGAGTCGATCATCTTACCCGCGAAAAACGCGAAAGATCAGACAATGACAGGGCCGATAAGCGAGCGGCTCGGCTGGGAGCTAGCTATACGTCGGCCCATGAGAACCCGTGGGGGAACCCCCAGCGGACCCAGCGGGCGAGCAGCTCCGCCCGGCTCTGAACGCCGAAGTACCGGAACAGGGTCTTCGTGTACTCGTTGATGGTGTACCGCGTCAGCCCCAACCGCCGGGCGATCTGCTTGTCGCCGTCGCCTTCCAGCAGGCAACACAGCACCTGTCGCACGCGCGGCGGCAACGCGGCGGGCGACGGCTCGCCGGGCCGGGCCAGCGCGCTGCCGATCAGCGGGACAGTCGCCGCCTGCACCTCGCGAAGCAGCATCCGCTCGCGCCGGGTGAAGTCCCGTTCGCCCGGCGCCCGCCACAGGCAAAGGGCACGGAACGCGTCCTTGGCCCTCGATAACATCCGGAAGCACCCTATCATGTGATCCACGCCGATGTGGCGGCAACATTCATGTTCCGCCGACCCCTCGTACTCCCGGCTGCTGAGGAGGTCGGTACGGGTAAGGGCCACGCCGTCTTCCTGCCGGAAGTGCTCCATGTAACGCATGACCCCCTGCGAGAACGTAGCGTCATCCTTGAAAGGAACCAGCCACTCAAGCCAGGTGTCCTGGTCGACCCGATTTCCCCACCCCCAGGAGAACAGTGGGCCGGCATAACTTGGCTGGCCCCAGCGGCCAATCATATCTCCTGCCGTGACCACAGTGGCCCCAGTGAGTCGAGCCACCGATTGGGACAGGTGCTGCTGCCAGGCGGCCGGGTCGTCGCCGAGGTCGCGGCACTCGCCGACCAGCTGAACAATGGCGCGAAGGTCTTCGATCCGAAGGGAAGCGGACTTCGTCATGGTGCTTTCACCGAAGGAGTAGGTCGCGAGTCGATCCCCTCATTTGAGGGGATGGTATTTCCGGTCCGGGCGTTTACGATGGCCTTGAAGTCGCCGGCCGTCGCGTTGCGCAACGCGGCGAGGGGCGACGGGTGGGCCGAGCGAGGGGGAACGAAGAAGCCGTCGCGGGTTCGATGTCGGCCGGAGGGAAAATCGGCGGGGCTCGCGCGGGGCAGCGCGGGCCGTCCAGGAGCCGGCCGTCGTTGGTCTGGCGTAAGGGCGCAGGCGTCATCGGGCGTTCTCAATCGCTCGGGTCGGAGTCATCCTTCTCGCAAGGGAATTGGAAAGGATTATCCCGCGCGCGGGGGCAGAAAACAAGGGATTTGCGGCCCGGGTCGTGGCTTTGGGAAAATCCTGTCCAGCGCGAGCGGCAGGAGGCGAGGCTCGCGTCTGGGGAAAGCCACCATAGCGAAAGATTCTTCCGTTTTTGGAAAATCCGTGAGCCCTCGCGCGCTCCTTTTACGCATTGAGAGGTAGCAGTCGGGTACGGAACAGAACAGCGTGGGCCGGCGCGTTTCGCCGCCAAGCAGAAGCCGCGCCGGCCCGGCAAGGAGGATTTTTCAAGAAAATGAAAAAAGCGCGTCCGGTTTAGCGGGAGAATACGCAGAGGGGAATAGCGGGGATCGACGATGTCCGTCCTCGGGTGAAGGGAGCGAAGTTTTTTTTCAAAATAATTTCGCGCCGCGTGAGCCGTAGCGCGGTCGAATTACGCATTGTGATGTAGAAGGCGGTTACATCAAGAAATGGGGGCCGGCGCGTTTCGCCGCCAAGCAGAAGCCGCACCGGCCCGGCATCGCCCCGGCGCTCGGTCTGCGCGCCGGGGAAGGTGTCTCCTCACTGTACCGCAGACCATAAAGGAAAGCCAACGATGATTCTCCTTTCTCGACCGTGGAAAACGGCCAAAGTGCGTCGCGTCTTCCTTCTCAGCACCGTCGTGTGCTTCGTCCTGGCGACCGGTGTCTCGCCGGCGGGTGACAAGCAACCGCGCCCCTTCCACGGCAGCGTCACCGCTGTCTGGGACGATATTTTCAATGGTCTGTTCGCTCCGCCCGCCAACTTCGCGGGAGGCGGACCGGTCACGCACATGGGCAACACGACCCAGACCGGCACGCTGTACCTGGGACCACCGGACGAGAACTTGATGTTCCCCGGCTACGGTTCGGTCACGATCGTCGCCGCCAACGGCGACACGGTCACCTTTGACTATGAGGGCGAGCTGGACGGCGTGACGGGCGAAGGCACCGGCACGTTCACGTTCACGGGCGGCACCGGCCGCTTCGCCGGCGCGACCGGTCAGGGAACCTTCGATGCGCACATCGACCTGTCGCTGCCAACCGAGCAACCGATGACGGTGACGCTGGAGGGGAAGATCAGCTATTGAGTCGCGAACAGAGAGACGAGATTCGCGACAGTAAGATCGTTGAACCGTGAGCATCTGCGAGCGTGGTCGGCCCACAGCCAAGAGTAGCAAGCCGGCCGCGCTCGCAAAAGCTCGTGGCCAATCCGAATGAGTTAGGCCGGCGCGTTTCGCCGCCAAGCAGAAGCCGCACCGGCCCGGCATCGCCCCGGCGCTCGGTTCGCGCGCTGGGAAGGATGTGTCTTCACTCTACCGCGGACCTTGCAAAGGAGCAAACCATGAATCCTCTTCTCTCTGCGATTTCTCGCTACCTCCCTCGGTCCCGCCGCGACCGTCGAAGAACCCGCACGGGCCATCGAAAGGCGCCGCGACAGCGGCTTTGTCTGGAAGTTCTGGAAGACCGTACACTGCTGTCGCCTTACATCGTGACGACGACGGCGGACAACGGCAACAACACGAGCCCTATCGCTGGCTCGCTGCGCGACGCCATCAATCAGATCAATGCTGATACCAGCCACGCCCTGTACGCCAACTCCAGTAACCCGAACGTCGACGAGATCGACTTCAACATCACCGCCGCCAGCGATGCCGCTGGTGGGGGAACGGGCTTCAACGGGACGACCGGCGTCGCCACCATCACGCCGCAGAGCGCGCTGCCGACCATCACCAACGCGGTGCTCATTGACGGCTACACCCAGTCGGGCGCCAGCGGGAACACCAACGCCTTCGGGCTCGCCGATAACGCCGTCCTCAAGGTGGAGCTAGACGGCAGCCAGGCGGGGGCGGGGGTAGACGGCCTGAGCATCACGGCGAGCAACAGCACAGTGCGCGGCCTGGTGATCGACCAGTTCACCGGCAACGGCGTCTCGATTTCCGGTAACGTACAGGCCATTTCCAGCATGGCCCTCGCCGATGAGCTGCTCAATACCAATGACTTCCCCAAACGGGTCGCGACGGGGACTATTGCCCAGGCCGATATGAGCGATCAGACTTCGCCCTCGAATGGAGATTGGCCGTACAACAATCCAGTTCCCGGCGGCGGGGGTGTCAACTACGCCTTCGAGGCTACAGGCACCATCCAGGTCAACACGGCCGGCACCTATACCTTCGATTCGGGCAGCGATGATGGCTCCCGCCTCGTCATCGATGGTCAAGCGGTAGTTGATGAACCCAATCCGGAGCCCTTTGCCGAGAACTTCGGCAGCATTTCCCTGAGCGCCGGCACGCACATCATCCAATGGACCGGCTATCAACAATACGGAGGCGCGGGCTTCGAGCTATCGGTGGCCGATCTCGGCGTCACGACCGGCCCCGTGACGACGGCCAACGGTTGGCACGTGCTGGGCGATCCCGACGCCGCCATTTCCCTTCAGAATCCTCTCTCGGTAACTGTCTCTTATTCGCAACCTCAAGGCGGCCAAAACAACGTGGTTGCCGGCAATTACATCGGCACCAACGCCGCGGGGAACGCCGCTCTGGGCAACGGTCAAAGCGGGATCCTCGTCGAGAATGGCGCGCAGTACAACACCATCGGCGGAACGGCGACGTCGGACCGCAACGTCATCTCGGGGAACAAGGGCACCATCAACGCCGGCTCCCTCAACTTCCCCTCCGAGGCGGATGGAGGCGTCAGCATTAACGCGAGCAACAATCTGGTGGAAGGCAACCTCATCGGCACCAACGCCGCCGGGTCCGGCGCCCTGGGCAACTCCGGTTTCGGCGTGGTAGTGTTTGGAATTATTGGAACGGCAACGGGCAACACCATCGGGGGAGCCGCCGCCGGCGCCCGCAATGTCATCTCGGCCAACAGCCGATCCGGCGTCTGTTTCGAAGTGGGCGCCACGGGCAACTCGGTCCTGGACAACTACGTCGGCACCGACATCACGGGCACGTTCGCCATCGGAAATAAGGCAAACGGCATCCTCGATCAACAGAACGCCAACGGCAACACCATCGACAACAACGTCGTGTCGGGGAACGGGGTCGGCATCGCCATCACCGGCGCCAACAATAACGTGGTGCAGGGTAATCTTGTCGGCACCAAGGCCGACGGGAAGGAGGCCCTCGGCAACGTCGGCGTTAGCTCCGGTTTCGGCCCCGGCGTTTCCATCTATGCCCTAGCCGGCTACACCGCCACCGGCAACCTCATCGGTGGCACGACGGTCGGCGCCGGCAACGTCATCTGCGCCAATAAGACCGGCGTGTGGATTCAGGGTGCCGCCGCTACCGGCAACTTGGTCCAGGGCAACTACATCGGCACGAACGCCGCCGGCGCGGCCTCCTTGGGCAACACGGGCGCCGGAGTTGAACTGGTGACCGTTTTCGCCGGTGCGACGGGGGCCAATAACAACACCATCGGTGGGACCGCGCCCGGAGCCGGCAACGTCATTGCCAACAACGACGGAGACGGCATCTTGCTCACCAACTTCAACAGCATCAGCAACACCACCGGCAGCGGCGTCATCGATAACCGGCTGACCGGCAACAGCATCTACGGCAACGGCGGACTGGGTATCGATCTCGGCGGGGACGGGGTGACATCCAACGATTCGCAAGGACACGTCGGCCCCAACAACTTCCAGGACTTCCCGGTACTGAATTCGGCGGTCAGTTCCAACAGTGATACTTCGATCACTGGGACCTTCAGCTCCGGGACAGTCAACGGGCTGCCTTTCCAGCCAAACACAACGATCACCCTGGATTTCTATGCCAACTCCGGCGAGGATCCCTCCGGTCATGGACAAGGGCAAACCTATCTCGGTTCAGCTGAGGTCACCACCGATGCCAATGGCAACGCTCCTTTTTCAGTCGATCTCGGGACAGGAAACCTCGCCGGGGAATGGATCACCGCAGCGGCCACCGACCCCTCCGGCAACACCTCCGAGTTCTCCGCCGACATCCAGGCCACGGCGGCGCCGTCCGGACAGAGTTACAACAATGCGTACCTGCAAAGCCTGCTTCCGCAAAGTTCCACGACATCCAACCAGCTGAGCATCCAGACCAGCACGAACCTCAGCCAGGATACTGTCATCGCCGCGGTCAACACCCTGACGGCGCCAAGCCAGCCTGTGACGATCATCCTGGACCTCAATGGCGGCACCTACAACGATACCACGGTGAATCCACCGGCGAACGTCACCCTGATTATCGACGGAGCGAACGGCACCAACACTTATGTCGGTCACTCACCCGCTTTCATCGTCACCGGCGGCAACGTCATCGTCCGTAACGTCACCTTTACCACAGCGACCGACGCTCCGACCATCCTAGTCACCGGCGGCAACCTGACCCTGCGCAACGATGTTATTCAGGAATCCACCGGCTACACCGACGCGGCCATCTCGATCACCCACGGCACGCTAGATCTTGGCACCAGCTCCGATTCCGGCGGCAATACGCTGATTGTGAATGGCACCGGCCAGTTCGTTCAGAACACAACGGGGAATTCCCTACCGGCCGTGGGGAATACTTTCGAGGTCAACGGTACGGTCCAGTCCGCGACCATGCTCAGTTTCAGCAGTCTGACTTCAAGCGCCACGACTCCGATCCAAAATCAGGCGGTGACGCTGACGGCCACCGTGCAAGCGAACGGCTCCTCAGGCACACCCACCGGCAGCGTCGATTTCTTCGACACCACCACGGGGACCGATTTGGGCAAGGCTCTTCTAGTCAATGGCACAGCCGCGCTGAGCACCAGCGCCTTGGCCGTGGGCAGCCACACCATCGTCGCCACCTACAGCGGCGACGGCAGCTTCCTGACGAGCCAGGACAGCACTACGCTGAAGGTCCTGGCATCCTCCAGCCTCTCCGGCCTCGTCTTCGAGGACTTCAACGACAACGGCCAGGTGGACTTTGGCGAGCAGGGCATCCCCGGCGTCACGATCACCCTGACCGGCACCGACGATCTGGGCCGGGCTGTGAACCAAACGCAGGTGACCGACGGCGATGGCGCCTATGTCTTCCTCAACCTGCGGCCGGGCAATTACTACCTGACCGAGACACAGCCGTCCGGCTATTCGCAGGGGATCGATACGGTCGGCACAGCCGGAGGAAATCTATCGGGCACCGACCAGTTCTTCGTTACGCTGAGCCAGGGGATCAACGGTCTAAACTACAACTATGGCGAGCAGCCTCCGGCCGGCGGCGCCCCTCAGGCAGGGCTGACGGCCGGCATCGGCTTCTGGAATAACAAGAACGGTCAGGCACTCATCAAGAGCTTCAACGGCGACGCGACGAGCACTCAATTGGGCAATTGGTTGGCGGCCACGTTACCTCATATATTCGGCGCAAACGCCTGCAGCAACGACCTGGCCGGCAAGAGCAACGCCGCTATCGCCGCTTTGTTCCAGAGCGATTTCCTGCTGAAGGGCGTGAAGCTGGATGCGCAAGTGCTGGCAACGGCGCTGTCGGTCTATGCGACAAACGCCACGCTTGACAACACCGGCGTGGCATCCAATTACGGCTTCATCGTCAGCGGCAACGGCCTGGGTACAGCGACGGTCAACGTCGGCTCGAATGGCGCTGCCTTTGGCGTGGCGAACAACAGCGTACTGACGGTGCTCAACCTGCTGAAAGCGACCGATGCCCAGGCGATTGGCGGCCTGCTTTACAACGGCGACGATACCTTGCGCAAGGAGGCTAACAACGTCTACAGCGCGATTAATGAGTAGGGCGACATTTAACATCGAATCGTCGAGCCAGCGTGTGAACGTCTCGGTTGGAACCAACCGAGACGTTCACACGCTCCGGGGCAGTTTCCCTGCCAGCCCTGTGGCAGAGCATCGATGCTCTGGCGTCGCAGCGTCTGGATGCACTCTTGAGCATGGAGGCGGGTGCGATGGGAGTATCGAAGGATCTCCGGATGCGCGATTCCTACTTCGCCAGTCTGTCTTCGCAGAACGGCGTGTAGTCGGTTGGCACGTCGTCCGAGCCTGAAGCGGAAGCGAAGAACCGCGTTCGCTTACGCTTCAGGTTCGGATACAAACCAACGGCAACGAAACACTAGCTCTTGGAGCCATCGGCCACGAGCTTGCGATTTCGGTACAACCCCTGATCTACCGCATTTACCATTCGTTCAAGATCGACACCATCCTTGAGGAACTCATGCACGAGTCGTGCTTGTTCCTCGGGGTGCTGAACCAGCGTGTTGTAACTGATGCGTAAAACGTCCATGTTTTTCTGCTTATCAAGCCATTTGTACAATCGGTCCAGGTGCACGGTAAAGGCCCGCTTGATTTCTTCGCGGGGGGCCGCCTTACGGCCCAGGCGCTGGAGCATTTTCTCTTGCGAGACGAGCATTTCATCCAGGTCGCGCTCCATGAAGATGATGCGGTAGCGTTCACCAGGAGGCAGATCGTACAAGAGCTGTGATACCATCTTGACAACCTTGCCGCGGACTTCTGGCAGCCACGATGTGTCTTCCTTGATCTTTTTTACCCGCTCGAATTCGTAGTAGCCGCGGGGGTTGTCCGTATCGGCGGTGCGGACATGGTCCGTGACCGCTTCCATGCCGCCGTTGGCAAGCATCTGCATCATGAGCGATGTGCCCGAACGCGGCAAACCGGAGACAATGACGATCTCAGTATTCATCATTAGTCCTCTTGATCAGATATTGACGTTTAACGGCCGTCGTAAGCAAAAACCGGCCACCATCGAGATCACGAACCAGTAGATGACCCAGGATTCCGTGCCGAGAGTCGTGATGAGCCAGTATTTGCTCCAGAACTTCGTGCCGCTTGTCCATGACTCGCGGCTGGGATAGTCGATCTCGATCGATTGGATTGGCGAGTCCGCGTCAAAAGGCTTCTCCCACGGGTTGAGCAGAACATCGAGCCAGTGCCAAGCCGGCCGCAGTTTGCTGATGCGCATGAGACCGTCGCCGACCGCCAGCTCTTTTTCACCGGTTTGCTCGCCGACGCGGAAAACCAAACGATGGTAGCCGTTTTCGCGCGCCCGGATGTTCCAGCAAACTTCGTGCTTGCTCCACACATGAACCGGGCCAAGAGTGCTCTCAACCGCTTGGATCGGTTTCAGTTCGATGTTCGACGAAGTGGAGGTGTTGGCTGGATTCAGCTTCAACGTGACGATGGCATCTTCGCCGACCTGGAGCGGCCGATCCTGGTACCACAGAGCCAGTTGTCCCAGAATCAGCAGCACTGGTATTAACATCACCAGCATCGGCACAAGCGAATACACCAAAAGCTGAAAGGCCCCGAAGAGAATCCGGCCCTGAGCACGCAGGGCCAGCCCGGCATTGTCCTTGAACAGCTTGAGCGACAAAAGGTTGGCCTTGATGCCATCCTTGACCCGTTTGATCCCACCCTGGCTCGATGTGTACTTGAAGGCGATCAGGAACAGCATCCCGCTCACAACGGAGGTGAGCGTGACGGACAGCCAATCTGGCCACGCGGCGAGCGGAGCAAGCGCATAACGTCCCAGGACGTTGGCGAGGGAGTTCAGCCAAACCACAATTTGTGTCAGGAGATTCATCATTCGATGTATCCCAGTCCGCGGAGCTGGTCGGCGACCTGGCTTTCGGTTTCGTCCACTTTGGAATTTTTCAGCTCGTTTTCGATGCAGTGGGCGATGAATTCATCCACACTGCTGTAGCCGGCCGCGTCCGCCGCGCGTTTGGCACGATCGTAGAGTCCCGATTCGATCTTTATCTTGACCATGTGATAATCTCCCTTATGAGTTAAGAAAACACGTTCTTGCCCGTCATCTGTGTCGGAGTCGGAAGTCCAAATTCAGCCAATATCGAGGGAGCAATATCGACGAGCCTCGGCGTCTTGCCGCGAATCGCACGATTGCTAAACAGCACTCCCGGCACTTCGAGTGCGTCGGCACAATGGTCCGCGCTCCAGGCATTTTCATTGCGAGAAAGAATCTCTTCGGAGATTCCGCCCAGGCACGTGTCCCAGGACGCGCGGTAGCCGCGGCGATAGCCCACGATCAGGTCCGGCGCTAGCGCAGTGGCGTCGCCCGCGTACACCTTGTCCGCGCGGTAGACTTTGCGAATGACCCTCTCCCCGTTTTCATCTGTGACTTCTTCCAGCTTGGTGGCCAGCTCGGTTAGCATTGCTTCCTGTTCTTCGCCGGGTTCCACGATGCCGTCGCGCTCGCGGCCCTTGAGATTCAAGTACAGGCCGTTGATTCCCAGACCGTAGGCGAACGTTTTCGACCAATCGACATCTTTCAGGATCGACGTGCATTCGGGCGGCCCGAGATAGCCCTGGGCGCGCAGCCAGGAATTGAGGTTGAATTGCATGCCGAAGTTGGCGAAGCCGTGATCGCTCATGACGAGGATCGTCGCCCGGCTGCCATAGCGGTCTACGATGTCGCCAATGACCCTATCCAGACGCTGATAGAGCTTTTTGACATGCCCAAAGCATTTCTTCGCTTCGCCCTCGGCGCGGAACGGATGTTTCTCGTCCGAGTCCCACCAAAACATGTGCGATTGCAAGTCGCTGCTGGAGAAATAAAAGAACAACAAGCCGTCATCGTAGTTGTTCACCGCGTAATCAAAGAGAGCAAGCCGTTCTTCAAGGACCATATTGGCCTGTCGGAGATATTCATCGTCGATAAAGACGTTGTCCTTCCGCGCGTTGTAATCCTCCTGGAAGCCGGTGGTGTAGAACGAGCCGAGGCGTTTGGAGATGTCCTGAACGAACGTGGTCGGTTCAGAGATGGTCAACGCCGGAGCGCTCGGGTCGATGTTGATCGGCGTCACGTAGAGCTTGAAATTGGGTTCGACCTCTTGAAGGAAGAATCGGCAGATGCCGCTGCGTTTCTCGTTCGGCACGAACCACGGCATGGAGAACTCGAAATTGAGCTTGATCCACTTGCTCCACTGACCCGCCTTGAGCAAAATCTTCTGGCCCTGGATCTCGATGAGCGCGGCGTTGGCATGCCGGTCTCGATGCACGAAGAATTCGATTTCGCTGGGACGCGGCTCCTTCAAAAAGCTATTTTCAGGACCGACAATGGCGGCTTTGGCCGTATCGCCCTCAAACACCAGCCTCGATTGGGTTCCGCTGCCCGAATCGATGCCCTCAGGCGGGCAGTTCTCGGCATAGTGCTGGTAGGTGCCGTACGTTCCGCGCATGTCGGGCGTGCCCATGCCGCAGAGGCAGCGATGATGGCCGTGCTGCGAGGGGCTGGGAGGATAGTTCGAGGGCAGATCGTAAAAGGTCGAGGGGATGCCCTGGGCGTCGAGATATTCCCAGAACGGCACGCCCTGCCGCCGGAGGGCCGTCGTGGGCGGTTTGTGATTGAACGGCCAGAAATCCAGTTGCAGCTTGTGGTCGCCGACTTCCCAGAAGCCTTCGCCGGGCACAACATCGGCGGCGGAGTAAACGGGGGCTGCCTGCGTGTGCGGATGCCGGTGGATAAAGTCAAAGATGCCGTGCGAACCCGGTCCCGCTCCGTTAATGAAATTGGCCCAGGCGACGGGACTCTGCGGTGGAATACTGGTGCCCAGGTCGCTGAAACCGCCGGTCGCGCGCAGCTTGCTGAGATTAGGCAATTGTCCCGCGGCCATCATGCTTTCCGATAGCCGGGGGTCCATGCCGTCGATGCCGATGACAATTACTTTCTTGCCGGCGCTTCGGGAGACGCGCGTGCAGCCGCCCAACCAATAGGAAGTGCTGGCCGCGCCAGCGGCCAGAGCAGAGCGCTTGAGGAAACGCCGGCGGTTGAGTTTTCCGGGAGACGAATCAGTCATTGCGACCTCACGTAGTCGGCCGCGGCAAAGGCGGAGCGCTCAGGTTAGGAATCGTCTGCGGATTTATTTCCGTCAGACGATGTAGCCATTGCGACCTCACGTAGTCGGCCGCGGTAAGGGCGAACCGTTTCAGAATTCTTCCGGGGTGCCTACCTGTCAGCCTGCGGATGCTACAACAGGAGCACACTTACCGTTCGTATGGGCGACAGCATCGCCCACGACCAGGGGTTTGCCATCCATGTAATCAGGCACCTTGATCCCGAAGAGATCCAAAACCGTGGGACCGAGATCAAGGAGCCGGGGATTCTCCGTCTCGATGGGGCGATCGCAGAACAGGATGCCCGGCACCACGGAAGGATCGACACAGTGATCGCCGCTCCACGCCTTGGTGTTGTCGTGGAAGATTGAGGTTGTGGTCTTGCCGATGGCGGCTTCCCACGAGACTCGATAGCCGCGATCATAGCCCACGATTATATCAGGAGCTTGATCTTTATAGGGCCCGCGGTAAACCTTGGGCGCCTGGTAAGCGCGTTTGATCGCCTTGGTGCCGCTTTCCGGATCGATCAGCGCTCCCAGCTTTTGGGCGATTTCCTCGCGGAGCTTATCGGCCTCGCTGCCCGGTTCGACGATGCCGTTGGCGTACTTGTCCTTGATGTTGAGAAAGATACCGGTCAGGCCGATGGCGAACGCCTTCGTCTGGGACCAATCGACACCCGCCAGGTGGTCTTGATGGCGCTTCTCGTCATCCACCTTGAGATAGCCGTTCTCTTCGAGCCAGCGATTCAGGTCGATTCCCCTGCGGAAGGTGTTGAAACCGTGGTCGGAAATCACCATGAGCAGCGTATCCTTGTCCTTGCAACGCGCCATCGTCCGTCCGACCAGGTCGTCCATGCGCCGGTAGAGATCCTCAATCGCATGCTCTAGTCCCGTGGGGATCTCCTTGGGGCGGGCGGGATGATCCTCATCGAGGTAGCGCCAGAACATGTGCTGCATGCGATCGGTGCCATCAAACACGCACACGCACACACCCTGTTTCACCTTGTCGAGCGAATCAAAAAACATCACTTCGCGCTCGCGGTCGAAGTCGAGGCATTGTTGCAAGAAATCCTCGTCGCGAAGAACGTTCTCGGTCAGTCCCCAGGTATCCTCGGCCAGTCCCAGCGTCGCAAACGGCCCTTGCCGTTTCGACAGGTAGACGGAGTAGACCGAGGGATAGCTGATCGGCATGGCCGGGTTTTCCGGATCGAGGTTGATCGGCGTGACATAAAGGTCAAATTCGGGGTCCGTATTGAGCATCAGGAACTTGCAGACCCCATGCACCTTCATGCCCGGCACAATGGGAAACCCAACCTGAATCCAATCTGTGTACACGCCTTTGCGAAGCTCGTATTTGCTGCCGCCAATTTTGAGCGTGGCACGGTCCCGGTCCTGGATCGTGACCACGAAGGGCAGTTTCAACGGCCCCTGATCGGGGCGGAGGGGATGTTGCGGCCCGATCAGGTCGGCTTGTATCTTCTTGCCACTCCTGGAGACCACATGCACCTCGCCGCCGGTCTTTTCCTTCTCGCGGGGCGGCGTGGTGGTGTAGTGCGAAAACATGCCTTGCGTGCCGCGCAGGTCCGGAACGCACATGGCCGAGAGTTGTACTCCGCGGAGTTTTTCCGGAGGAAAAGTAATCGGCACACGAATGATGCAATTGAAGATGCCGTGCTCGCTCAGGACGCTCCAGAACGGTTTGCTCTTGCGAAGGAGCCGCACGTCGGCCTTGCCGAGCGGCACCTGATACTTGCCCAGACGCAGAGAGCGGCGGGGCGGCCGGATTTCCACGGAGCTGAGCTTCGCCTGATAGGTCCGGGTGTCCGGAATCAGGAAGTCGAAAATGTTGTGCTTGCCCGGATTGGTCCCGGTCTGAAACGACGACCAGGCGACGGGGGAGATCGGAGGAAGCGTGCTGCCCAGTGCTTTGAAGCAGCCTCGGTCGCGCAGCGCGGCCAGGTTGGGGAGCTGGCCCTCCGCGAGCATTTTGGTTGTCAGGCCGTGATCGAGACCGTCCAGTCCCAGAATCACCACGCGCTTGACCCGGCTCCGCCGCAGCGCCTTCCATCGGAACAGAAACCGCATGATGAGCCGCGCCGGCCAGGTGAGCATCATCAGAAGCGCGGAGAAGAAGGCCGCGAAGACCGCGAGAAACGATCCCGCGAGAGCGAACCCCGCTCCGGGTCCAATGTAGGCATACGCAGGACTGGGCGCCAGGAGCAGTACGCCAAGCCCGATAAGAATCAAGAACAACCCTGTCTTGCGCATGATAGTCAGGCTCCCAGTTGGGCAGGGGATTCAAGATTGTCTTTGCCAGTCCGAAGCGCCCGGCGAGCAGGGTCGCGTAAGCGCCCCGAGTGCCACTCTCTCGGGGCGCTTACGCGACCCCGCTCGCCGACGCCGCAAGTAACCGTTAGCGTTTCGTGGTCTTTTGCTTCTCCTTCGCTTCCATTTCTTCGATGGTTTTTCCGGGCGTCAAGTCCTTACCAGCCAGCCCGGGGTAATTCGAAGCGAAGCGATAAGCGCGGAAGAGCGCGTTGCCGATCCGCGGCGGGCCGCCGGGAGGTCCACCTCCCCCGCCCTGAGCCATGCGGCCGGGATTGGCACGCAGCTCCTTGAACTGCTTTTTCTGATCGTCCGTGAGGAGAGCGCCGAGCTTATCATCGGCTTGCTTTTGCAATTCGCGGAGCTGTTTTCTCTGGTCGGCCGTCAGCTTCAAGCTGGCCTGTTGCGTGGGCGTCATGATCTGGCCGGGTTGTGGCATGCCGCCCGGCCCGCCGCTGGGCGGCCTTCGGAACTGTTGCTTCTGCTGATCGTTGAGGATCTTATCGAGCTTGGCGGTCAGTTCTTTTTGGAAGTCGCCCAACTCTTTTTGCTGCTGGACCGTCATCTTCAACCGCTCTTGAAGGAACGGCGGCAGCAGTTGACCCGGCTGAGGAGGACCACCGGCACCGCCGGACATCCTACCGCCAGGACCACCAGGACCGCCAGGACCACCTGGACCGAACATGGCAAATGGCGGCCCATTTTTCATGTCCTTTAGCTGCTTCTTTTGACCGTCGTTAAGGATCGCCGCCAACTTTTCATCCACATCCTTTTGAATTTCGCCCAGTTGCTTTTTCTGTTCGGCAGTCAGCTTAAGTCGGTCCTGCTGCGCCTTGGGAAGAACTTCGCCCGCGATCGGCGGGGACCCAAAGCCGCCCGCCACTCCTTGCGGCCTTTCCTTCAGTTGCTTCTTCTGCTCATCTTGCAGGAGCTTCGCCAGCTTACCATCAACCTCTTTTTGGAGTTCATCGGTCTGTTTTCGTTGCTCCGGCGACAGGCGGAGCATGTCCCGCAGGAATCCCGCGAGGATTTGCCCCGGCTGAGGCGCTCCGAACGGATTCGGTCCACCCGGTCCCCCCATGCTGCCTTCGACGGGGTTGACGTACTTCCAGACGATTTGATTGTCCGGCGGCGTGACCTCGAAAACCGTGCCGTTCGCCCCAGAGCAAATCAGCGTACTGCCGTTGGGCAGCCGCTGCGCTCCAGAGATGAAGAAGGAATAGAAGTCGCTTTTCTTGGGGGCGGTGTAACTCCAAATTAGTTTGGCCGCCTCGAACGCGCCTTTGGAATCGCGCGCGTATTTCCCCTCCGCATCAACCGGCAACACCAGCTCGTCAACCGACGAGTAGTTTCCATCGAGCCGTTCGTTGCCATTGTTGAACACCATTACGTGCCCCGCCCCGGGCAGCCCTGCTGGAATCCAGTGTGCATTGTGCTGGGAAAAGAGTCGTTGGTCCTTCTTGGTGCCGGCGCGGTACGCTAGCGGGTTGCCAAAACGGTAGAGGAGGTCGCCGCCCTTGCCGCTTCGGCCGCCGGTGTGACCGGCTGCTTCTTTCGTCGTGGTGCTGTGATCGATGATCCAGAACTCGCTAAAATGCGGGCTGCTCACGATGATCTGATCGAGTTCAGGGTTGTAGGCCACCGAGTTGCAATGCGTCCAGTCAGGGTTGCGGCGCGGCGATCGGCCGGCAGCCGGATTGGCCCCGACGTAGCCGATCGATTTGAGTTTGTCCTGTTGATCCTTGGTCGTCTTGGCCGGCGCCAGCGTGTCTTCTCCGTAGTTGATGTTCACCAACTCCGGATGCTCGGCGACGTTGCTGTAGTTCGCCTTGGTCTTATCGAAATCCTGAACCAGGTGGTCCCAGAGGTGCCATTCCCAAACGATTTCGCCCGTGGTTTTGCCGGTCGGCTTGACTTCGAGAATCGAGTCGGGCAGCAGGTGGGTATCCGGGTTCAATTCAGGCCGGCGCCCGGCCGCGAGGCATTCCTCGGGGGTCTTTTTGTCCCACACGATCATCAGCACGTTGCCGTTGGGCAGCTTAGTGATGTCGTGATGGGGAAGCTGCTTCGCATTAAAGAGCTTGAAGTCCCAGACCAGACTGCCATCCCAGTCGAACTCCTGGACCCGGCCGCCGGCGCCCGGCCCTCCGCCGAAGGACTGCTCCTCCCCCATGAGCGACCCGGTGCGCAATAGATGCCCGTTTTCCAGAAGATAAGTGGACGCGCCGGGATTGCATTTCGCCGTCCACGAATGCACAACCTTTCCCTGCATGTCG
>DASRBG010000078.1:0-21907 GCA_035653735.1 Gemmataceae bacterium
GATGAGGTGACTTTCGAACCAGCGCGCGGCGTGGCCAATGACGGCGTCCATTGCGCCAGGCTCCGGAAAGAGGTGGGTTGCACCGGCGACGATCTCGATCGCCTTCGGTGCATGCAAGCGGGCAAAGGCCTCTTCGTTCAGCTCGATCACGCCATGATCGGCGCCGCCGACGATAAGCAATGTCGCGGCGCGAACCTTTGCAAGGGCTTCGCCCGCGAGGTCGGGACGGCCTCCGCGCGAGACCACTGCACTGATCCGCTCGGGAAGCCGCGCCGCCGCGAGGAGGGCCGCGGCAGCGCCGGTGCTGGCTCCGAACAGGCCGACAGGAAGGCGAGCGATTGCCGGCGTCTGACCATCCAGCCATTGCACGGCTTCGACCAGCCGCTCCGCGAGCAGCTGGATGTCGAAGACGTTGGCTCGGTCGGCCTCTTCTTCCTGGGTCAGCAGATCGAACAGGAAGGTCGCGAAGTTGCGGTCGTTCAGGGCTTTTGCCACGGCAAGATTCCGCGGGCTGAGATGGCTTGACCCGCTGCCGTGTGCGAAGACGATCAATCCGTTCGAGTTCTTAACGACGCTCAGGGTGCCCGCCAAACCATGCGGCGGGACGACGACATCGGACGATGTGACTGAGTGCGGGTGGATCATGGCACCGCGCGCCTTCGAGCAGACCAGCTAGTTCCAGGATTTGAGTTCGCGTAGAGGGGCTGGCAGATGCTGCATCACCTTTTCAAACTCGCCGGGATCGAGCTTTTCCCAGAGAACCTCGAACACACCCCGGATAACGGTCAAGGGATCCACGGGAAATTGCGGGGACAACTCCGCCCCCACATGATGGGCAAATTCCTGCGCATGACGCTCTCTTGTCGGCGTTCCCGCCACATGCCAGTTCTCGTAATAGACGCCACGCACAAGGATCGGCAGCTGGGCGCCCAGCTTGATCGCGACTTCCGGCGGCACGCGATCGCGCAAGGCATGCAGCACCGCCCGCAGCGCGTTGTAGGCCTGCTGACGATTATCGAGTTGCAGTTCCTCCTCGACCGTCTTGAGCCAGAGATTGGTCTCCTGGATTGTGTGATCGAGAGTCGTGACATTGGTCGCAGTCATCGTCCGCTCCATCCATGAGAAAAGAGAGATTGCGCCCGGCGGGCAAGCCGTGAATTGACGTGCATCAAGCGAGCGCGACCAACGGCGGCATAAGCAATAATAAATGATCGTTTGAACAATGGCCCGAAATGCAGGTCTTCTCGATCTTTCAGGCGTTGTGCCTGCTAACGCTTGCGAACGGGACCCCTGTTATCGTCAAGAAGCTGCTGGGCCGGCGCTGGGCGTTTCCGCTGGATGCCGGCGTGCACTTCCCTGACGGACGACCGCTGTTTGGCAATTCCAAGACCATTCGCGGTGTGGTGTCTTCAGTGGCCGTCACTGCAGGCCTCGCACCCCTGCTCGGATCGAGCGTGCAGGTCGGAGGCCTCCTAGCTGTGTTTGCCATGCTTGGCGATCTCTTCTCCAGCTTCGTCAAGCGGCGATTAGGCTTTCCACCCAGTACCCGGGCGACCGGGCTGGACCAGGTTCCGGAATCCCTGCTCCCCCTTCTGGTCTGTCAAAAAGCGCTGTCCCTGACCCTCTCGGACGTGGGGATTGCGGTCTGGCTGTTTTTCGTTGGGGAGCTCATCGTCTCGCGCTTTCTGCACTTGCTGCGGATTCGCGATCAGCCGTACTGAGTCTCAGGGCCTGCCGAGACGGTGCAGGGTGATTTCCGGCGGGCAATTGTAGCGGACGGCGACGACGCTCGATCCGGCACCAACCGACGTGTAGCCGAGCATTTTGCCGTATTGCCAGGCGCCGGCACCAAGGCGCCGCGGCAACACCGAATCCAGCGTGAGGGGTATCTGCCCGGGAAGGCAGATCTGTCCGCCATGCGTATGGCCGCTCAAGAGCAGATCAAAACCTGCATGGGCCGCCTGACGATAGACTTCCGGCGTGTGCGACAGCAGGATCGCAAACGCCCCATCTGGGATGGGCGAGGCAGCCTTTTCGATATTGTCGACCTTGAAATAGTGGGCGTCATCGATGCCCGCTAGGTAGATCGACTGATCGCCGCGTCGAATGACGTCACACTCGTTCTGCAGCATGCGGATGCCCATGGCTTCGAGGCCAGGGAGCATGCGAATCGTGTCGTGATTGCCCAGCACGCCGAAGATCGGCTTCCTCAGGTGGCCCACGAGCTTCGCCATGCCGTTCAGGGCGGCGTCATGGGAACCGAAGGTCTTGCCACGAAAATCGCCCGTCAATACGCAGACGTCGTATTGCAGTCCTTCAACAAGCTGAGCGAGCCGCAGCATGGCCCGCTGGTTCATGTCGACGTGGGTATCGCTGATGTGAAGGATGGTGAATCCATCAAACAGAGGTGGCAGCCGGGCACTTCGGACGTCGTTGGTCCTCAACACGATGTGCTCGGCATTCCTGCGACCGCGCCAGTAGAGGCCGCAGAGCTTCAACGTGGTCCGGATGACGGAGTGAACCGAGTACCAGTTCTCGATATGAAAGAAATTAAGGCCCTGGCCGAAAATCTGCGCTTCGTGGTCGGCCTCGATGCCCAGGCGCTGTCGGGCGTGAAGTTTCCCAAGACGCTGTTCCAGACTAGAGAGGAGTTGATCTTGGATTTTGGTGTCCATCACCTGTGGACCTCCGTTTGCGGCAGCCTGGGTGAATGCCGGAGCGTCCACCCGCAGCCGGCCCCGGCGAACTGCCATATGAGCAGCCACATCCAGCGCAACAGGCATAGCAAAATGCCCCTCGGCTACTTGGCGATTGACGGATCGCCCTGCAATGGTCCCTGCTGCGCCAAGGCCGAAGCCCGCAGCAGCGACGTTGCCGATGGCACGCTTCGAAAGGAATGGCTCGATGCTCTGCTTCAATGGGACATCAGGACTGGCACCGTCATCGTCTTCAACATCTCCCGGGTGACGCCACCAAGTATTCCCTCCTTCAGACGGGAATGCCCGTAAGCCCCCATCACCAGCATATCGAGGCTTTCATCGGCGGCCAGAGACAGGATGGATGGCTGGATATCGGAATGCTCCGCCGTCATCTCGATGAGTGTCGTTTCTATTCCGATCCGCCCCATATGTTCAGCCAATTTTTGTGCAGATGCTTCCGCTGGTACCAGCTGCGCTTCGTTGATCGAGATCGTGAGCACTGCGTCCGCGTTCGACAAAAACTGCCGGGCATCCTTGATGGCACGCGCGGCAAGGCGGCTTCCATCCCAACAGATGCCGACGCGCTTGGGCCTGAAGCGGCCGTGAAAGATATAGGGCACGAACAGCACAGGGCCTCCCGCCTGAAGCAAGATTTCGGTAGCCGCCATATTGTCGAAGGAATTTGACGCCACATCTGGTTGTAGAACCACTGTTAGCTCATAGAGCTTGGCGGCATCGCCGAGCGTGGAGGCCGCTTCGCCTGGCAGGTCCTCGATCGAGCGGCACTGATAGGAGATGCCTGCGTTGCGGGCCTCCGTCTCGAAGATCGCTAGTGCTGCTGCGCTACGCTCCTTGGCGCGCCGCTGCTCGATCTCGAAGACTGCTGCAACCGCAGCCGCAGCCCCGCCGTCCGCCACGTAAGCAGTGCTCGTTGGAATGTAGCCAGCGGCCAGCGCATCCACATGGGCGCCAAATGCGGTACCCAAAGAAATGGCCGCATCAACGACGGGCTTCATCGCTCGTTCGGTCGGAATGTGAACCAGAATGTCTTTTATCATGGCACTATCCCCTCAATACCGTACGCATAGTCGCGGTCGTCGCACCGAGCGTGTTGACCTGAATCAACAGTCGATGCCGGCGATAGTGAAGCGACCGCGCCGCCGATGGCTTTGTTATCCGTTCAATAGACGAAAGGGTCCTCGCGTACCAAGTGGTCGTTGACAGCGGTTACACCGGGGATCGCCTCGGCGGCAATCCTGACGCCTTGGCGCTCCTTGTCGGACTCGACAAAGCCCCAGAGGTCTACGATGCCGTTCGTGACGGTCACGTTCAGCCGATGGACATGCGTCCAGTGCTGACGCTTCAGCTCATCCAGCAGCTTGGCGCGAATTTGGGCGTCGGGCAGGTTGACTTCGAGCTTGGGTCTGGCGCTTGCGATGGCCTGAATGATGTTGGCACGGCTGACGAGGCCGACGAGGTCGCCGCCCTTGCTCACGATGGGTACGCGCTTGATGTGCTTCTCTTCAAAAATGTCTGCAATCTCGATCAGAGGCGTGTCTGGGGAGGCGGTTTGGAGCTCCCGGGTCATGATGTCCTTTATCTTTGTCGCATGCGATTTGACGTAGTCCGCCGCGATTGCGTGCTCGCCGAGGAAGAACGATAGCCACCATGAATGGGGTCGTTCCGTGCCCAACTCGGCGCGCCGCAACAGATCGCCTTCGGTGACAATGCCGACGAGCTTCCCGGAGTTGTCAACGACCGGAGCGGCGCTGATGCGATGGCTAACCAGCAGTTTGGCAAGATCGCGGATAGTCTCGTTCTCGCGAACAGTGAGCACTGGAGAAACCATGATATCTCGCGCTTTCATGCGAGCCTCCCTCGGACGGCGGATAGTTCAATATCGCGACGCTGGACGATCAACGCCTGCCATTGGTCCGAACCGATACCATGGCGTGGCTGACCGGCGCATGCATAGACCAATGAGGCCAATGCCAGATCATCCCTCGACGCCAGCGCCTGATCGTCTGCGCATTGAATCGCGGCACATGGAGGGCCACCCGCAGACCGCAAAACAAGCTGGTCATAAGAAGGGCTTTGATCGTTTCGCTGGCCATCTGATTGTATCTGCTCGATGTCATATCCCCAGCTCGGGTTCGGGCAGCCGTTCGCGCTTCGGCTCCGGTATTTCTGTCATTGTGGCTTCGGTAAGCAGAAGCACGCTGGCGACAGATACTGCGTTCTCGAGTGCGGTCCTGACGACTTTTGCGGGGTCGACGATGCCGGCTTCGACAAGGTCGACATATTCCTTGCGCGCAGCGTCGAATCCGAAATTGCCGTGACCACCTATCATGCGCGACACGACGACACCGCCGTCAGTGGCCGAATTTTCCGCGATCTGCCGGGCAGGCGCCTCGAGCGCGCGTTTCAGGATCTGAACGCCCGTCTTTTCGTCGCCCTCGCAAGCACTTTCTTCTTTGCTGATGGCTTCGATGCACCTGAGCAGCGCTAATCCGCCGCCAGGCACTATTCCCTCCGCGACCGCTGCCTTCGTCGAACTGATGGCATCGTCGAGCGCTTCCTTCTTTGCCTTCATCTCTGCCTCGGTGGGAGCGCCGACCCGGATGACGGCGACCCCACCGGACAGCTTGGCGAGGCGTTCTTCGAGCTTTTCCTTGTCATATTGACTGGTGGTCTTTTCGATTTCGTGGCGGATTTGCTGGAGCCGCGCATCGATCTGGGTGCGCTCGCCCTTGCTACCGATCAGCGTGGTATTCTCCTTGTCCGCCACGGCGCGCGCGGCGCGGCCGAGCTGCTGCAAGGTGGCGTTCTCAAGCTTCAACCCTATGTCACTTGAAATGACCTGGGCGCCAGTCAGGATTGCGATGTCCTCGAGCATGGCCTTGCGACGGTCCCCGAAACCTGGTGCCTTGACCGCACATGCCTTGAGCACGCCACGAAGCTGATTGACGATCAAGGTGGCAAGCGCCTCACCTTCGATATCTTCGGCGATGATCAACAGTGGCCGACCTGATTTTGCGATCTGTTCAAGCAAGGGAACGAGATCGCGCAGGGCGTTGATCTTCTGGTCGCAGAGCAGAATGAAGGGATCCTCGAGCACGGCCTCCATCCGGTCTGCATCCGTGACAAAATAGGGCGATAGAAAACCGCGGTCGAATTTCATTCCTTCGACAACATCAAGCGATGTTTCGGTGGTCTTGGACTCCTCGACCGATATCACACCTTCCCCACCTACCTTCTCAAGGGCGTCCGCAACCAGCGTTCCAATCGACGCATCGTTATGGGCTGAAATAGTGGCGACCTGCGCTTTCTCAGCTTTTGTTTTCACGGGCTGTGACATGGCATGCAGCGCGCCGATTGCGGCACGCGCGGCGCGATCAAGACCGCGTTTCAGGTCGATCGCGCTGGCACCAGCGACCACGTTCCTCACGCCGTCAGCCAGGATGGCGTGCGCGAGGATCGTCGACGTACTGGTGCCGTCACCGACGACATCACCGGTCTTCTCGGCGGCCTGACGCAGCACCTGTGCGCCGAGATTTTCCTCGGGGTCCTTGAGATCGAATTCCTTGGCGATGGTGACGCCGTCGTTGCAGACGATCGGTGCGCCCCAGCTCTTCTGGATCAATACGGATTTGGATTTCGGTCCGAGCGTGACGCGCACAGCATCGGCGAGGAGTGATGCCCCGCGCAACACCTTCTCGCGAGCTGCAGAATGAAACAGGACCTGCTTGTGGGGCATGCGCGGCTCCATTTTGTGGCGAGAGAATAGATTCGGGTGGTTGGGCTGCACTTGATCTTGGTCAACACGCCGGATGATGGTGGACGCGTCGTTTGCCTCGCGCTCGGGGGCTGGACGCAATGGGAGAGTCTGAGAATGAGCAAGAATGGTCTGGGAGGAGAGGGGAGCCCGATAGCGAGGGGGACAGCCGCGCTCGATACCCCTCAGAAACGTGCCCCGATATCGCAAGCGGATCGGTGAGTTGAGGATGCCCTTGAGGATGACGAGGTCCGGGAGGCGCTCAAGTCGCGCCAGGAGAGCAGGAACACCTAGCCGGCAACGGCCTTGGCCTCGGCGGCGCCATGCTCCGCTTCCCAAACAATCTGGATGGTCCGCAACGCGCTTGATGGATTTACGCTGATCGAATCGATCCCGAGCTCGACCAGGAACTTCGCGATATCGGGGTAATTCGCTGGCGCCTCGCCGCAAATGCCGACATGGCGGCCGTTGCGCTTGGCACCGAGGACGGCCATTGACATCATTTGCAACATTCCGGGATCGCGTTCGTCGAAGTCGAACGCGACGATGTCGGAATCGCGGTCGACGCCGAGAGTGAGCTGGGTGAGGTCGTTGGAGCCGATCGAAAAGCCGTCGAACAGCTTGGCAAACTGATCGATCAGGATCACGTTGTTGGGGATCTCGCACATCATGAAGATCTCGAGACCGCGGTCGCCGCGCTTGAGGCCTTGCGCGGCCATTGCGTCCAGCACCTTGCGCGCCTCCTCGAGGCGGCGGCAGAACGGGATCATGATTTTCAGGTTGATCAGCCCCATGGTCTGGCGCACGCGCCGCAGCGCCGCGCATTCCAGCGCAAAGCCTGCAGCATAGGCCGGATGGGCGTAGCGTGCTGCGCCACGGAAGCCCAGCATCGGGTTTTCCTCATGCGGCTCGAAGTCCGCGCCGGCGATCAGATTGGCATATTCGTTGGTTTTGAAGTCCGACAACCGCACGATCACTGGCCGCGGATAGAACGCAGCAGCGATGGTGCCGACGCCTTCGGCGAGCCGCTCGACAAAGAAATCAGACGGTTGCTTGTAAGCTTGCGTCAGCTCCTTGATGGTGCGGCGGTCGCGCGCTGATTTGACCCTATCGGGCTCGGCCAGCGCCATCGGATGGATGCCGATGTGCTGGCTGATGATGAACTCCATTCGCGCGAGGCCAACGCCGTCGTTCGGCGCCAGCGCCGTCTTGAACGCGACTTCCGGATTGCCAAGATTGACCATGATTTCCGTGCGCGGCCGCGCGAGCTTGTCGGTTGCGACCCGCTCGATGTCGAACGGCAGTGAGCCTTCATAGACCTGGCCGATGTCGCCCTCGGCGCAGGACACCGTGACGGACTTGCCGCTCTTCACTTGCCTTGTGAAGTCGCCGGTGCCGACCACGGCCGGCACGCCAAGCTCGCGGGCGATGATGGCGGCATGGCAGGTCCGGCCGCCATGATCGGTGATGATCGCGGCAGCGAGTTTCATTACCGGCTCCCAATCCGGACTTGTTGCGGGAGCGACCAGGACCTCACCCGGCCGGAAGGCGCCAAGCTCGCGCTCGTTCCTGACCAGGCGCACCTTGCCCGCGGCGATCTTCTCGCCGACGGCGCGGCCTGTCGCGATCGTCTTGCCGGTCGCTCCCAGCCGATAGCTTTCCAGCGCCTCGGGTTTGTGGCGCGATGCGACAGTTTCGGGCCGCGCCTGGATGATGTAGAGCGAACCGTCCTCGCCGTCCTTCGCCCATTCCACGTCCATCGGTGTCGGCCTGCCGGCCTTTTTCGAATAGTGATTTTCCACGACGATGGCGCTGTGCGCGAGCTCGAGCACGTCCTCGTCGTTGATGCAGAATTTCCTGCGATCGGCGAGCGATGTCGCAACGTTGCGGGTGGTCTTGTGTCCCTGCGCATAGACCATCCGCTTGTCTTTCGCGCCCAGGCGCCGCGACAGCACGGCGCGGAAACCATCATTGAAGGTGGGCTTGTGCACATAGAACTCGTCGGGGTCGACGACGCCCTGGACGATGTTTTCGCCCAGGCCATAGGCGCCGGTCACGAACACCACGTCGCGAAAGCCGCTTTCGGTGTCGAGGGTGAAGATCACGCCGCTTGCGGCGAGGTCGGAGCGGACCATCTTCATGACGGCGACCGAGAGCGCAACCTTGAAATGATCAAAGCCGTTGTCGATGCGATAGGCTATCGCGCGGGTGGTGAACAACGAGGCAAAGCAGCGCCGGCACGCCTCCATGAGATCGCGGGGGCCGCGAATGTTGAGGAAGCTTTCGTGCTGCCCGGCAAAACTTGCGGTCGGCAGATCCTCGGCGGTCGCGGAGCTGCGCACGGCTACCGCGACATTTATGCCATATTCGGTCTCGAGCTGCCGGTAGGCCGCCTCGACTTCGGCCTGCAATGTCTCGCTGTCGGTCGCTGCATAGACAATGGCGCGCGCGGCTGCCGCGCGTTTTTCGAGATCGGAGATGCGCCGCTTATCGACCCCCGCAAGAAGGGGGTGCAGCTTCTCCCAGGCGCCGGCCGCCGTCAGTGCGTCGCGATAGGCTTGGGCCGTTAGCGCAAAGCCGTTCGGAACCCGGACGCCTTGCGAAGAGAGGACGGCATAGAGTTCGCCGAGCGAGGCCGTCTTGCCGCCGACCAGAGCTACGTCCTCGAGCCGGATATCCTTGAACCATCGCGTATAGGCAGAAGCGTCCATCGCTTTTCTCCCGCGCTGCAGCGCCGCCATGGCGGACGTATCCTGGGGACACTTTGTCCGCTCGCTGCGCAAGGGCTTTGCGCAAGATCAAGGGGCCGGTGATGATAGGCTTCTAGCTTTTGGATTTGATGATGACTGAAGATGATCCCCATCAAGCCTGGTCCCGGTTTTGGGAGAGCGCGTCCGGCTTTTGGCGCGGGTCACGCGCGTGGCGCGTCTGGCTGCTCTGCACCTTTCTGGTCGTTGTTGTCGTCATGCAGCTCTATGTGCAATTCCGCTTCAACTACTGGAACCGCGATTTCTTCAACGGGCTGGAGGGCCGGGACGCCGCCCGGCTGAAAGGCCAGGCGCTGCTCTTGATTCCGCTGTGTTGCATCAGCGTTGCGCTCGCGATCGCGTCGGTCTGGGGACGCATGACCGTGCAACGCAATTGGCGGAAGTGGCTGTCCAAGAAAGTGATCGAATACTGGATGGACAACGACCGCTACGCGCGGCTGGCGGCGGTGCAACGCGAGCAGCAAATTCCCGAATATCGCATCACGGAGGATGTGCGGATTGCAACGGACGCGCCGATCGATTTCGCGCTCGGCCTGGTTTCCTCGCTTTTGACCGCCGTCATCTTCATCCAGGTGCTATGGAGCGTCGGTGGCGACTTCACGCTTTCCCTCGGTGGCCATGCACTCTGGATTCCCGGTTACCTGGTGTTCTCCGTAGCGATCTATTCCAGCATCGTCACGATCGCGATGATGTGGGTCGGCTCGCCGCTGACGCGGGTTGTTCAGATCAAGAACCAGGCCGAAGCGGAATTGATCGCGGCCGCTCACGAGCTTCGCGATATCGGCGAGGGCGTAGCTCCGAACAGAGAGGAGCACGAAGTCAAGCTCGCAATCTGGCAGGCGCTGCAAAATGTCATCGCGCAGTGGCGCCGGCTGTGCTGGCAACTGATGAGCATCACGCTGGTGACGCAAGGCAACACGCTGCTTGCGCCGATCATCGGGCTTGTGCTCTGCGCGCCGAAATTCCTGTCAGGCGCCATGACGCTCGGCGAATTGACCCAAGCGGCGGCGGCCTTCACCCTGGTGCAGGGCTCGTTCAACTGGCTGGTCGACAATTATAGCCGCATCGCGGACTGGGTTTCGTCCCTTGAGCGGGTCGGGGGCCTGTTACTTTCACTTGACCGCCTCAATCATGGGATGTCGCATCTGGATCACGGGCAACCCGCCGCTCCGCTCGAATCGGTCAAGCCTCTGTGAGCACCACCTGTTTGGCGAGCTGCTCGACGTCGGCAGGCCGGCAGAGCTCGGTGCCAGTATTGAGCAACGCCGCGGCTCCCGCGGCAACAGCCTGCCGGAACGCGTCCTCGATGTCGTAACCCGCGGACAGCCGCCAGATCAGTGCGCCGAGGAAACTGTCGCCGGCGCCCACCGCGCTGACCGGCTTGACCGCAATTGGTTCGGCGCGCAGCACCCTGTCCCTGGTGACCAGCACAGCGCCGAGATGACCCATGGTCAGCGCGACGACCGACACCTTGCCGCGATCAACCAGCGCTCGCGCGGCTTCTTCCCATTCCCGCGCATCTTGTGGCTCGTGCCCAGCGAGCTCGCGCATCTCGCGCAGATTGGGTTTGATCAGGTCGACGCCTTCGGCAACTGCGGTGATCAAGGCCTGCCCGGACGTGTCGAGGATCATCCTGGCACCGCGCTGCCGGGTGTGCGAAGCGATCCTTGCGTAGAAATCGTCAGGCACGCCCTCGGGCAGGCTTCCGCTCGCGACCACGAAGCGCGGGGAAGGCTCGATTGCGGCGAGCTGCTTGAGGCACTCGTGCCACTCGCGTTCGCTCAACCGTGGCCCCGGCAGGATGAAGCGGTAAGGCTGGCCGCTCGCAACTTCGCTGACGAAGAAGTCTTCACGGGTTTCCTCCGCGATGGGAAAGGTGCAGCTCGCAACGCCTTCCCTGTCGACCAGGTTGCGCAATAGCTCGCCTGTGATACCGCCGACAGGATAAAGTGCACGCACGTCGCCGCCCAGGCGCTTGATGACGCGGGCGACATTGATGCCACCGCCCCCCGCGTCCCGCCGCTGCGAGGTGCCGCGAAGCTTGGCGACCGGGATGATCCGCTCGACTGAGGTTGACAGATCGACCGCCGGGTTGGGCGTCACGGTAACGATATCGACCATGTTAGCTGCTCGCAGGGTCCACCGCCGACCGACCGTCAGCAGGAACGGCCCGTTCGTGTATGGCCGTCCGACTGCTCATCATGATTCTGCAACCGCGTGCTGTCGCGCAATGAGGTCGGCGTACCATCGTGCGGATGCTTTGGGTATGCGCCTTTGCGTCTTGAAGTCGACGTAAGTCAGCCCGAACCGTTGCGAGTAGCCCGAGGCCCATTCGAAATTGTCCAGCAACGACCAGACAAAATAGCCCCGGACATCTGCTCCCATTGTGATCGCCGCCTGCATCGCATCGGTATAACCCTGCAGATAGGCGATCCGTCCTGGATCCTCGACATGGCCTGCGTCATCCGGCCTGTCGTCCGCGGCGGTGCCGTTTTCCAGCACGTAGATCGGCAGGCGAAAGCGCGTATGAATATCCAGCAGGGTGTCCCGGAAGGCGTCTGGCACGATCGGCCATCCGATCGGGGTGCGCGGCACGTCATCCGGCGGCGCGCCGAAACTGGCGCCGATCAGGTTTGCTTCGGCCTTGATGTAATGCGGCGAATAGTGGTTGAGCCCGAACCAATCCAAAGGCCTGGTAATTTGCGCCATGTCGCCCGGCCTGACGTAAGGCTCGATCGCCTCGACAAGCTCCGGAGGATAGCAGGCAAAGTGCTGCGGAAACGGAAACGCATCGTTCCAGTATCGCGCAAAACACTGTGCGGCCAGCGCGTCCTCTTTGCTTGTGGTGGCCGGAAAACACGGTTGGCGGTTATGGATGGCGCCGAGGGAGGCGCCCGGCACCGACGTTCGGAGCACATCAATGGCAGCGCCATGGCTCAGATTGACATGGTGGATCGCACTGTGCAGGGCGGCCCTGTCGGAAATGCCCGGAGCATTCGAGCCAAAGCCGTAGCCGAACAGCGTGAATACGCAGGGCTCGTTGAAGGTTGCAAATCGCTTCACCCGGTCGCCATAGCGGTGTGCGACCAGCGACGCATAATCGGCAAACCATCCAGCGACGTCCCGGTTTTGCCAGCCGCCAAGCTCGGCCAGCGCTTGAGGCAGATCCCAATGGTAGAGACAGACCCATGGCTCGATGCCGGCGTCCAGCAGTGCGTCAATGACTCGATCATAGAAGTCCAGGCCAAGCGCGTTGATGACGCCGCGACCTCGCGGCAGGACGCGCGGCCATGAGATTGAGAAGCGGTATGCATCGATGCCGAGCTCGCGCATCAGCGCGATATCTTCGCGGTAACGGTAATAATGATCACAGGCGACATCGCCGCTATCACCATTCTTGATGCGACCCTGCTGTCGACAATAGAAGTCCCAGATGCTGTCCCCGCGGCCATCAATGTGGGCGGCGCCTTCAACCTGAAAACTCGACGTCGAGACGCCCCACAAGAACCTCTTTGCTGGAGGCATGCGCCTCTGGCCTGGAAGGTCGGTTTTGCCGGTCGCTTTCATATACCTGCCTTGCGATGGCGCGCTTCAGTTCTGACACGACACAATGCGGCTGTTGGCTGACCGGTGCTTGACCAAAATCAAACCCCGGGTAATGGGCGCCTCTAGTCTCACTCATGGCGATGCCCGCCTTGAATACGTGGATCTTTCAGCATGTCCTGCCGAAACCCCTTTGAGCTCCCCGATCGCCTTGAAACGAGCCTGCAAGCCGTGCTTGCCTTCTGGCAAGGGTTGAGGCGAGGCCAGAACGGCATGCCGTTCGGCGACGACCTGCTCTTGCCTCAGCTGTCCGAGCTGCCGGGCAAACTGTTTCTATTGGCTGTGTTCGCCCCTCCGGAGCGCTTTCGGATCGAGTTCTTGAATTCAGCTTTGCCTGCGGCGGCCACAGGGAAATTCCTTGATGAATTGCCGCCGAGCACGGAATTCGCTTTTCTGCGCGCTCAAGCCAGCGCTACCCTGGAAGCCGCTGCACCGACGCTTTTGCGCCTCACCGATAGCTCTGGAGATAGCTTTTCCAGGCTGCTCCTCCCGATGTGGGGCAATGGGCAGGTCAGCATGATACTGGGCGCGCTTTAGCCATAGCGAGGCCGAACTCGCTGGCAACCAGCCCGATAGGCCGTAAATTCCGTCCCCGCGGCAGACAGCTCTTGGCATTTGATCTGGATCAATCCAGCCGGTCCTGCTGATGACAAAGAACCAATATGGCGGCAGTCACGAAAATCGTCTTTCTCGGTGCGAGCAGCGCAGCTTTCGGACTGAGCATGTTCCGCGATCTCTTCTCTACCCAGGATCTCGCCGCCAGCACACTGGTGTTGGTCGGCCGCAATAGTGAGCGGCTGCAGCGCGCCGAACGCGTGGCCAGCCTGCTAAATCGGAAATCGGGTGCGGGATTGAAGATCGAGTCGACCACCGATTGGCGGACGGCGCTCGATGGTGCTGAGTTCGTGGTGCATTCCACGGCTATTGAGCGCAATCGGCTGTGGAGGCTCGATTTCGAAGTGCCGCGCAAATTCGGCATTCGTCACACGCTCGGCGAAAATGGCGGTCCTGGTGGCCTGTTCTTCACGCTTCGCACCTTGCCCGTCGTGTTCGATTTCGTACGCGAGATCGAACGTCGTTGCCCGCGGGCTCTCTTCATCAACTTCTCCAACCCGGAAAGCCGCATCGTCCTGGGGTTGGGGCAATACAGCAGGATCCGCTGTGTCGGCCTGTGCCATGGCATCTTCATCGCCCGCCATCACGTCGCCTCGATACTCGGGCTGCCCGACGAGCGGGTTGACGTGTGGGGCGCGGGCCTCAACCATTTTCAATGCCTGATGCAGATCCGCGACCGGGAGACAGGCGCCGATCTCTATCCGCTGCTGCGCGAAAAGGAAAAGAGCTACGATCCCGAAGTCGAGCCTCTGACCCGCGACTTGTTCCGCGGTTTTGGTTATTGGCTAGGCTGTGGTGACGGTCATGTCGGCGAGTATCTTTCCTTCGGCTGGGAGGCTGGAGAAGGTGGGTATAACTTCGGATGGGACGAGAGTGAACGAGCGAAACTGGACCAGCTGATCGATGACGTGCTCTCGGGACGGGCGGAGATTCCGGACTGGTGGCTGATGCCTTCAGGCGAGCGGGCGGTGGAAATCATTTCATCTGTCATGCACAATCGTCGACGGTTGATCGAGTCCGGCGTTGTCTACAATCAGTCCGTGATCCCAAACCTGCCGGCGAGCGCCGCCGTCGAAGTCCCGCTCATGGCCGACCACGCCGGCGTTCACCCCGTCTCACTCGGGCCATTGCCAGACGCCATTGCCAAGCTCATGACTATTCAGATCGGTGTGCAGCAGCTTGCGGTCGAGGCCGCAGTGCATGCCTCGAAGGAACTGGCTTTGCAGGCGCTGTTGATCGATCCCGTCGTGAATTCCGCAACCGCTGCCAGGAGCCTGCTCGATGAACTGTGGGACATCAACCGACCATACATTCGTAGTTGTATCTGATCTCGAATCTCGATTTGACGTCTGCCGAATCCAGGCCGCGAGCGGTCCTGAAGGCTCGTCATGAACAGAATTGGTCGGTCAGTTAGTGGGTAGCCTCACACTTTGCCAGCACCTTGTCCGCTTGCTCTCGATCGGTTGGGAAAAGCAATCATGCGCCTCCTTCTCGCCGCCCTCCTTTCGGGGGCATTGTTTCTTTCGCTCGGATCTGCCGCCGCCCAGCATCACATGCCTCACGCGGGTGATGCGTCGATGGATGCCGACAGCCCTCATCAGGGTCCGCGTGGCTATCATCATTCTTTCAGCCGGGCCGACGTTTGGGCCAAGGAGTTCGACGACCCAAGCCGCGACGCCTGGCAGAAGCCCGATCAAGTCCTGGATGCGCTGAACCTCGATCGGACGGCGATCGTCGCCGACATCGGGGCCGGTACCGGTTACTTCAGCCTGCGGATCGCCAGGCGCGTCCCGGAGGGCAAGGTTTTCACGATCGACATCGAGCCGGACATGCTGCGCTACTTGAGCCAACGCGCCCGCCGTGAGCACCTGGACACGATCATTCCGATCCTGGCGACCGAGGAAAGCGCCAACATTCCGGAGCCAGCGGACGTCATCCTGGTCGTGGACACGTACCACCACATCGACGACAGGGTCGCCTATTTTACCAAACTGAAGAAATCGCTACGCCCGCAAGGACACCTGGCGATCGTGGATTTCAAACCGGACTCGCCGGAAGGCCCGCCGCTCGAGCACCGAATCCCGGCCGAGCAGGTGACCCAGGAGCTTAAGGCCGCCGGGTACTCGGTCGTCGCGGTGCGCTCCTTCCTGCCCAGGCAGTACTTTTTGGAGTTTACGGCATCCGGCTCCCAATGAGGTTGCCGTCTGATAGTCGGCATCAGCAGTATCTGCACATCTTACTCGCTTCAACTGCGAGGTGATCGAAAACAGACGATGGTTTCGGTCTAATCGCCGAGGACACCCGCCAGCGCCAATAGGTCTGCGTCAGCGGATTGCCGCTGCTCTCGATCTGCGCCAGCGCAGCCAACAGCTCGGGCGTGATCGTGTGGGTGGAATATTCGCGGAACAGCGGCCCATATTGCCGCCATGTGTCGGCCGGCTCCTTGTCGAGGCTGTGGCCGACGAAAGAAGAACAGCTCGGTCGGCTTGCGGATAACCTGATAGATGAGGTTCATCGGCACGAAGACCGCAAGCAGGATCACGATGCCAGAAACGATTTGAACCCATCGCGGTGCGTGCGCGAACTGCCGGTCGTCCACCGCGCGCCCTGTTTCCAGCGGCGGAGACGATGGCGGCTGCTGCTTCTTCTGGGCATGCGGTTTGGAGGAGCGGGCAGGGCCGGATAGGTCAAGCGTGACCCACCACTCGGGTTGCGAGAATGGCGGATTAAGCTATCGCTAATCCGCCCTACGGCCCTCATTTGGAGACATTTGCTCACCAAGGTCGTGTGCGCATTGGATTCGGCTTCTAAGCGGGCAAAGTCACTTAGTCGGCGTTCTTTTTGCGGCCGCCAGCTTCGCATCGAGTAGCTGCTTCTGACGCAGTGCTACGGCCGGACGGACGTAGTAGTGATCAAACAGGGCATCAAGAATGTCCAGGCAATATTCCGCTTCATGCGGCTCCACGTCAATTACCTGCAGCGTTGTTTGGTCCGTTATCTTATGCGCGGCAAAATTTCCAAACTGGCGTATGGCATCCACAATCATGTGAACGCTGGTAGGTAATGCTTTTCGAGTATCCGTTTCAGCGAGTACTGCTCCTATCTGCTTCGACAGATCAAACTGCAGATACCCCGCTTCTCGCAAGAGTCGTTTGGAGGCAGCGGCGAGACAGCGCCGCTGATGCTTTTGGACTCGAAGCCAATACGAGCGAAGCTTCATCGTAGTCCGATGCAATGTCTTTTGGGACTTCAGTTGGAACGGGCCCTCGGTTGTAGCCTTGCGGAAAGACTTGGACCCATACGACCGGCTCAATAAACTCGTTCGCGCCCCACATGCCTTCGCCTGTGCGGACGATGATCTTTGAGCAAGCGGGACACGCCATCACTTGCGTTCGCCAACGGGTAGTCGTGTTACCATGTCTAATTGGAGTCGATGTCCAATTCGCGTGAATGGCTACGGTGCAATGAGGGCATTTCATATGCGCTTGCTCCGTCCTGGAGAGCGAACGGCCCACTCGTCAGATCGAGTGGGCCGCAAATAGTTACTTTATTGTGCGTTCCTGCCGCCGCGACGACGATTTGAGCCTCACGAACACCCCGTCGTGCTGCCGCACGTATCGCACTTCATGCAGGTCCCATTCCGCACCAGCGTGAAGTTGCCGCACTCCGAGCACATCTCGCCTTCGTAGCCTTTTGCCTTGGCCTCCGCCCGCCGCTCCGCCTTGGTCGCGACATGGGTGACCGCGGCCGTGCCGGACTTGCTCCATTGCAACGCTTCGAGCTTCTCGGTCGGCGAGAGGTCGTGGCTCACTTCCTGCTTCAGCGCCACCGCGCCTTCCATAGCATCGCCGGCGCCGCTGCGGCCGTGGCCGGAGAGGGCGGTGACCCTGTTGCCACCTGATGGCGCGTTGTCGGCGCCCTGGCTCACGGCGGCAGAGCCGCCGCGCATGACGACCAGATTGTCCGTGCGCGAGCGGGTGAGGCCGCGGGAGACGTATTTGGTGGCCTGCGGGGAGGGGGCATCGCCGGGCTCCTTGCCTTCGTCGACGCCCTTGCCGAGCGCATCGAAGCTCGATTCGGTCGGGTCGACATGGGCGAGGTCGAAGCGCGAGAGATAGCTGACCGCGAGCTCGCGGAAGACATAGTCGAGGATCGAGGTCGCGTATTTGATGCTGTCGTTGCCCTGCACCGGGCCCGCCGGCTCGAAGCGGGTGAAGGTGAAGGCGTCGACATATTCATCGAGCGGCACGCCATATTGCAGGCCGAGCGAGACGGCGATGGCGAAGTTGTTGATGAAGGAGCGAAGGGCCGCGCCCTCCTTGTGCATGTCGATGAAGATCTCGCCCAGACGCCCATCGTCATATTCGCCGGTGCGGAGATAGACTTTATGCCCGCCGACCACCGCCTTCTGGGTGTAGCCCTTGCGGCGATCCGGCATCTTCTCGCGCTCGCGCATCACCACAATGCGCTCGACCAGCTTCTCGACGATCTTCTCCGAGACCTGCGCAGCACGCGCCGCCATCGGCTTGTCGTAGAGCGTCTCGATCGCGTCGTCCTCGTCCTCATCGTCACTGATGAGCTGCGAGTTGAGCGGCTGCGACAGCTTCGAGCCATCGCGGTAGAGCGCGTTGGCCTTCAGCGCAAGCTTCCAGGACAACAGGTAGGCCGACTTGCAGTCCTCGACCGTGGCGTCGTTTGGCATGTTGATGGTCTTTGAGATCGCACCCGAGATGAACGGTTGCGAGGCCGCCATCATCCGGATGTGGCTTTCCACCGACAGATAGCGCTTGCCGATCTTGCCGCAGGGGTTGGCGCAGTCGAACACCGGATAGTGCTCGGACTTCAGGTGCGGCGCGCCTTCCACCGTCATGGCGCCGCAGATGTGCACGTTCGCCGCCTCGATCTCGCGCTTGGTGAAGCCGAGCGCGGCGAGCAGATCGAAGTTCGGGGCGGCCAGGGCCTCCGGGCCGATGCCGAGATTGTCGCGGATGAAGTCCTCGCCAAAGGTCCACTTGTTGAAGGCGAACTTGATGTCGAAGGCGGTCGGCAGCGCCTTCTCGACTTTTGCAATGGCTTCGTCGGTAAAGCCCTTGGCCTTCAGCGTGGTGAGGTTGATGCCGGGGGCATTGGCGAGCGAACCATGGCCGACGGCATAGGCCTCGATCTCCGCGATCTCGCTTTCGCGATAGCCGAGCGCGCGCAGCGCCTCCGGCACGGCGCGGTTGATGATCTTGAAGTAGCCGCCGCCGGCGAGCTTCTTGAACTTCACCAGCGCGAAATCAGGTTCGATGCCGGTGGTGTCGCAATCCATGACGAGGCCAATCGTGCCGGTCGGCGCAACCACAGTGACCTGGGCATTGCGATAGCCGTTCTGCTCGCCGAGCGCGAGCGCATCGTCCCAGGCGTGCCTGGCATGGGTGATGAGGTCGGCTTGCGGGCAGGAGGCGTGGTCGAGCGGCACCGGGTTGACGGCGAGGCCCTCATAGCCGCGAGACTCGCCATGCGCAGCGCGGCGGTGGTTGCGGATCACGCGCAGCATGTGCGCAGCATTCTTCTTGTGGCCGGGGAAGGGGCCGAGCTCGCCAGCCATCTCCGCCGAGGTCTTGTAGGCGATGCCGGTCATGATCGCACTCAGCGCGCCGCACAGCGAGCGGCCTTCCTTTGAGTCATAGGGCAGGCCCATGGTCATCAGGAGGCCGCCGATATTGGCAAAGCCGAGGCCCAGCGTGCGAAACTCGTAGGAGAGCTCGGCGATCGCCTTCGACGGGAATTGCGCCATCAGCACGGAGATCTCGAGCACCAGCGTCCAGAGCCGGCAGAGATGCTCGTAGGAAGCGACGTCGAACTGCTTTGTGGTCGTGTTGTAGAAGGTGAGCAGGTTCGCCGACGCCAGGTTGCAGGCGGTGTCGTCCAGGAACATGTATTCCGAGCACGGATTGGACGCGCGGATGTCGCCTGACGCCTTGCAGGTGTGCCAGTCGTTCATGGTGGTGTTGAAGTGCAACCCCGGATCGGCGGACGCCCAGGCGGCATAGCCGATCTTCTCCCAGAGGTCGCGCGCCTTCAGCGTCTTGGTCACCTTCTTGTTGGTGCGGCCGATCAGGTGCCAGTCGCCGTCGGTCTCGACCGCGCGCAGGAAGTCGTCCTTCAGCGAGACCGAGTTGTTGGAATTCTGGCCTGATACGGTGAGGTAGGCTTCCGAATCCCAGTCGGTGTCGTAGGTGTCGAACTGGATATCCTTGTAGCCCTGCTTGGCGAACTGGATCACCCGCTTGATGTAGTTGTCGGGCACGAGCGCGCGGCGGGCGAGCTTGATCTCGCGGCGGAGCGCCGGGTTCTTATCGGGGTCGAAGCAGTCGTCGCCCGAACCTTCACAGTTCACGGCCGCCTTCATCACGGCCTTGAGATGCTTCTGGTTGATCTTGGAGCCGGTGACGAGGGCTGCGACCTTCTGCTCCTCCTTCACTTTCCAGTCGATATAGGTCTCGATGTCGGGGTGATCGACGTCGACCACGACCATCTTGGCCGCGCGGCGCGTGGTGCCGCCGGACTTGATCGCGCCCGCGGCACGGTCGCCAATCTTGAGGAAGCTCATCAGGCCACTCGAGCGGCCGCCGCCGGAAAGCCTTTCGCCTTCGCCGCGCAGGCGCGAAAAATTGGAGCCGGTGCCGGAGCCATATTTGAACAGGCGCGCCTCGCGCACCCAGAGGTCCATGATGCCGCCGTCGTTGACGAGGTCGTCATCGACGCCCTGGATAAAGCAGGCATGCGGCTGCGGATGCTCGTAGGCCGACTTCGACTTGGTCAGCTTGCCGCTTCTGTAGTCGACGTAATAATGGCCCTGGCCGGGACCGTCGACACCATAGGCCCAGTGCAGCCCGGTGTTGAACCATTGCGGCGAGTTCGGCGCGACCATCTGCATGGCGAGCATGTAGCGGAGCTCGTCATGGAAGGCGGAGGCGTCGTCTTCCGAAGAGAAATAGCCGCCCTTCCAGCCCCAATAGGTCCAGCAGCCGGCGAGGCGGTCGAACACCTGTTTTGCGCTGAGCTCGCTGACAAAGCGCTCCTTCTCCGGCAGGCTTTCCAGCGCCTCGGTGTCGGGCACCGAGCGCCACAGCCAGGACGGCACGCTCTCTTCCTCGACCTTCTTCAGGCGCGCGGCAACGCCCGCTTTACGGAAATATTTCTGGGCAAGCACGTCCGAGGCGACCTGCGACCAGGCCGCGGGGACCTCGACATTGTCGAGCCGGAACACGACGGAGCCGTCGGGATTCTTGATCTCAGATGTCGTCAATCTGAAATCAATCCGTGCGTAGGGTGTTTCACCTTGCGTGGTGTGGCGCCGTTCGATTCGCATAGTTTTCTTGCCCCGTCTCTTGTCTTGACCGCGCCGCCAACCCCGGCGGCCACGGTTCGTTATGCCTTGTCGCGAACCTCCCAGGCCGCGGGTAACCCCGCAGATGTTCGTTTCGCAGTTCAGACCGGTTGATCCGGTCCATCTCTCTTCAACGCCCCAACGCTTCACGCGACGCCACTTCACACGACGTCATCTGGGCCTTTTCGGCCTCGTTTTGCTGCCCCGGATGTCCCCTGAATTCAGGGCGCAAAAGCCCTGCACCCGCTGCCGTCATTGGCCGGCGGAGTGCTCATTTTGGAACCCTTGTGGGAGCGACCGGCGGGACCCAAACTCACTCGCGCCGAACAGGTCGAAAGCTAGGACAAACCCGTTACGCCCGTCAAGGACTAGTGCGAGTTCCTGAATCAAATACTAAATATGGTGGAAAGGTCGGGATAACAGGGGTCAATGCCGCGCCTGTGATGGGCCCAAGTATCAGTGAGTCCTGAAGGATTCGAAAGCCAAAAAAATTCTTTACAGGCCGTGCCGGGGCGGCCTGTCCACGTTTCCCACCACTATGCACAGGGCAAGATTTTGTGGGCTCGCTCAGCTTGCATTCGAAGGACTCACGTGAGGCTACGGGCAAAGTTTTAGCTGACACCCCGCACTGCGTGTGGTGGAACAGGCCATGCAACGACAAGGAGGCTGCCCGATTTCAGTTTCCACCCAGCCCTCCCTGACAGAATCAGCGCGAGGCACCACGCCAAAGGCGGCGCGGCCCGGCCTCGCGCCGGCAGGGCTTATCTTCCTCGCCATCACCTCGGTCGGCTGGGGCCTGAATTGGCCGGCGACCAAGTATCTCTTGTCGGAGCTGCCGCCGCTGACCTTGCGCGGCGGCACCGGCGTCGTCGGCGCCGTGCTGCTCGCGCTGCTGGCGGTCTTGCGCGGGCAGTCGTTGCGCGTCGCCCGTCCGATGTGGCCGCGCCTGGTGCTCGCCGGACTGCTCAATGTCACCGGCTGGATGGTCCTGATGGGGCTTGCGCTGGTCTATCTGCCCGCGAGCGAAGCCGCGCTGATCGCCTACACCATGCCGGTATGGGCCGCAGCGCTG
>DASRBG010000079.1:0-14114 GCA_035653735.1 Gemmataceae bacterium
GACTCCGCGATGCGCGAGGCCAAGGCCGCGTTCGGCGACGCACGCCTCATCGTCGAACAGCTGGTGCAACGCGGCCGGCACATCGAGGTGCAGATCGCCGGAGACGGGAGCGGCAACGTCGTTCATCTCTACGAACGCGAATGTTCGCTCCAGCGCCGGCACCAGAAGCTGATCGAGGAAGCCCCCGCCGCCAACCTCCCTGGCGACTTGCGCGACCGGATTCTCGGGGACGCCGTCCGGCTCGGCCGTCGCCTCAACTATCGCTGCGTCGGCACGGTCGAGTTCATCGTCAGTGGCGGCTGCTATTATTTCCTGGAGGTCAATCCGCGGCTCCAGGTCGAGCATCCCGTGACCGAGATGGTCACAGGCATCGACATTGTCGAGACCATGCTCCGCCTCGCCGCAGGCGAAGGCCTGCCGTTTGCGCAGGAGGACGTTTCCTGCTGCGGCCATGCGGTCGAGGCGCGCCTCTGCGCCGAGGATCCGAATCACGCCTTCATGCCATGTAGTGGCGAAGTCGCCCATGTAAGCTTTCCGCTCGACGATGTCCGGGTCGAGACCGGGATCGAAAACGGTTCGATCGTTACGCCGTATTACGACTCGATGATCGCCAAAGTGATTACGCATGCAGAAAATCGCGATCGGGCACTCGACCGGCTTCGCCGCGCGCTCGACGAAACATCGATCTTCGGCGTGACGACCAACCGCGAATTCCTCGGCCGCTTGATCGACCTACCCGCGACGCGAAAGGCGACCTTCCATACGAGCCTGATCGATGAACAGTTCGACACGCTCGTCGAACGCGGCGATGGGGTCGATCCGCAGGCGCTCGCGCTTGGTGCTTATTTCTGGATGATGCGCCCGCGCCAATCCGCTGCCGAAAACCCGTGGCGATCCTTTGCAATGACCGGCTGGCAGATGGGAACCCAAGATGACGGAATGTCCCGCATTCCGATCCTGCACCTCGAAAGCGCCGGACGGAATGCGGAAATCCGCTTCGCGCCCGTGAGACCGGACGGTTCGATGCTGATTGGCGTGAACGACGCCAGGATCGCGGTCAAGCTTTCGGCGATCTCGAACGAACAATTCCTCGCCAGCATCGACTCGCGTTGCGAAACGGTGCGTATCTGGCAGAACGAGAATGCCATTTTCGTGCATGATCCTCGCGGTGCTCACACGATGACCGCGATCCCCTATCTCAGCTACATCAGCGCAACTGCTGAGACGCATGGCGAGTTGCGAGCCCCGATGACCGGCCTCGTGCTGAAAGTGAACGTCCGGCTTGGCGATGCCATCCAAGCGGGCGATACTGCGGTTGTCATGGAATCGATGAAGATGGAACTGCGGATCGCAAGCAAGCTGACCGGTGTCGTTGCCTCCGTCAATATCGGTCCCGGCGATACGGTCCAGCGCAATGCTGTGGTTGCCGTCGTCGAACCGGCAGCGGCTTCGGAGGGAGTTCGCTGATCCACGGTCGTTTGGTTTGGTGCTGAGACCTATCCTCGATCAGTCCCCTTTTTTGCAGAGCAGAGCAATCGGATGATAGGAGACGTCATGACCAAGAGCGAACTCGCAAACTGCGCCCGACCCCAATTCGAACTGACTGACGATCAGATCGCAATCCTGGATCAGGCCGACCGATTTGCCCGGAAGGAATTGCATGGCTTCTCGGAACGCATGGACCGCGACGAGTGGTGGCCCGAAGATGCCTTTCCGAAGATCGGTGATGCCGGCTACTTCGGCATCACCATCCCGGAGCAATATGGTGGCAGTGGGCTCGATCTGGTATCTGCCGGTCTCGTGACTCAAGCAATCTCGCGTTGGAATCATGCGCTCGCCCTGAGCTACGTCGCGCATGACAACCTCTGCGCCAACAACATCTATCGCAATGGCAACGAGGCGCAGCGCCGCAAATACCTGCCGGGGCTCTGCTCGGGACGGAAAACAGGCGCGCTTGGTTTGACCGAGCCCGGCGCCGGCTCCGACGCGCTGGGGTCGATGCGTACCAGCGCGCGGCGGGACGGCGACTTCTACGTCCTCAACGGCAGCAAGCTCTACATCACCAATGGTCCCATCGCCGACATTCTCCTGGTCTATGCCAAGACAGACCGCGACCGAGGTGCTCACGGCATCTCGGCGTTCATCGTCGAGAAGGAGTTTTCGGGATTCAAAGTCGCCCAGAAGCTCGTGAAGATGGGTTTCCGCGGCAGCCCGACCGCCGAACTGGTGTTCGAGGATTGCCGTGTCCCCAAGGACAACCTGGTCGGTGAAGAGAACAAGGGCGTGGCGGTGGTGATGAGCGGGCTTGATCTCGAACGCGCGATGGTCGCTCCGGTTTCGCTGGGCATTGCCGAGCGGGCGCTCGACATCGCAATCGAGTACGCGAAGACGCGCAAGCAGTTCGGCAAGCCGATCGGCGCGTTCCAGATGGTTCAGTCGCTGATCGCGGATATGTATGTCGCGGTAGAAACGATGCGTGCCTTCACTTATCGCACGCTGGCCGCAGCCTCGCCGCTCGAGATCGGCGGTGGCGGACGCGGCAACATCCACATGTTGACCGCCGCGTCGGTGATGTATGCAGCCAACGCCTGCCACGACGTGCTAGACCGGGCCCTGCAGGTGTTCGGCGGTTCGGGCTACATCTGGGAATCAGAGATGAACCGGCTCTACCGGTCTATCAAGCTCCTCGAGATCGGCGCCGGCACCACGGAGGTGCGCAAGATCATCATCGCCGGCGAATTGTTGGGGCGGCTGTAGGCCATGACGGAAGAGACCCACGAGCTCGACGATTCCGCGCTTGCCGAGCACAAGACCATCTACGCGGCCAACAGCTTCAGCGGCCGGACGGTGCTGATTTCCGGCGGCGCCGGCGGGATTGGCCGGGCCTGCGCCTGGCTACTTGGCCGCCTCGGCGCGCGCGTCATCCTGGCGGGTCGCGATCCGGGGAAACTCGAAGCGGCGGTCTCCGCAATGAGAGCCCGCGGCATCGACGTAACATCGCATACCGCAGACATTCGCGAACCCGATTCCGTGTCCTCCCTGTTCGAGTGGCTGGAGAAGGAAAAGGCGACGCTCGATCTGCTGGTCAACAGCGCCGGCGGGCAGTTTCCTCAGGCCGCAATCGATTTCTCGGAAAGAGGCTGGAACACGGTCGTTAACACCAATCTCAACGGTACCTGGCGCATGATGCAGGCGGCAGCCCGGCGCTGGCGAGACCTGTCGCGGCCGGGCGCCATCGTCAATATCGTCGTGGTGACGCAACACGGCCTCTATGGCGTCGCGCATACGGTGGCCGCGCGGGCCGGCGTCATCGCGCTGAGCCAGAACCTGGCGGTCGAATGGGCCCCCCTGAACATCAGGGTAAATTGCATCGCCCCCGGCGCGATCGAAACGCCTGGTTGGCGTGTCTACAGGCCTGAACAGCGCAACACCTACGCCCGCTCCAATCCGATGATGCGCGCCGGCCAGGCTTGGGAGGTTGCAGAAGCCTGCGCCTATCTCGGCGGTGCAGCAGCGGACTACGTGACCGGGGAGACCGTGCATGTCGCAGGCGGTTCGCAGCTCTGGGGCGAGACATGGACCATTCGACGTCCAGACTACTTCAAGACTTGAGCTCGGCTTATGTTCGCGGGGGATGGCAACCCGCTTCCAGCAGCACGGAGATCGCCGAGCCGGGCAGCGTCCGGATTCCGGCCGCCTCTCTCCCATCAGCGTCGAGGCACTCCTACCCGGGTCACCTCGATACTGGGTCACCTCGTACTCGAAAAAAGGAACGGCATGCTGACCAACGAGCTGAGGCGCATCGGTCCTGCGGGCTCCGACACGTATTTGGTGCGTTGAGCGTGACGGTGACGCCCGCATACATCAGCCGCCGCAGCAAAGTCGTGCAACTATACTGTGCGGCAACAGCGCTTCGCCGTCTGCCGAACCCGATTGCCATAGGCTCTCGCCCTCGATTAGCACAGGCATAGGGATTTCAACGTCACCGAAGTTGGCGACGATCTGCAAAGTATGGCCGGAGGCCGTCTTCCAGCGGATGTCCAGTCCTCCGGTTCGCGAGCTCTTTCCAAGCAGAGTCCGTTCAGCGGAAACGAACCCGGCCTCGATCAACGGCACGATCTTCTCGCGTCGGGTCCGCAGCAACTGAGTGGTCATTGCCCGGAACTTGAGGCTGACTGGAGAGTGGTCGACAGTCTTCCAATCGAGTTTCGACGCGAGAAAGGTTTGCTCATCACAGGGGTCCGGAATGCTGGCGCGCATTTCAGGCGTCGAGAACGCCTTGAAATGCGCGAATTCCTTTCGCCGTCCCTCGCGCGTCAACTTGGCCGCTTCGCCGGACCAATCCGCAAAGAACAGGAAGGGGGTGTCTACCGCCGCCTCCTCTCCCATGAACAGCATTGGAATGTGCGGACTGAGCAGAACCAGCGCGAGTGCCTGACCGAGTTTTTCCGGACTGACCAGCTTCGACAATCGCTCGCCGAAGGCGCGATTCCCGATCTGATCATGGTTTTGCGCGAAGAAGATGGTGGCCTCGGGCGGAAGATGCGCACTCGGCTCGCCGCGCGGCTCGTTGTGAAGCGGAAACATTTCGCCCTGATATGCGAATCCCTCGGCCAAGGATCGTGCGAGGTGCTCGAGCGGCTTGTCGGCGAAGGCACGATAATAGCCCTCAACTTCCCCCGTGAGCATGACGTGTAGCGCGTTGTGAAAGTCGTCGCCCCACTGCGCGTCATAATACTTTGCCCGCCCCTCTGTTCGCTCGAGCAACTCGGCCTTGTTCGCTTCATTCTCCAGCATCAGGTGCACGCGCCGGCCCGGCAGCTCGTGACGCACTGTCTCGGCGAGCTCGATGAGAAAGTGCCGATCGGAGTCATCCTTTAGCGCGTGCACGGCGTCGAGGCGGAGGCCGTCGAAACCGTAATCGCGCAGCCACATCAGCGCATTGTCGATGAGAAATTCACGGACGAATCTGCCCTCGCAGCCCTCCAAGTTGACCGCAGGTCCCCACCCTGTCGTATGGCGCGCCGTGAAGAAGCTCTCCGCATAGCTGTGCAGATAGTTCAGCTGCGGCCCGAAATGGTTATAGACCACGTCCAGATAGACCATGATCTCGACAGCGTGAGCGGCCCTCAAAAGGCCCTTGAGATCCTGCGGCCGGCCATAGCGCGCGTTCGGTGCGTTCAGCAGTACACCGTCATAGCCCCAATTGTGCCGGCCAGGCACATCGTTGAGAGGCATGAGCTCGATCGCCGTGATGCCCAGATCGCGCAGATAGGGCAGCCTGCTTTCGACGCCGGCATAGGTGCCCTCCTCGCTAAAGGTGCCGACGTGCAACTCGTAGATCACGGTCTCTTCCCAGGGGCGCCCCGGATAAACGGTAGGATCCCGTAGCGTCGCCGTATCGATGACCTCGCTCGGAGCTCCGACATCGTCCGGCTGGAAGAACGAGGCTGGATCAGGAACGACCAGGTCTTCATTGATCCTGAATTGATAGCGTGTGCCAGCGTGAGCTGTCGGACTCAGCAATTGATACCAGCCATCGCCGTCGTGTGGCATGGGCCGCGGCGGCCGATTGGCCTCAAGCAATACGACCGAACGTGCGGTCGGCGCCCAGAGATTAAAGGTGACTCCGTGATCCAAGATCTGCGGACCGTGACGCCGGATCTGCCCGGCTGCTCCTATTCCCTGCCCCAAGCCCATTCGCCTTTTCACGCTGCATCTCACCATCGACATGCTCCGGCGAGGTTGTGGATGTCTGAACTCACTTTACGATCGCTTAAACATCCGTGACGAAAAGCGGGCGCCGGTGCAATCGTTCCTCGCCTGCTTCGGAGGACACCTCGACGCTTTCTCCTTGTGTGTACACTTTTGGACCGAGCGCAAAAGATGCAAATTACCGCGGTCTTTGGGAACCATTACTGCGGCGCAGAATTTCCCCGAGTGGCGCTTCAGGGGAAGCGTATCTGGAATCCAAAAAGATGGTCGGCGCAGATCACCTAGATCGGCGGGCGTAGCGTGCGTATCCTGTTCGCGACGCCCGAAGTATCGGACTTCGTTCAAGTGGGGGGGCTTGCTGCCGTATCGGCGGCTCTCCCACGCGCCTTGCGCGATTTTGCTGACGTGCGCGTCATCATTCCAGGATACCCGGCGGTCCTGCGTGGCCTTCAGGACCTTAAGACTGCGGGCCGGTCCCAGCCGTTCGCAGCTCTCCCCGCCTTCGAAGTTAGCCTTGGACATACCGCAGATGGCCTGGGCTATTATGTCGTCCGTTGCAAGGAGCTGTACGAACGGAACGGCACTCCCTACGCCGATGGCAGTGGGGCCGACTGGAGCGACAACCACGTCCGCTTCGCGACCTTCTCATATGCGGCCGCGCAGCTTGCCAGAGGCCTGATCGACAAGGATTGGCAGGCCGACCTAGTCCATGCCAACGATTGGCAATGCGCGCTGATCCCCGGCTATTTGGAATGGCACCATGCGCACATTCCAACCGTCTTCACGATCCACAATCTCGCCTACCAAGGCGTCTTCGACCGCAGTTCGCTCGCGCCGCTGGGCATCCCGGAGGCCAGCTTCAACATCGACGGGGTCGAATTCTACAATCGCTTGTCTTTCATCAAGGCCGGCCTGGTCTATGCATCACACCTGACGACCGTCAGCCAGACTTATGCGAGGGAAATCACTACCGCCGAGTTCGGGTGTGGTCTCGAAGGATTGTTGCGGCAACGGGCCGATCGCAATCAATTGTCGGGTATATTGAACGGGATCGACGAGAGTTGGGATCCGCGGACATGCTCGTCGCTGCTTCGACCGTTCGGCGCGGGCGATTGGGCGGAACGCTCGATGAACGCCGACGATGTACGAGACCAGTTTGGTCTGGCGGTGTCGCGAGGACCGCTGTTCGCGTTGGTCGCGCGCCTGGTCCATCAGAAGGGTGTCGACCTCGTCATCGAAAGCGCCCAAGCGATTGTCGACGCAGGCGGCCAGATCGTCGTCACCGGCAAGGGCGAGCCGCAATTTGAGGAGGCGCTGCTCCAGGTCCAGGCGCGCGCGCCGCAGTCGATTGCCGTCAAGATCGGCTTCGACGATGCGGAGGCCCGCAAGATCTTCGCCGGCAGCGACTTCACGCTGGCGCCCTCGCGCTTCGAGCCCTGCGGACTGAGCCAGATGTATGCCCAACGCTTCGGCTCGTTGCCGATCGGCCATCGCACTGGAGGGCTCGCGGAGACCATCGTCGACGGGGAGACCGGCTTCCTGTTCGATCGGGCGTCGGCTCCCGGCCTTCTCGGCAGTCTCTGCCGCGCCTTCTCGACCTTCGGCATGAAGGATCGGCTCGATCAAATGCGCAGGGCCGCCATGGCCCAGGCCTTCAGCTGGAGTCAATCAGCCAAGTCATACGCAGATCTGTACCGATCATCGATCTAAGAGGCATTGGGCAAGGACCATGAAGATCGCGCAAATCGCTCCACTTGCGGAAAGCTGTCCTCCGCGGCTTTACGGAGGCACCGAGCGTATCGTCTCGTATCTGACGGAAGAACTGGTCCGCCAGGGACATGAGGTCACGCTGTTCGCGAGCGGTGATTCCATCACATCGGCCGAGCTGGTGCCATGCTCGAAAATGGCCCTACGGCTGGACCCATCGGTGAAGGACATGACGCCGTATCACGTCATGATGCTGGACCAGGTTGCGAGGCGGGCCGACGATTTCCACGTGCTGCATTTCCACATCGATCATATGCACTATCCCTTGATGCGGCTTTATGCGGATCGGATCGTTACGACACTGCATGGGCGGCTCGATCTCCCCGATCTGATGCCGTTCTACTCGGCCTTCCCCGAACTTCCGCTGGTCTCGGTTTCGGACGCACAACGCCGCCCGATGCCACCGGTCAACTGGCTCGGGACCGTACTTCACGGGCTGCCAGAGAACATCCTCCCGCACCGGCAAGCGCCGTCGGGGGGCTATTTCGCGTTCCTTGGGCGCATCTCCCCGGAAAAGGGGCCGGACAAAGCCATCGAAATCGCTGCGAGAACCGGCATCCCCCTGAGGATGGCGGCTAAGATCGATGCCGCTGATCAACGCTATTGGGATCAGGTGATCGCGCCGATGGTCGCCGCGCATCCGAATGTCGAGTTCATCGGCGAGATCAACGAATTCCAAAAAGCCGACTTCCTCGGCAATGCCCGCGCGCTGCTCTTTCCAATCTGCTGGCCGGAGCCGTTCGGCCTCGTGATGATCGAAGCGATGGCTTGTGGAACGCCCGTGATTGCCCTCGCCCATGGCTCGGTACCGGAGGTCATCGACCATGGCGTGAGCGGATTTGTCGTCAACTCTGTGGAGGAGGCTATCGCAGCGGCGAACGCCGTTGGCACCCTGGATCGACCGGCGATCCGCAAGCGGTTCGAGCAACGCTTCACGGCCGCGCGAATGGCGAGGGACTATCTGGCCGCCTATCGCCGGTTGCCGGCTCTCCGGCAAACACCGCAAGTGGGCGTGCTCACGCTTCCGGCAAGTGAGGGGGCAATCAGGATGCCGATAGCTTCTATTGGCCTCGATGTGGATGGCGTCAGTGCCGACGAATTCGCTTGACCCGGATCGGAACGGAATCGGACAGCGGCGGTTACGACCACATACAGGAGTTGGCGCCATGCGCCGCTCGACACCCAAGCCCCTCCGCAACAAGCTCGACCTGACTGACCGCGTTCAGATGCGGCTTGTCAGAAAGCGCCTTGGGCTTTCCGATGCCGGAGCTGGCCGCTATCCTCGGGCGGATCGGAAACTCGATTTCCGCGATAAGCAAGGAAGCTGGCCAGCACCGAGTCAGCGCACTGTCCAAGGTGGCCAATGTGCCTCCGGCGGCAGTCATCGCGTCGGCCACAGCCAGCGAGCCGATAGCAACCGAAACAGCCGTGGCGGTGCCGACGTCCTGACCGTACTGATTGGGGGCAGATATGGACCAAAGGGACATCCGGACCGACGCCCTATTGCACGTGGCCTCTAGCCTGCGCCGTTCGCGGATTTACAATTTGACGATTTCGGAGGCGGACGAAAAAGCCTTCTTGGCGGGCGATTTTTTTGGACGCAGTTCGCGTCTTCGTTTTCGTGATAGTCTGTTTGGTAGCTTTCGGCATTGGTGGGACTCGTGTGCTGACGGTCAGGCCCGCTCCGGTGTGTCACCACCGTTGCGGGCCGCTTGATTTTATCTAGTTTGAATGTTGTAATACCCGAATATGAAAAAAGCAATACCCAAATCAAGAGGCGGTAGTCGGCCTGGAGCTGGGCGACCGGCGACCGGCAAGGACCCTGTCCGTGCTATTCGTCTTTCAGATGAGTTCCTGGCCGCGATTGACGCATGGGCCGCGAAACAGGAGGACGCGCCCGGCCGCTCCGAGGCTATCCGCCGGCTGGTCGAGATCGGGCTGAGGGCGAAGGCGAAATGAAGCTGGGTTATGGAATAAAGCCTTGGACGCCGGAAGAAGAAGAGCGCCTGAAGTCGCTTATCTCGGCTCGCCTTCGGCCCCATGAAATCGCGGTCAAGCTGCACCGCACTGTTCAAGCAGTTTACAGGCGGGCTCATGAGTTGCGCATGTCTTTCAAGCGGCCTGAAGAGTTTCGCGAGGTTCGCATCGACCGCCCAAAGGCGAAGGGCAAGTCCTGATGGGCGAAAAACAATTCCCCACGGGAAAGTGTGTTCGCATGCGTCCCGCTTCGGGGTGCAGCGATCGTCAACGACCGAAAAATCAATCAAGCCAAGGATAACATGACGAAGACACCGGGCGAATTTGGACCGAGTAAGCCGATCACCAAAGAGGAGCGCGAAGCGCGTAAGGTATTCCGCCAAGTCGATGCCGAAAAGGCAATGACTGAGCACGAGATCGCTCAGAAAGCATTCCACGCAAATCGGGAGCGTCTCAAGGCAGAGCGGCTAGCGCGGGAGGCTGCCGAGACGCCAGCGGCCAAGAAAGCCAAGACCAAGAAGAAGGCGCCTTAAAAATCTATCCCCCTCCGGGCGCCTCGGCGCAGGAACGTTTCCGCTCGCGGCGCGTCGATACCTGATCCTTTGCTCTTGGATCGTCCAATGGAAAAAGCGCTCGCCTATGTGATCTCAGCCGGAATTGTCGGCTTCGGCGCTTGGATCCTTATCGCCGGCCTTAGCTCGAGCGCGCCCGCCTTGTGGGCATGCGCGTCACTGGTCCCTGTTACGGTCGGGCTCCTGAGCGCTTTCTCGCCGGAATAACAATCCATCCCCAGCTTGGGGAAATGCGCTTGCGCGCGCCCTCAGCCCGCCCGAATCAGAGCCGCATTTAAGTGCGCTGCCAGAGCACAGGTCGCGTTGGACTCTGGCCACCCGCTCCATCGTCATCATCAGCCGCCAGCAACCGGGCGATGGAGCGGGACACAAAGCCAAGCCCTCGCGCGGCTTTCGCGGGCTGGTCGAGCTCAGGCTGAAGGCGAAAGCTGAATGACCGAATCAAAAACGGGCTAGTCTGGGACTGGACAACGCGATCCTACTGCGATGGGCTCCGCGGGACGTTCACGCCAAGCGACTTAGTTAGTGGCCGGTTTCGCCCGCGGATCTCCAGACCCTGAAGGACATTGGCTATGTCGAGATCGTGGACGACGAGCCCGTGATCACGCTGTCGGGCATGGAAGAAATGAACATTGGAGATTGAATGTGAACAAGCACTGAAGGGGGCCCCCGGCTACGTGAGGGCCAACCCGTTGATCGAGTTTATTAACTTGGCAGCTAACCGGGGTCACGATCGGCGCCGATCCGGACCCCACTTGGAACGAATTCCCTTGTGCTACATCAAAGCATTGGGGTCATCTAAGCCGGGGTCCCGCTTCAGTGCTTATGCACATTTTACAGGAAACGAACAGCGTGGCAGTTTTCCGGTTGCATCACACGGAACTCAGGCTTTACCAAGGGGAGGCGTGCGATGCGTTCGTTCTGGTTGGCAGCACTTGCGGTTGCAAGCATGCTTTTGTTCTCGGAACTGGCGAGTGCTTGTGTCTTTCATAATCCAGACACGTGCGGTTTATCCGGAAAGAGCACAGCCCAGCTGTCGCTAGTCACTCCACAGCTCCCCCTTCCCCTGCAGTATTCTGGTTTGGGACTACTGGGGAATGGCGCTCATCTCGTTAGCGTCCAGCACGACGGGCTCTCAGAGGGCCGACTGAAGGGCTCTGATACATCTTTTGCCTTCATTGGTGACTTACTTAAAGCCCACGGCGGTCTCTCTCCTCCCGATCAGGTTCTCTCGGCTCTTTTCAACGGGCCCTGCCGGGAAATGGTGGGAGAAGCGATTGACCCGCCCCTGCAGTGCTGCGATGAGGCGCATCGCGTTTCATTATTTCCACAAGTAGTGTCCGACCATAAAAGCTGTCCAGCAGAGAAGGAACAGCCATGCGGTTTGCATGACGATGCAGATCAACAGGTAGAACGTAATGAAAACCGTTGCGCGTGGAGACCGGCGCGCACCGACTGCTTCGTGAAGGAGAGTGTCTGCCTCTATGGACATCGAAACCCCGAAGCCATTAAACGGAGCCGCGTCCAAGACGTTCCTAAGAACGACGGTGAAATTCTGTGAATTCCCTCAAACCTACCTGCCCAGGAGGCCATAGCACCAAGCGAGCGATCCTCGTTGTCCTCATCAGCTTCCAACGGCGGCACCGTTAGCAAATTTCACCGAGCCGTACGTCCGGATGGCTCGGAGCGTCGTGCGCACGCTCCACTAATTCGGCCGCACGCAGCTGCTCGCGAAGAGTTTCGAGTTCCGTTAGCTCCTTGATGAGATCGCGATGGACTTGCCGCAGTATGATCAGGCGGCCGTCTACACTGAGCTGCGGCTACGCATCGGCTCCCCCTTTCTCAGCTGGCGAGAATGGAGGCATATCCATGCGCCGCCTAAGTAAGCGAACATTTACATAAGTGAATTCGACGCAAAGTTAATGCTCGATCTATTCACGCCCGCCCAAGCCTCGATCTCACGCGCGGAGGCTCGGCAGCATTCTTCCATTTGACCGAACTGCAACGGCAACTCGGCTTATGTTGCGTTAGCGGGAACGATGAGCTGCATGAGCCTTGAAGTGGTTGAGCACAAAGACCCGAAGCGCTGATGAGAGGTTTGCCTGCTGCCGATCGGCGTCGATCTCGCTGATCAACTCGGCCAACGTGATGCCGCGCTCTTTGGCAATCTCTTTAACGCTGCTCCAGAATTGATGTTCGAGGCTGACGCTGGTCTTGTGGCCACGCACGATGATTGAACGCTTGACGACAGGTGACTTCATGCAAAATCCCACAATGAAAAAGATGGCGCCGACGCCAAAATCAATGCGTGACCCTTCTCGATATACCACCGGCTATCAAACCGCTAGTAGCCCGGCAGGTGGGAAGTACTCGAAATCCGCCCGGCCAACCCTTATATCTTCACTCACGAAATCCCGCCGCATTCACAGAACTCCACACCCGATGTCTTGGTCCAGACCGTGGCGCTGGACATCGTGAGGCGGCCGAAGTCCACGACGATCCACGAGCTGGAGCGCTCTATGCGCTGCAAGGACTGCTCAGAGGCACGCGGCTATGCCCCACGCCAATGTACAGTCTCCGCTGCAGCAAGTGTGCCAAGGCCGGGCGCCGTCCGCCGCCACGCTGCTGCAGCTGGCCCCGCGCGCCCGCCAGGCCCCTCCGGATGCAATCTCTACAGCATGACCAAGAACGTCGACGCGATCATCATCGCCCACAATGCAAGCTTCGACCGCAAATTCGCGGAACGCTCCTGGCCGGTATTCGAACGTAAGGCGTGGGGTTGCTCGGCGACCGAGGTCGAGTGGCGGAGATACGGCTTCGAGGGCTCGCGCCTTGGTTATCTCCTGAATGGCGCCGGCCTCTTCCACCAGGCTCGTCGAGCGGTCGACGATTACCATGCCCTGCTCGAGATTCTCGCGTTCGAATTGCCGATTGTCAGCAAGTCAGCGCTTGGGGTGCTGCTGGAGCGGGCCCGAAAGAAGATGATGAGAGTATGGGCCGAGCAATCGCCATTCGACCTCAAGGACTCGCTCAAGCGGCGCGGCTACCGCTGGAGCGACGGGAGCGACGGCAGACCGAGGTTATGGTACGTCGACGTGGACGAAAGCAAACTGGAAGACGAAATCGCGTTCCTCAAGACCGAGATCTACCTTCGTGACGTGGAGCCGCGGCTCCAGGCCTTGACCGCCTTCAATCGGTTTTCCGTGCGCGCTTAAGACCCCGTGTCCTTGCGGGTTCGAACACCGACAGCCGAGACGCACCTGGCGAAACACAACGCATCGCGCGATGGGAACACGAGGCTGTTCTGAAGAGAGTTCAAGATCGGCTCGATCACAACCCCAATGCAATGGGTGTCCGCCGTGAGACAGCGGAGCATCCGTTCGGTACGATGAAGTGCTGGATGGGAGCAACTCACTTTCTCACGAAAAAGCTGCCAAAGGGTGGCAACCGAGATGGCGCTCAACGTGCTCGACTACAACATGAAGCGCGTGATGATGATCGTAAGCGGATTGCTGGAGGCGATGCAGGCGTGAGGCCGGCTTCGCGCGGCCAATCAGCTCCTAAATGGAGCTCCTGGTTCTACTGAGATGACAGGAGCACGATTCCACCGAATCAGGAACTCGGCAGCCGCGAATGCGTCGGTGCCCCCAAGTTGCGCGATTTTCACACAGCCTGGGCCCGGGGCTGCCGAAATGTGGTGTTGCAGCAAGTCGGCAGCTATCTGGGGTACACCGGCCGTGCCGCTAACCTGTTCGGGAAGGAAGCCCGTGACCTCTTCAGACAAGTCGGTCCGCCATTGGAAGAGCAACCTGAGAGGCACGGCAACCTGCGACACAATTTCCATGAACCAACTCAGGCATCGAGAGACTTACAGTAATCCGGGATTCTGCTCCGGCCCCCGCAGCAAGCCGTCCGTCGCTTCTTTTCTTCTATGCGTCGTAGCTGAATACAAAAGAGGTTCTCCGATGACTATCACCCGACGTGCAGCCACCATTGGAGGTTTAGGTCTTGTTGCTAGTGCTTCGATGAGCACTCTAGCGCGAGCCGCATGGGGCGATTTCGATCTCGGCGAAGGACTTGAGG
>DASRBG010000080.1:0-6378 GCA_035653735.1 Gemmataceae bacterium
AACCTGGCGTCGATTGAAAGGAACAAATCAGTTGCCCAAGATCATCGCCGGTGTCAGATTTGCCGACGGAATCGAGGTCGTCACGACCAAGGAAAGCCACGCCGCTTGATCGGCCACATCACCCAAATTTAGGCATAGCTCTGCCGCAAACTGAGGTGACCTTAATTTCTCATGGCATCAGAAACCTTGCATGACTTAAGACCGCGAAACCAGCCTTTGATCTCCTCGGACTTCATAGGATCTTTAGGAGCGCCCGCTGAATGGTGAGACGACACGGCATTCGGACACCCGACACACACCGGCGACTCAAAGGCGCACCAATTCTCCGCGGGAGATTTAGATAAATGCCTGAAGCAGTTAACCCAAGGCGGCTCGGATACGCCCATACGTCCGTCACTCCACTTATCAGGCTGCGACCGCAACTCTACAGTCTTTCCTGCGAGCGACCGCTGTTACAGTCTGCTTGCAAGCCATGGCATGCGCGGCAGTCAGGACAAGATGCCCGCACCTTCGCGATGGCGCGGCGACGTAGATCGATCGGATTCTCTTGGCCGTGAGCCGCCGAGGCCAAGATCTTCTCGGCGAGGCATGCCATCAAGGAAGGTATCCGCTTTGCTTCAGGGATCGTTTTTGCGGCGTCCGCCAGAACACCCCGCAATACGGCGCGGGGATAAGTTTGCGGCCACTCGCTCTTCGTCAGCGCCATCACCTACTCTCCACAGACAGACTACTTACAAACGAGAATTTGCTGTTGAGCTTCGCTCGGCCGCCTCGTGCTCGAAAAGAGGGCCGTCGAACTCTTCGTTCGACGGCCCAATTCGTTCGGTGTGACTTGGTGGGCGATCGGGGGCTGGCACACCGACGAAACGAAAAACACAACTAGGTCATTGAAAGCCGGACATCTTGACCGTCTCTACGCGCTTCGCAGAGGCGGGTAGTTTTCCTATTTCATTCTCGATCAACCGGCGCAATATGCTGCGCTTGTCCGGATGCGTCTCCTCTCGCAGGAGCTTCTTGTAATGAGCTATGTTCTGCCTGACGATGAAGCTTTCCAAGTCAGTCATTCAAGCCTCGCCTTCCCACGCATTCATTCATACGGTATACGGTGCGCGAGGCAGAACAACTTTCAGCGGCCAAATCCAGCAGACATTGCTCAATCTGGATCATCGCTAATTGAGTGCTCCTTGCAGATTTTGAGCCATACTGAGTATTGATCTAGATCACTTTCAGCATCCATCACGGCCCTCGGCGGCTCGATCTCGATAGTCCGCCTTGGTTCTTTTGCGTCGATTTGACGATGGTCCACCAAGTCCGGTCTACCCTCGGCCACCGAATGCGCGCGATCGCTAAATTTCGCCGGTAGGGGCCGCAAGCGGACATCCGCCACCGGGGAGCTTGAATCACGTCTCGGGCAGCGCCACCAACCCGCAATGGCCGGTCGCGGTCCTGCTAATGCTCTGAATTTACTTTCGCTTCCGAAGGCACAAGGGACATTTCCGGACTTGCTGGCCGGGCCCGGTCGCAAATGATCCATCTGCGACATCGGCAACAAATATGTTGCGACGCAGCGCGGGGCAGCGCTCGGCCTATAAATAGGGATTGGACCACTAGGGCTGCCCGATCTTTTTGGATACGTTGCTCCCGCAAGTTCATGGGGGAAAAGCGTAAAGCGAAATGACCGAGACATTGAACGACGCGGTAACCGATCCCCAGCAGACCATCGCAGAACTTCAGCGCAAACTTGCTGAACGCGCCGCCGAACGGGACGAATTGGTGCAGCAGCAGACCGCGACCGCCGACGTACTGAAGGCGATGAGCAACTCGGCGTTCGATCTCAGCGCTGTGTTCGATGCGGTGGTCGAAAGCTCCGCCAAGCTGTGCAACTCCGACAGGGCGAACATATTCCGTTTCGATGGCGAGGTGCTCCGTATAGCGGCGACCTTCGACGTCCCCCAGCAGGTAAGGGAGTGGCTTGAGCAGCATCCCATTCGCCCCGGCCGACACAGCGGGACGGCGCGCGCCGCGCTCGAACGCCGCACGATCCACATTCTCGATGTCTTGACTGACCCGGATTACTCGTACGGGGCGAAAGCACTTGAACCGTACCGAACGATTCTCGGGGTTCCGATACTCAAGGGCGACGATTTGTTGGGTGTCATACTTCTATATCAGATGGAGGTCAGACCTTTCACGGACAAGCAGATCGCTCTTGTCGAGACCTTCGCCAATCAGTCCGCTATCGCCATCGAAAACGCGCGGCTGTTCGAGGAGGTGCAGGCCAAGACAGCCGATTTAACGGAGTCGCTGCAAAGCAGCAGACCGCAACTGCCGACGTGCTCAAGGTCATTAGCCGCTCGGCGTTCGACCTGCACTCGGTTTTCGATACACTCGCACGCTCCGCCGCCGACCTGTGCGCGGCGAACCTGTGCGGATTGCATATCCGGGAGGGCGACTTCCTGGTCTGCCGAGGTTACGCCGGTGCCAGCAAAGAGCAGCAAGAATTTGTTCGGCAGGCGCGGATTCCGGTTAATGACCCAAACTATGCAATGACCCGCGCTCTGGCGTCAGGTGAAATCGCGAATATCGCCGATTTCGACAACGCCTCAGGGACAACGCGGACTTTTCAAAAGATACTCGGCTTCAAGGCGCTCCTCATGGTTCCCCTGATGAGGGAGGGCCAGGGCATCGGCGTGTTCGTCCTTGGACGCGACAGCGTCGGCGAGTTCTCGCAGCGGCACATCGAGTTGGTTCAGACCTTTGCCGACCAGGCCGTGATCGCGATTGAGAACGCACGGCTGTTCAACGAGACGAAGGAGGCGCTCGAGCGGCAGACCGCCACCGCTGACATGCTGAAGGTCATTGCGTCTTCGCCATCAGACACTCAACCCGTTTTTGACGCGATCGCTGAAAGCTCGAATCGTTTGCTGCGCGGACGGACGACGACCGTGCTGCGCTTCATGGATGAGCATGTTCATCTTGTGGCGTTCACACCCACTGACCCGGTTGCCGATGCGATGTTGCAAGGTTATTTCCCCCTGCCAGTGCACGGGTCTCAATACTTCGCGATAGCGAAGAAAGGGGCACCCACGCAAGTCCTTGATACGGAGGAGTCGAGTAGCCCGAGGCTCAGGGACATTGCCCGAGCTCGCGGCTATCGCAGCCAGCTATACGCGCCCTTGATGGACAATGGATTGCCCGTGGGGGTCATTGTGGTAACTCGCGCCGAGCCGGGCGCGTTTGCAAATCGCGACGTGGAACTGTTGCAGACATTTGCCGACCAGGCCCTGATCGCCATCTCTAACGTGGAGCTGTTCAAGCAGGTCCAGCAGCGCACGCGCGAGCTGTCGCAATCACTTGACGATCTCCGCGCTGCACAGGATCGGTTGATCCAGACGGAGAAGCTCGCCTCGCTCGGCCAGCTCACGGCGGGCATTGCCCACGAGATCAAGAACCCGCTCAACTTCGTCAACAATTTCGCGGCGCTTTCGGCGGAGTTGACGGAAGAACTCAACGAAACTCTGGCTCCGGCTCCGCTCGATCAGAAAATGCGCGGCGACATTGATGAGCTGACCGGAATGCTGAAGTCCAACCTGGAAAAGGTGGTCCAGCACGGCAAGCGAGCCGATTCGATTGTCAAGAACATGCTCCAACATTCGCGCGAAGGCTCCGGCGAACGCCGCTCCCAAGACCTCAACACTCTGGTGAGCGAGAGTCTCAATCTCGCGTATCACGGGGCTCGGGCCGAACGATCCGATTTCAACATCACCCTCAAACAAGACCTCGACCCGGGTGCCGGGGCGGCGGACGTATATCCGCAGGAACTGACCCGGGCCCTGCTCAATCTGATTTCCAATGGCTTTTACGCGGCGGTCAGGCGGAAGATCGAAGCAAGCGGCGAGTCGTTCGAGCCCATGTTGACGGCGGCAACCAAAGTTACCGGTGACGGTGTCGAAATTCGAATCCGTGACAACGGAGCCGGCATTCCGGCCGACATCAGGGAGAAGATTTTCAATCCATTCTTCACCACCAAACCGACTGGAGAAGGGACGGGGCTTGGCCTGTCCATGACCCATGACATCATCGTCAAGCAGCATGGCGGGCGCATCGATGTCGAGACCGAGCCGGGCGCATTCACCGAGTTCATTATCACTCTGCCGCGCGGCAACGCGAACGGGGCGGCTTGAAAATTCGCGATTGCGCCGCCTTAAGAGGTGAGTACCCTCTGCGGGATTTCATGTCGAATGCATGATTTGGCGTGCCCCGCAGGCTTGGCCTGCACGACGGGCAATCCGCGCATATCGATCATGCGCGATTTGCCCGTCGCGCCATTCTGCCGCAGGTTGTCGCCTTGCATATTCTGATAATCGGAATTACTGTTTCCTCATTCCACCCCGACACGAGGGGCGTACGCGTCGTCACGAACGTGGGGTGGATTGCGGTGGACGCGGACGTGCCTGTTGACGAGCGGCACGGAGGCGGACGGCGAAATCGTGTGGTCCTGGCGCCCCAAAGGCTCGGCGCTATCCCCACGATGCGCAAGCGCATCGTGGGTGTGACGGTGGCAATCGGCAAGGTTCACCGGGGAGATCACGTATAAGCCGTAAAACCACTGCGCAGGGAAGGCCGGTTGTCACCGCCTGTACCTGTGGTGAACGCGCTTTTCGCGCAATTTTTTGCGCGGGCGCCCCGGGTGCATGCGGCCACCCGGTCTTCCCTGCGCCCTCCGATTGCCGGAGGGTCAACGACCAAGCAAAGCTCGGGCGAAACGCGCCGCGAGGACGTGAAGGCGTGTCTCTCCGCAGTCGTGCCGGCGAAGGCCGGGACCCATGACCCCAGGCCCGAATGAACCGCGAGATGCTGCTGACGCCGAGCCGTCATGGCCGGGCTTGTCCCGCCCATCCACGTCACGCTGAGCACGCGGAACAACGTGGATGCCCGGGCCTTCGCCTCGCCGAAGCGGCTTCGGCCGCGCAGGCGGGACAAGCCCGGGCATGACGGAGGAGAGAGACTCGAGCAAATGCGGCTTCTAATCGCGGGCGGACGGCCAGAGCAGCTTGTGGTTGCCGATCGGCAGGGAATCCTACTTTACGGATGCGGGCCTCCGCACCATTACGGAACCCACCGCATCGCATCACGCATGGCTTGCGCGCAAACTGCGCGGGGACTGCCGGATAAATACGCTCGGCGGCTCGAAATTTCGATGCTACTGGTTCTCATTATGAACAAGCACGCGCAGCTCAGCATCCGCCATTCCACCTGTCCGCACGACTGTCCGTCGGCCTGCGCCCTCGATGTCGAGGTGATCGACGGAAGGCAAATCGGTCGCGTCCGCGGCTCCAAAGTACAGACCTATACAGCCGGGGTCGTCTGCGCCAAGGTCGCCCGCTATGCCGAACGCATCCATCACCCCGAGCGGCTGGTCTATCCGATGCGCCGCACCGGACCGAAAGGCTCCGGGCAGTTCGCGCGCATCACCTGGGACGAGGCGCTGGACGAGATCGCAGCACGCTTCAATCAGGCCGAGCGCGAGTTCGGATCGGAATCCGTCTGGCCTTATTACTACGCCGGCACCATGGGCCTCGTGATGCGCGACGGCATCAACCGGCTGACCCATGTGAAGAAATATTCGCGCTTCTATTCGACGATCTGCGCCAACATCGCCCGCGTCGGCTTTGCGATCGGTACCGGCAAGATCGCAGGTGTCGATCCGCGCGAGATGGGCGTCTCCGACCTTGTCGTGATCTGGGGCACCAATCCCGTCAACACCCAGGTCAATGTGATGACGCACGCGGCGCGCGCCAAGAAGGAGCGCGGCGCCCGGATCGCGGCCGTCGATGTCTACAACAACGACACGATGAAGCAGGCGGACATCAAGATCATCCTGCGGCCCGGGACCGACGGCGCCTTTGCCTGTGGTGTGATGCACGTGCTGTTTCGCGAAGGCCTTGCCGATCGCGCCTATCTCGACACATACACCGATTGCCCGGCCGAGCTCGAGGCGCATCTCAAATCCCGCACGCCCGAATGGGCGTCCGCCATTTGCGGCGTGCCCGTCAGCGAGATCGAAGCCTTTGCGCGCGCCGTGGGCGAGACCAAGCGCACCTTCTTCCGTCTCGGCTATGGCTTCACCCGCAGCCGCAACGGCGCGGCGCAAATGCACGCCGCCCTGTCGATCCCGGCGGTGACCGGTGCCTGGCAGTATGAAGGCGGCGGCGCGTTCTTCAACAATGCCGCGCTCTGGGGCTTCGACGAATCCATCATCGAAGGCCATGACGCGATCGACCATGGCGTTCGTCTGCTCGATCAATCCAAGATCGGTCGCGTGCTGACCGGCGATACCGAGGCCCTGCGGGGTGGCGGCCCGGTCAAGGCGATGCT
>DASRBG010000081.1:0-42081 GCA_035653735.1 Gemmataceae bacterium
TCGCGGCGGTTGTGGTGTTGTTGATGGTCAGGTTGCCGCCGAGGTTATCCACGCCGCCGCCCTGGGCGAGCCCGCCCGCTCCGCCCGGCCCTCCATCACCTCCCCTGCCGCCGGGAAATAACTTGCCGCCGCCGTTGCCACCTTTGCCGGCATTCCCGGCGTTGTTTCCGTTGCCGCCGATGGCCTGATTACCGAGGCCCACTGCATCGGCGCCGAACTGGCTGTTGTCGATGGTGAAGGCGGCTCCCGCGTTGTAGATCGCACCGCCCAGGGCGTTGCCGCCCGCGCCGCCGGTACCGCCCGCGCCGCCGGTGCCGCCCGTGGCCGTCGCGCCGCCGTTGCCGGCATTGCCTCCATAGGAAGCCGTGCCGCCGTTGGCGCCTTTCGCCTGGTTTCCGGCAAACTGGGCGTAGTTCAGGTTGGTAATCGATCCCGAGCTGTAGAGTCCGCCGCCCAGCGCGGACCCTCCCGCGCCGCCGTTGCCGCCGTCGCCGCCTTTGCCGCCTATGCCCGAGCCATCGCCGTTGCCGCCGTTGCCGCCGTAGGAGCCATTGCCGCCGAGGCCGCCTTGGACCGCGTTGTCCGAAATGACGATCGCGGATCCGCTGGTGCCGACGATGCTCAAGGAGGCGCCGGCGTTATTGAACAGACCTCCTCCCAGGGCCTCCCCGCCGGCGCCGCCGCTGCCGCCGTTACCGCCGGGTGAGCCAGGGAATCCTTTGACGGTGGCATTGGCGCCGTTGAGAGCATGAACGCCGTTGCCGCCGTTGCCGCCCACGGCTTGATTGCCGACGATCTGGCTGCCGGTTTCGAGGATCACGAGGGCGTTCGTATCATTGTAAATGCCGCCACCCGCGCCGAAGCCGCCTGGAGCGCCGCTACTACTGGGGGGGCCGCCATTGGGACCGGACGCACCCTGCGCCTTGTTATTTCGGACGATGGTGTTGTCGAGAGTCAGTTTTGCACCGGGGCCGCCGTTCTGGCCCTCGGCGTTGAAGATGCCGCCGCCGCGCGCCGGAGGGCCGCCGACGGCGCCGAGAACGAAGCCGTTTTCCACCACGTCATTGCTGAGCGTTAGGTTACCGCCGTTAAAGATGTCGCCGCCCTGGTTGCCGGGGGTTGCCGAGGCCGTCGGCGAGCCGTCGCCGCTGGTGATCCGAAGGCCGGAGATAGATACGACCGCCGTGCTCGATGTGATATTGAAGATACGGCTTTGGGTACTTCCATTGGTTCCGGTGATGGTCAGCGAGCTAGCGCCGGGACCGGTTATGGTCATGTTGTCGGAGATTTCCAGCTCGCCGTGAGTGAGCGTGATGGTGTTGCCCAGCTTGAAGATGTCGAACTCGATGGTGCTGCCGGCGTTGGCCTTCAGATCGGCTTGGTTGATGCAATAACGGATGTCGCCGGTGGTGCCCGAGCCGAGGCCCGCGTCGCCGGAGCTGATGACGGTGTATATTTGCCCGGACAGCAGGGTGCGATCTTCCAGGTGTTCCAAACGCGGCAACACCGTTGCTCGCGTCAACTGTTTCTTTGCTCTCCGCGTTCTGTCTTCACCGCGGCTAGAGGACCATCGGCGGAATAACCTCGACCAGATAATTCGTTTCATGGCTAGTTTCCTGGAAGTACATCAAACTACCGGACCCAATCATTGTCCCCGTTGATGCCTTAGAGGCGATGAGCGGGGGCGACCGCCTTCTGAACCGTTTGTTGTGTTGCCGATTGCGAGTCTCGGCTCATCTTGTTCTCATACCGAGTATAAGAACGAGACGGAATTCATCCACATTCGTTGGGCTGATCTGGGCTGCTATCTATACGTCTCATCCGCCGATTTCAGCACGGATTGAGCGCATAAGCAAGAAAAAAAATCCTGCACTCAGGGTCAGCCATACGTTATGAGATAATCACGGTACCATGTGGGCATATTTTGTGCCGAATGGAGAGAACAAAAGTCGGCTTTGGTCGCTTGCGCGTAAACAACGAGACTCCAAAGCGTTGTGGCGAGAACCGTGGGCACGCTTCTGCCTGCCCCGCCGCGCAAACTGTTAAGAAATGGATACTGTAACCACTAACATTGTTAATGAGACTTAACAATGTTTACACGTTGTCTCCACAATTATTTTGATTCGATTCGAGACGCTTCACGGAAACATTGTGAGCCGAATTCCCTCAAGCACAACAAATAGGAACAATAATCTTTTTGAGAGTTCAGGGCGGTTTGATGTTTCAAGTTGGTTCCGCTTCTCGTTCCCACGCTCCGCGTGGGAACGCACGCCCGGCCGCTCTGCGGCCCGACTCTCTCGGCTTGTTGGGGACTGGACGCGACGCGGAGCGTCGCCAACCTGCGTTCCCACGCAGGAGCGTGGGAACGAGAGGCTTCTTGCGAGTTGCCGTGTCTTGTTTCTGTCTTGGCGCTCGCGCCCGAATCGTGGAGAATTTTTTCTGACCGCGGAAAAAAACCGACAGCACGATGCTGCCTGCGAGCAGTAATAAGCAGAGTCGCCCCGAGCCAAGGAGGGCCGCCGACATGGCGACCGGACAGTTAGCCCCCATCCTCCATTACCTCCGCAAGGTGACAAGCCCCACCGGAGGCGACATCTCCGACGCCGAGTTGTTGTCTCGCTTTCGCATCCACCGCGATGACACCGCGTTCACGGCCCTGGTGCGCCGGCATGGACCGATGGTGCTTGCCGTGTGCCGCCGCGTCGTGGGCGACGGCCATGCGGCGGAGGACGCTTTCCAGGCCACTTTTTTGGTGCTGGCTCGCAAAGCCGGTTCGCTGGCGCAGCCGGAGCTGTTGGCCAATTGGCTGCACGGCGTCGCCTACCGCACGGCAGCCAAGGCGAAAACCGAGGCCGCCAGGCGGCGCGTCCACGAACGGCAGGCCGTCCGCTCGCAGGAGATTGATTCGAGCATGGAATTCGAGTGGCAAGATCTGCGCGCCGTTCTGGACGAAGAGGTGAACCGCTTGCCCGAGCGCTATCGCGTGCCGGTGGTGTTGTGTTACCTGCAAGGCCAAACCAACGCCGAGGCCGCGCGCCGGCTGGGTTGTTCGCGAGGCACCGTGGCCACGCTGTTGGCGCGAGCGCGGGACAAGCTGCGGCGCCGGCTCACGCAGCGCGGCGTGGGCTTGTCGGTCGGGTTCGGACTGGCGGCGCTAACGCCGATGGCGCGAGGCGGGGCGGCTCCCCTCGCATTGGAGCAAGCAACGGTAAAGGCCGCCACGCTGTTGGCGGCAGGACAAATGCACGCAGCCGGAGCGCTGGCCGCGCAGGCCGTCGCCCTGGCGAAAGGAGTGAGCAAAGGAATGCTGATGGAAAAACTGAAAATCCCCGCGGTGGTTCTGCTAATGACCGCACTTGTGGGCACCGGCGCCGGCATCAGCGCTTATCGCGCAGGTGCTCAGGAGTCCGATGTTGCCGAGAGCAAAAGCGAGGAGAAACCTCGCCCCCAGAAGAAAATCGAGAAGCCGACCACTCCTGTGGCCAAGCCAGAGGGGATACCGGAGGCTGCGAGCACAACGTATCGCACGCCGAATTTTGTGGTGACGGCGCCCACACGGGAGATCGCCGAACAAGTTGGAAAAGCCGCGGAATATAACCGCAAAGTGTTGGCTGGGATCTGGCTGGGAAAGGGATTGGCGGACTGGGCCGAACCGTGCCCCGTACGCGTGACGATCACGGAGACAACCGGTAGCGCTACGGAATTCGCGTTTCAGGACAATATAGTTGAGCAGCGCCGGATGATTCTTGAAGGCCCACTCGATCGCATTTTCGCCGATCTGTTGCCGCATGAGATTACCCATACGATCTTGGCCGAATGGCGTGGCAAGCCGATCTCGCGCTGGGCCGATGAGGGTGCCGCCATGCTCAGCGAGAGCGCCATCGGCCGAGCGAGTTACGAGCAGACGATGGAGAAAGCTCTACGGACAGGGCGATTGCTTCCGCTAACCGAGTTGCTTCCGAAAATGAACTATCCAAAGGATGTGGGTACTTTTTACGCGCAGAGCCTGTCGCTAACGGACTTTCTTGTCACGCTGGGGGGACGGAGGAAATTCCTGGCGTTCGTCGCTCAAGGTGAGGAGGAAGGCTGGGACAAGGCATCGCAATCCGTCTACTCGAACACCATTGAAGAGCTGGAACAGAGATGGTTGAGGTTTGCGAAGATGCGGCTCGCCGAAAAACGAGACGATTCGCGCCGAGAAGTCCGCATCTCGAATGGCAATCGACAGCTGGCACAACGGCCTGCCCCTACGGTTGGAGAATCGTTGCCCACAGGATTCACGGAACAACTACCTGATGGACCTGCCCCCATCCAGATGCTTGTCCGGATTGATGAACAGGGACGTCTGACCATCGCTCAAAAGGTCACTTACTATCAGCCGGAAACCGAAACCATAACGTTGAAAAACGGACGGAAACATCGAGTCACCTACTATGACGAGAAGCATTCCTATCGTGACACCGTTTATGATCTCCACCGCGTTCAGATACACGATGTCAAGGGGCGCGTCGTCGAGGAGAACGAAGTTCGCAAACGCCTGAAACAACAGACCCTTGCCTTGATTTCCGCCAATGGACGCCCGGTTGATCCACTGCATCTGCGGCTCTACAAGGAGGATACGCTGGTCTTCGTTCTGCCGCCCCCACCACCTCCCACTCCCGTTGCGCCATCTTATGCACCGCCGGTTGCTCCGATTCCGTACGAGCCGGCTCCCGCAGTGGCGCCTCTCCCCGTGCCCATTCGCCCCGAATCGGCGCCAGTCCCGTATTATCCGGTGCAACCCGCTCCGGCAGTGGCGCCTCCTCCCCCGGTTGCTGACCCCAGATCTACCCCTACCGTACCGCTGTCTCGACCGTGAGGTTTCTGTTTAGCCACGGCCCGAAGGGGAGCGCGAACGCGCTCCCCCCTGTTGTGGCCCGGTCTCCCCCTGTTGTGGCCCGGTCCCCCGACCGGGCACCGCCTGTGACCCCCCCTGTTGTGGCCCGGTCTCCCGACCGGGCCACTGCCTGTGACCGAAGGTCTCCAATCCGGTGTAGGAGCGGAGACCTTCGGTCACGGATCGTGGCGGGGTCGGGAGACCCCGCCACGACGGGGTTTCCCTTCGGGCCACGGCTAAACAAACTCACTTCTTTCGCATCGCCGCATCCGCACGCAGCGCTTCGTCCACGCTGATAAGTCCGTCGCCATCAGTGTCGAGGCGACGGAAATCGGCACGGCTGCCGAGGAACTCGCGTTGTGATACATCGCCGTCGCCGTTGCGGTCCATTTTGCGAAACCACAAGGGCACGCGACGGGACGGCGTGGACACTGGCGTCGTTCCGGGCGGAGGCTGGAAGCCGCTGAGCTGGCCAGCCTGATAGTTCGGCGGACCCGGAGTGAAGACGACCTGATACTGCAAGGGGATCTCGTCGCGTGAAATCGCGCCGTCCTTGTCCCGATCGTAGACGGCCAACCGGTTCCAAGCGTAACGCTGCTCACGGGGGCTTAAGCGGCTGTCCTGGTTCGCGTCGAGGAGAGCGAACAGACCCCGGCCGCTCGCCGCCAGTGCCACGGTGATTTGGCAATTCAATCCGCGCGTCGTCAGATCCAGAAAAGCATTCAGTTCCTTCAAGTCCAGGCATTCATCGCCATCGCGGTCGGCCGCCGCCAGAATCGAGTGCAGATAATAAAACTGCGGCGCCTGCAACTGCTTCTTGCTAAGAAATCCCCTCCCCTTCTGATCGACGGTTTGGAACTGCTGAATGACCACCTGGCGCGCTTGTTGTGTCAAGGGCGTCCGCATGCTTGCCGCCGCGATCAGGTTGACGCAATGATCCGGCACCGAGCAGGACAGGGCGTTACGGGCCTTTTTCGCCAGAAACGGGCTTTTCACGCCGGTCGATTCGATCAGCTCTTGCGTGTCCTCGACGCGGCCCAGGCGCACGATGACCTCCGCGTCCGGCGTCACGATCATCCAACGCAGCAGCTCGAAGACATCCAACTCACCGTCCTTGTTGGCGTCGAGACGATCGAATAGCTCCTTGGGCATGGCGATCTCATCCGGGCTGACGGCCTTGTTTTTGTTCTTGTCGTAATGCTTGATCACATCCCGGGCGACCGGCAATCGCGCGTCGATCCGCCGTGCCGCGTCCTCGCGCGGAACGAGCAGCAGCGGAATGGCAGGCGCCTGCATCGCCGGCACCAGCGCCCGCCCGGAACTCACGGCGCTAAGGGAAGGCGGTGGGATGGCCGATTGCAATTCCTGTAAGCCAAGCAATTCATCGTCGTCCTGATCGAACTTATGCAAGACCCTCTCGGCGTCCTCCAACTCGGCCCGCGATAGCTTGCCGTCCTTGTCTCGGTCGAGCAGGGTGTACAGCATCTCGGTGAGCGCGTTCTGCGAGACGGCCGGGACCGGCTGATTGAACGGCGAAACGATTTGAATGGGACCAGCGGACGATTGGCGATAGTAGCGAAGAAACTCAGCGAGTGACATCCGCTTGTCATGATCGCGATCGAACTCCTCGAAGTCGGGAGCGGCGCGGAGCGCGTAGGAGTAGGGATTGCTGAACAAGTCTGCCAACACACGGTCGGCGGGGGCGCAGGCGGCCTCCTTACGATCGAGAAAGCCATCCTCATCGCGATCCAGAAAATGAAACCAGCGCGTCAGATATTCCTTCCAACGCTCCGGATACGGCTTGCCGTCCACGAGAATATGCAACCGGATCAGCACCGGCCGGCTCTCGTGGAAGAAAAGCACATCTTGGACATCCTCAACCGATCCGGGATCAGCCGCCTTCGATGACAAGGTGACAAGGTGACAGGGTGACAAGGTGAGAACGACCGCGAGGCACAAAGTCACGCCGCGAAACGGCGTTCTCCCTGCTACACACTCGCTCCTCATCTTGTCACCCCGTCACCTTGTCACCCCGTCACCTTGTCACGCCAGGATCTCCTTGATCGGCTGGGCGCTTTTGTCGGCGATGCGGATGGGTCGGCCGACGTTGGAGTTATTTTGCTTGAGCGGGTCGATGCCGAGCGCGAGGCAAATGGTGGCCAGGAAATCGCTGACTGAGATCGGCCGCGTCTCGACTTTCATGCCGTCGGCACTGGTCTTGCCAAAGGCTTGGCCGCCCTTGATGCCGCCGCCGGCCAGCACGGTGCTCCAGGCATTGGGATAATGATCGCGTCCCTGGCCGGGGTTGATCCGCGGCGTCCGGCCAAACTCACCCATCCACACGATCAAGGTCGATTCCAACAGGCCGCGCTGTTTCAGATCTGCCATGAGCGTGCCCCAGGCGGGATCGAGGACTCCGCTGAGCTTGCGCACTGTATCGAAATTCTGCTGATGCGAGTCCCAATTGTAGAAACGGTTGTTGTCGCGGATGCCGGCCAGGGATACCTCGACGAACGGCACGCCGCGCTCGACCAGCCGCCTCGCTAGAAGACAGCCCTGGCCGAAGAGATTCCGGCCGTAGGCATCGCGCAAGGCCGGCGCTTCCTCTTCGAGATTGAATGCCTTGTTCGCTTCCGTCCGCATCAGCTTAACGGCGCGATCGTAGGCGGTCTTGTGGCTGAGCGGGGCGACGCCGGGATGATCGGCGAGAAAATCGCTCTCCATTTGCTGCAATAGATCGATGCGGGCGTTGGCGTGGGCGCGATCGACGCCGCCGGCCAGGTCGATGTCCTGCACCTTGAGCGCCTGTTCATAACTGCGATCTTCGGTCTGGAAGAAGGCATTGCCCTCGCCGACGATGAGCGGCGCGTATTGCGGCCCCAGAAAACCAGGGCCAAAAGCATCGGTGCCGAAGAAGCGCTGCGGCCCGATGCTGACGAAATTGGGCAGCGGAGCATCGTCGGAACCCAGCTCCTTGGCCACGATGGAGCCGAGCGTCGGGTACTGGATGGGGCCGGTCGGCTGATAGCCGGTGCGCATCAGGAAGGTGGCCCGGACATGCTCGCCCTCTTTCGTGCTCATCGAACGGATGACGGAAAGCTGATCGCCAAAGCCCGCGATGCGCGGTAGATGTTCGCTGATGCGAAGATCGGGTGATGAAGTCTTGATTTCCTTATAGGGTCCGCCGTTGGCGTGGCCCGGCTTCAAATCGAAGGTGTCCATCTGGCTGGGACCGCCGGCCATCCATAAAAGGATGCACGAGCGTTTGCGTTCGCGGTGGGAGGCAAGGTCGGCGGCCATCGTTTCCAGCCAACCCGACATCGAGAACGCCGACACGCCCGCGGCGGACAAACGCAGCCAATCACGACGCGACAACCGAGAAGAACGCGACATGGGAAGATCTCCATATGGTTAGCCGCGACGCGCAGCGGAGCGCGGGAGTGCCAACGCGCACCGCTGCGCGTCGCGGCTAACCAGGTTAATGATTCAAGATAAATTCGCTGCTATTGAGCAAAGCCCAGAAAACATCGGCCATAGCGCGGCGCTCGTCGCCGCTGGGTCCGCCGTGGTTGATGTATGGCATCAGGCGCTGCGCCTCGCGCTCGCGCATGGGGCGGGCCAACGCCGCCAGATACAACGCATCGAGGCGCTGGCGCGTATCTAGAAACGGAGCATCGAGCAAGGCAGCCAAGGTCTCGCTGCGTTCCAGACTGGTGGCATCGCCTACGAACTTGCCGTTCATCAGCGCCAGCGCCTGCAAGATCGAGGTGTGATGCTCGGTCCGTTTATCGCTGCTATTCGCGAACTTGGTCAAGAATTCCGAGCGGATGCCGTCGAAGCGATTAAAGTTACCGGGAGCCACGGGCGTGCCGCGGTAGCCGGTGGCGACGGCCAGGCTGTCGAAAATCTGTTCGGGACTCAGTCCCTTGAGCGGCATGCGGCAGAACAGATGCAGATCTTCCTGGCTGGGATCGGCGATGCGGCTGGTGCGCTGATACGTTCGACTCGCGGTGATGGCCCGGATGAGGAACCGCAAATCGAAACGATGTTGCACGACGGCTCGGCCTAGCTCATCGAGCAACTCGGGGTGACTGGGCGGATTGGCCTCGCCGAGATCATCCACCGGATCGATGATGCCCAGGCCGAAGAGATGGCCCCATAAGCGATTGGCGATCGCCTTGGCGAAGAAAGGGTTCTCGCCCGAGGTCAACCAGTCGGCGAGCACTTCACGAGTCCGGCTATCGTCGCGCCATTTCGGTTCCTTGCCGTCGAGGAAGCGGGCCTGCACGACCTTCTCGGTGTTGGGGATGGCGATTTCGCGTTTGCGCGGGCTGTCGAGCGCTGTCGAGAAGACGCCGGCCTGCGGCTGCTGCGGGCGGATGCCGGAGAAAAAGGCGGCGAATTGCCAGAACTGATTCCGGCTCCAGCTGGCGAACGGATGATTGTGGCACTGCGCGCATTCCAGCTTGATGCCCAGGAACAGGCGCGAGGCGGCGGCGGCGATGTTCTCCGGCTTGCTCTCGTTGGCGCGGAAGAACGTGTTGGTGCCCGCCGAGCCGGTAAGCAGCTCGCGCACGGCGCGATCGTAGGGCACGTTGTCGCGCAGCCGGGGCCGCAGCCAATTTTCCATCTCCGCGGCGAGGAATTGCACTTGCTGGTTGTTGTTCTGCGGCAGCAACAGATCGCGCCAGACATGCGTAAAGTGATTGACGTAGTGCGGCCCCTTGAGCAATTCCTCGACGAGGGCGGGGCGCTTGTAGGGGGCCTGATCTTCGAGAAACGCGCGGACTTCCGAGACATGGGGGATGCGTCCGGCCAGGTCGAGGTAGATGCGCCGGACGAACTCCGCGTCATCGGCCAGGGGGGCGGGCTTGACGCTGTTGGCATCGTAGCCGGCCTCAATGAGTTGATCGATCCGCGCCGCCAGCGCGACCACGTCGCCCGGCGGCGGTCCCGCCCGGACAATGGGAGACATCAAGAGCAAACACGGCAGACACACGCACAGTCGAAACCATTTCATGCTGCGCTCCTTCGTGTTTTCACGGTCGGTTCGCCGCGGTTCGCCGGCGCGAAGCGAGAAGAGTATCGCATAATAAACGCTTCAGGTCCGCGATTCTAACCGCGCCGGAGGCGACGATTCCGCCAGGTGTAACAGTGTCATAGTACACGCACGAAATGGTTGAGTCAAACAAAAAAAATGAAACGCAGCGGTGGAGAGCCGCGACCGTAAGGGAGCGGAGACAACACCGCTCCCTTACGGTCGCGGCTCTTCGCGCCGTTTTCCCGCCGCGTTGTGGCCCGGTCTCCGGACCGGGCTCCCGTGTTGTGGCCCGGTCTCCGGACCGGGCCACCAGCCCTGTTGTGGCCCGGTCTCCGGACCGGGCCACCAGCACCAGCTGTGACCGAAGGTCTCCACGTCTGTGCAAGAGCGGAGACCTTCGGTCGGGCATCGTGGCGGGGTCCGGAGACCCCGCCACAACGGGAAGGCAACACTGCTCCCTTACGGTCGCGGCTCTTCACTGCTGCCCTGCATGCGCGGCTCGGACAAAATTCGACGAGGTTTCCTTGCATTCGCCACACAGGGGCTTTACACTCACCGAATACAGAGGTCTTTTCATCATTCCTGCTTATCTCTGAGGAGGTGCGCCATGCGCGCGACGACATTTCTTGTATTGATCGGAAGCCTGGTTTTGTTTCAGGGCGCCTGTTCGAGCAAAAAGGAGACCCCGCCGCCCCCGCTCAACAAGGAATTGCTGATGGGCAAATGGAAATTCCCCACGGGCACTCTCTTTCTCCTTGGCTACGAATTCGGCTCGGACGGCACCCTGAAGATGAAAGTACAGGGCATAAAGCAGCCCATAACGTGCCAATACACCTGGAGCGGCGACCGGTCCGTGCAGGTGGAATATCCGAAGGAGGCAGAGGTGCGCCAAGCCTACGAAGCCGCCGCCAAGACTTATAAGAACAAGATCGAGGAAGACGTAAAGAACTCCGTTATGGACGCGAAGATCGCTTCGGGCTTGATCAACGGGCTTGTGGAAACCTTGCCGGACAAGGAAACGTTCACGGTGGGCATCTCCGATCCGCGTTATCTCGTCCTGGTCCGAAGCGGTACTCCAATGAACCTTGAAAAGGACGATTGATTGCTTTCGCTTCTCGTTCCCTGGCTTCGCCTCGGAAAAATCATGTTCTCGTTCCCACGCGGAGCGTGGGAACGCAAGCTTGCGACGCTCCGCGTCGCTTCTTGTCCTTTCGTGGGACGAGACGCAGAGCGTCCAGACGTGCGTTCCCACGCAGGAGCGTGGGAACGAGGGAACGCAACGAGGGAACGCAGCGTGTGCGCGTTTTAGGAAGAAAATGAAAAATGCGAGTATTTTTTCCTTGACAAAAAGCGTTCCCTCGGATTCATTACAAGCTAGCAAGCCTTTGGAGACTATTGTTCTCCGTTAGGTTCTTCTCGCTCCGCCGTCGCTAACACAACGGTGGGGATGACTCGCGCGGTCCTGCGCCGTTCGCCCTTGAATCGATTTTTGGAACGTTGGAAAGCTCTTTCTGGGAGTACGCTCTTCTAACCGCTGTGGCTTAGAAGATTTGCAGTTTTCTCATCTTTTTTGGAGGCACCTCCATGCTGTTCCATCGTTTTCGCTGGCGCGGCTTCACGCTGATCGAGTTGCTGGTAGTGATTGCCATCATTGCCATCCTCATCGGCCTGCTGCTGCCCGCCGTGCAGAAAGTGCGTGATGCCGCCGCTCGTGCCCAATGCCAAAACAATCTGCACCAGATCATTTTGGCGACGCACAACTGTGCGGACACCCACCAAGGCGCCCTGCCGCCCGCCAACGGCAACTATCCCACTTTCATCAGCGGAACCCCCGCGCCGTGTACCCACAGTGAATGCCAATGGGATGCTCCCAAGCCCGCGAACACGGCATGGGGCGGCGTTCTCTACCATCTGTTGCCCTACGTCGAGCAAGGGGCCTTGTACAATCAGACCGTATGCTACAAGAATGGCACTGTCGTTCAAGGCATGGGGATTGAAGATGGCGGCCCGCCGAACTGCCCCGGCTACACCTACATTGGCTATCCCGTGAAGATCTACGTCTGCCCCGGCGACCCGACCGGCAATAACGGTCTGGGCTACGGCGGCTGGGCGGCCATCGGCAGCTACGTCTACAATGGTATGCTGTTCCAGGCCGACTGGAACGGCTATTCCAAGTTCCCCGCCTCCGTCACGGATGGTGCTTCCAACACCATCTTTTACACGGAGACCTATGCCGGTAACGGCTATCCCTCCGACCAGACCCTCTACTGGTGGGATTACAACAGCTTCGAGACGCCTCAGAGCGCCAACGGCGATTGCGGCAGCGGCATCGCCGCTCCTGGCTTCGTCGGACTCGTAACAGCATCCGGCGTCGTGGATAACTACACTCCGTTGATTCAGCCGACCGTGAAGTACTGCTCGAGCACGACCATCCCCTGGACCTGGGGCGGCGCGCTCAGCGTTTGCATGTGCCGCGCGGTCTCCCCGCACACGGGCGGCATCAACGTGTGCATGGGCGACGGCAGCGCTCGTTTCCTCGCTCAAGGCATCAGCCAGCGCACCTGGTACTTTGCCGTGACTCCGTCTGGCGGCGAAGTGCTCGGTTCGGATTGGTAAGAATCGCCCTCGGCGAGAAATGAGTGGAAGATTGATAAGATGACAAAGTGACAAGGCGGCAGAGTGAGGGAAACCTTCACCGTGTCGTCGTGTCACCTTGTCACTTTAGAATCCCGAACGAAATGAACCGCCAAGACGCCAAGAACGCCAAGACAAGAAAGAGTAATTAGCCACCGACAAACACGGATGAGCCCGGATAGAAGAATCAATCTGTCTTTCTTATCCGTGTCTATCCGTGTTTATCTGTGGCTCATTTCTCTTCTTCTCTCTTTCTTTGCTTGGCGTCTTGGCGGTTCATTTTGTTACAGGTTTTATAGAGGAGATGGTGCGCAATGCTTAGTTCGATTTTGAGGACAGGGACCGAGCGGAGGATTGTCCTCCGGGGAGCGCGCTGGTGGTGTTTACCGGTATGTCTCCTTGTGCTCACGATGGGCTGCGGGAAAGGGGTACGTCACTCGGCAGAGCATGGGGAAGTGTCGGGCGATGTGACGTATAAAGGCAAACCCGTGACGGGAGGCGCGATAACCTTCGTGGCGGATGATGGGTTCACCAGCAACGATCGCATCGATGAAACAGGACATTACACGATCAAGCCCCCTGTCGGCCCGGTGAAGATTACGATTGATAACCGGATGCTTACACAAAGAGCAAACCCAAACGCGATGAAGGGGGCCGGTCCGCGGCCCGGAGGATCGGACCCAAATCCGATCAAGGGAAAATACGTGAGGATCCCGGACAAGTATTATAAAACCACCGACACGCCCCTAACCTACACCGTGAAAAAAGGCTCCCAAACCTATAACATTGAGCTAACGGACTGATCCCCTGTCTCCGTGTGGGTGCAAGTTCAACATCGGCAAGCGGCGAGGCGCCGCGCTGCTCGCCGATTGTAAGAGGCACTCCCAAAATGAACCGCCAAGCCGCCAAGGACGCCAAGAGAAGTAGAGAGAAAGAAGAAGAGAAGGATTAAGAGGAAGATTCCTCTCGTTCCCACGCTCCTGCGTGGGAACGCCAGTATGCGACGCTCCGCATCGCGTCCTATTCACGCACGGGACGGGACGCAGAGCGTCCAAACGTGCGTTCCCACGCGGAGCGTGGGAACGAGGAAGGCGAATTCCTCTCGTTCCCACGCTCCTGCGTGGGAACGCCAGTATGCGACGCTCCGCGTCGCGTCCTATTCACGCACGGGACGGGACGCAGAGCGTCCAAACGTGCGTTCCCACGCAGGAGCGTGGGAACGAGGAATTCCCGAAGGCGAATTTCCTAGACTGGATCCTGTAACTCTTTTGCTCTCTCTATCTCTCTTGTTTTTCCTTGGCGTCCCTGGCGCCTTGGCGGTTCATTTGTCGAGAGAATCTAAATCATTCCAAAGGTATCACCATGCTTGCTCCGTCTCCCACGGGCGATGAAATGCAGGGCGGAGCGACAGGCCCGGCCGGTTGCGAAGGTTCGAGTACCGGCGAGCAAACGCCGGAAACGGCCCCTCCGATTCCCAGCCCATCTCGATTGAAAGCGATTGGGTTCTGGTTGCTCCAACGGCCCCGCTTGTTGGCCGCGATCGTCTTTGTGGGTTTGACCGCCGCCGGCGTCGCTTTCATTACGCCCCACGTGCGGGCCTGGTATCATCTCCGGGCTGCCCGTTCAGAACTAAAGCGCTGGCATAACGCACAGGCTATTCGCCATTTGAAGGTGTGCCATCAAATCTGGCCCCACGATCCGGATGTGCTCATCCTGGCCGCCCAGTCCGCGCGCCGCGTCCGCGGCTATGACGAAGCCGAACGCTTGCTGAAGGAGTATCAAGAGACCCGCGGTCTCGATGATGCCTGTTCTTTTGAACTACTCTTGCTCTCGGCCGAACGCCGTCTCGATCAGGTGGTCGATCTTTGCTTCCACTACGTGGGCGAGGGCCACCCGGACACGCCACTGATCCTGGAAGCCTTGACGCTCGGCTATCTGCAACAATATCGGCTTGGCGAAGCCCGCTTATGCCTGGACCGCTGGCTGCAACTTTACCCGGACCATCCGCAGGCTTTGTGTTTGGAGGGAGTCTATTACCTCGATTATGGCCATGCCCGCTCCGCCGCGGAAAAGAGCTACCGCCGCGTCCTGGAAATGGATCCCGAACATGAGGAAGCCCGCCTGGGATTGGCGGTCGCTTTGCTCGACGATCGCAACTACGAGGAAGCGGCCCGGCACCTGGAGTACCTGCATCAGTGCCAACCCGACAATCTGAGCATCCAGGTCGGCCTGGCGGATTGTCTGGACGGCCTGGACCGGCAAGAAGAGGCGGTGCGGATGGCCGATAGCGTGCTCGCGCAAAAACCGGATTTCGTGCCGGGCTTGTCGTTGCGCGGCCGGCTCGCCATCAAGCAAGACCAATTCGCGGAGGCGGAAAACTGGCTGCGCAAGGCGGTTCAAATCAATCCAAACGATCATCGCGCGCGAGTTGCCCTGGTTCAGGCCCTAAATCACAACGGCAAAGAACAAGAAGCGCAACAGCAGCAGAACCTGCTCGACCAATTGGAGAAAGACCTGACGCGGTTCAACGCCATTGTCACTCAGGAGCTGGTGCAGAAACCTCGCGATCCGGCGCTTCATTGCGAGCTTGGCCAGCTCCTGATCCGCAGCGGCCAGCACGAGCGAGGCTTGCATTATCTGAGAAATGCCCTGAGTCTCGACCCGCAATACGCCCCGGCGCGCAAGGCACTCGAAGAGTACAAACAGAAGATGGAAGCCGAAACGCGGCAGCCGACTGCGGAGCAACAACCGAGATAGGCACATGATTCGGCCCCTCCGCAACTTGACCGGCGCCATGCTGCGGTATCCACTTTTGTCGTTTCTCGCACTACTCCTCCTCGTCATCGGTGCGGGAGCCGCGTCTGCCTTTCTGTGGTCGCAATACCAACTCGACGCCGCGCGGAAAGCGCTCGGACGCTATGCGTTCGACGAAGCACAACATCACCTTGACTTGTGCTTGAAAGTGCGTTGGCGAAGCCCCGCCGTCCATTTCCTGGCCGCCCAAACGGCCCGGCGGCGCGACGATTACGAGGAAGCCGAGAAGCACCTTGAAGAGTGCATTCGGCTGGGCGGCATGACTCCCGAGATCGCGCTAGAAAAAATGCTCGCCAGCGCCCAGCAGGGCGATTTCGATCGAGATGAAACCTCGCTGCGGGCGCGCACGACCGCCGACGATCCCGATGCCGTCTTGGTGCTCGAAGCCCTGGCCAAAGGCTACGCCAGTCGATTTTGGGATTCAAATACTATTGTATGTCTGAATTTTTTGCTCGAACGACAGCCGGCTCATCCCCTTGCCATGTTGATGCGTGCCCGCGCCTGGGAGAATCGCGCGCGCAAAGGCGAGATGGAGCGCGATCAGGATGCCCTGCGCGACTACGAGAAGGCGGTCGAGTTGGCCCTCTCCTTTGAGGCACGGCAGGGACTTGCGGGCACGCTCTACCGAGTGGGCCGGCCCTGGGAGGCGGCGCTTCTCTATGAGCGGCTCCGCTCGTTGCAGCCGGCAAACCCCGCCCTGCTGCTCGGTCTCGCTCGCTGCCGCTACAACTTGCATGAAGTGGATGAGGCCCGGCAGCTGCTCGATTCCTTGCTCGAAGAACATCCCAAGGACGCGGGCGGGCTGCTGGAGCGCGGCCGGCTGGCGCTGCATGCTGGACAGTTCGAGGACGCGGAAAAGTGGCTGCGCCGAGCGGCCGCCGCTGCTCCCCGCTACAATAGCGAAGCCCAGCGCCTCCTATGCCGCTGTCTTGAGGCGGCGAACAAAACGGCGGAAGCTCGCGCCTGCCTGGATGAGCTGCGCGAGAGAGAAGCCAAGGTCATTGACGTGGAGCGCCTGATCGCGCGGGCGAACCGCGAGCCGCAAAACGCCGAGCTGCGCTATCAGATCGCCCTGGAGCTGATGAGCCAGGGACGGGAAGAGGACGCAGTGGGATACCTGTACCTGATCCTGCAACAAGATCGGCAGAACGGACCGGCCCGTCAGGCGCTGGCCGATTACTTCGAGCGCACCGGACAGCTCGCCCGCGCCGCCCGCCAGCGCCGAGCCATCGTCCCAAGCAACCGCGCCAGCACGCCATCCCGGTGAGATCATGACGCACGAATCGGAAATGAATCGACCTGCCCGCCGCGCTCGTTTTGGGCGCTGGGTCTTGGCGATGATGACCTTGCTGGCTTGCGTTTTGATCTATTACTATTTCCTCCCGCGTTTGTCCGAATCGCTCCCCTCGCCTTCCCCTCTCCTCCCAGCGGGAGCGGGTGAGGCGAAGGGGGAGGAGCCGAAGGAAGCCAGCCCCGCACAGGTACGCCGGTTCTGCGGGATGGCCTGTCATGGCTATCCGCCGGCCGAGACGTTCCCGCGCTCCGCCTGGCGACGCGAGGTCAAGCAAGCCTACGACTTCTTCCGCAATTCCAAGCTCGCGATCGATTTCCCTTCGCAGGAAAGCGTCGCCCTCTATTACGAGAGCCGGGCGCCTGTGGAATTGCCGTTCGTGGAACATGCGAAGCCGGCGCGCCCGCTGCCTGTGTCTTTCAAGCGCAAGGATTATCGCATGCCGGCGGAGCCGTTCCATCCGGCCGTGAGCAACGTCAACCTCGTCCATCTTTTCGACCCGCGCCGCCTGGATGTCCTGGTCTGCGAGATGCGGTTGGGACAGGTATTGGTTCTGCAACCCTACGAAACGAAGCCGACCTGGAAATTGCTGTACAGCCACGGACCCGATAAAGGGTTCAATCCCGCGCACGCGGAAGTCGTCGATCTCGACGGCGACGGCATCAAGGACGTTCTCGTTGCCAATTTGGGTTATTTCGGACCGACCGACGCGCCGTGCGGCAGCGTGGTCTGGCTGTGCGGCCTGGGAGATGGGCGCTTTCAGCCCTACACGCTGCTCGACGGCGTTGGCCGCGTCGCCGACGTGCAAGCCGCCGATTTCCGCGGCTGCGGCAAACTCGATCTCGTCGTCGCCGCCTTCGGCTGGCGAAATACCGGCGAGGTGATCTATCTGGAGAACCAAACGACTGACTGGACAAAGCCTCGTTTCGTTCCGCGTGTTCTCGACGATCGCCACGGGTCTATTCACGTGCCCGTCGCCGATCTCAACGGCGACGGCAAGCCGGACTTCGTGGCCCTCATCAGCCAGGAACACGAGACGATCGTGGCGTTCCTCAATGAGGGGAAGGGCTTCCGCAAGGAGACGATCTGGACCGCGCCGCACCCGGCTTACGGCTCCAGCAGCATTCAGCTTGTGGATATCAACGGCGACGGCAAGCTCGATGTGCTGTACACCAACGGCGACAGTCTCGATCCGCCGTTTCTGCTACGGCCGTATCACGGCGTGCAGTGGCTCGAAAATCAGGGCCTCTTTCCCTTCCAAGAGCACCCGTTGACCTCGATGTACGGCGTGGCACGGGCGGTGGCGGCCGATTTCACGGGCAAGGGACGCAAGGACATCCTCGCTGTCAGCCTATTGACCGCGGAGGAGTATCCGCGCCGCAAGGAATTGCAGCTTGATTCCATCATTCTGTTGGAGCAAACGGCGCCGGGCGAGTTCGCGCGCCATTCTCTGGAGACGATCGCCTGCGATCATTTCACCTGCGCCGCCGGCGATATTTACAACGACGGCAGGATGCACTTCGTGACCGGCTCTTGCACGCTCACAGGGGGAGCCGCGATCAATCAGGCCGTCACGATTTGGGAAAACATCAAAGCGTCAACACATAAACGCTGACGATCCTGGGCACGAAAAGGACGAGAAAGGACAAGAAGGACGAGAAGGAACGCTTCTGCGAAGCGTCGCTAATCGCTCATGTTCTCAGCGTGCTAGTTTGCCGAGATAGCCGACGGCAATCGGTCGGCTGGCGAACGCCATATCCGCTCCCAACTTTTGTGCTTCGACGAAAGCCGAGCGGGCCGCATCCACGTCTCCTTGCTCCAGCGCCAAGAGACCCTCGATCACGCACACGTCAGCCTGCTGTGCCAGGAGCGTTTGTTGCTCGGCGTCGAACACGGCCTTCTCCTCAACCGCGTGGGCAACCGCCAGGGAGATGAACGCCGGCAAAAACGGAGATGGTCCCGTCACGAGAGCCGGCAGAAACGCCGACGTGCTGTGCTCGAACTGGATAGCTCGTTGACGCACTTGCTCCTGTCTGGCTTGGAGCGAAGCGCGAATCACGCGCAGGTCCTCCCGGCACGCGGCGTAGTCGCCGGCGGCGGCCGACGCTAGGACGTGCAGCCATTCGTAGGCCGGGCAATGGTACGGCATCTTCCGATAGAGCTTTTCCTTGTCCGGGTCCGCCGGAGGTGGAAGGTCGGAATACTCAAGCCCGTGCTTGCTGGCGCGAAGCGCCCGGTTGTTCAAAATGTCCCGAACTTCCGGGAGCCTCCCCAGCGACAGCAGCAGATCCAGCTCCAGGCGGATGCCGGGGGCGCTCAGCACATCCGCAGGCGTGGTCAACAGGATCTCGTCCGCCGCCAGCTTGGCCAGCCCCAGCTCGCTCAAGACCCGGCGTGCCAGCATCACGCGATCGCCCTGGGGCGAACGAGAGATGGAAGCATACTTCTTGCGATTGAGTTCGACCAGCTCCGCCTGCCTGGCGAGTTCCTTTTCCGAAGGCTCGAGGCGATAGTCGAAATCCTGCTTCGTCTCGCCGGGACGCGGGCCGGCCTTACGGGTGAGGCGAATTTCCTCGCGGCGATGCTCCAGCGATTGATCGAGCGAATTCGACTCGCCGTAGAGATAGGCCAGTTCGCGGTGGGCGTCTTCGAGGTCCGGGTCGAGCCGCAGCGATTGTTCCAGGGCCGTGACAATTTGAACATGCCGCAGCTGAGCGAGAGGAGGCAGCAATCCCTCGGCCGAGCGTTCGCAGGTGAAGTTGCGCAAGAGCAGATAAGCCTGGCCCAGACGAAGCCAGGCCGTCGCATCTTCCGGATCGGCGACCACGGCCCGCCGCGCCGCACGAACCGCCAGCAGCGGCAGGGCCGGCGATCGATCCACCAGATGAGCGAAGAACGGCCCCAAATCCTTTCGCACCAGGTATTGCGAATCGGCCTCCGGATAGAGCAGCTTCTCGGAGGACGCGAGCTGGAACGCGGCCTGAATGACGGCCGGCGGTTGCGCGGGCAGCCCGGCCAGGCTGGCGGCATAGCCGCGCAACGAGAGAAAATATTGCCGCTGCCGCTGGGCAGCCTCGCTGACATGGAAGAACTGGAGATACGCGGCGGCGGCCGCGGACTCCCACGAGGGCGATGCAGGAGGGCCGGCCAGACGTGCCCAGAAATCCCGGTGCTTCGGGAGTTGGGCCGGTCCTTGTTCGGGGGCCGGCGGCGCCTGGCGTTCGTCTTTTGGGCCAAAGGCCAGGCGATCGGCATCGAAGGTCAGCGAATCGAACCCGCCGGCGGGGCGGGCCTTGTTCCAGCCGGCGATCAGTGCTTGCCCCGCGAATTGCAGCAGCGTCCAGTTCTCCGGCTCGCCGGCCAGACGATTCAGGACGGCGAACAGCCGCCGCGGATCGCGGTCGTAAAAGACCACGATGCCAACCTTATGATCGCGCAACACCCGCTGCCAATCGGCAGGCCGCTGTTTGTCCGAATCCTTCGCGGACGGCGCATCGCGGCCGGACGAGGACAGAAGCGCCCGGCACACGGTCTCATATTCGCGCGCGGCGTGCGGAAATAAGGGATAACGATGATCAAAAAATTGCTTTTCTCCGCGACAGAAGAAAGCACAATATTGAGCGACTTCTGGAGCGAGCGCCATGACGTGCTCGCCCTCGGGCAGCAATCCCTGGCGGCGCCATTGATCCAGTGTCTCGGCCGCCTGCCGTAAGGAGGAATCTTCCTGAACCTCCCAGGCGACATGCCGTTCCTCGCGGTCATACCCCGCCAGCCACCCCATCCACGTAAGGGCGATGAGGCACGGGAGGACCAGCAGCAGGGCCAAGGAACACATGCCGAGCACGAATCGGTTTCTCGTGTTTATCTCCGCGTATCTGGCGTTGAGGATGTCCTGCCCATTAAGGGCTGTGATTGGCGCGGCGACCACGGCGAAGAAGGGAATGAGCCGGGCTTGCCAGCCGGCCAGCACAGCGAAGGTCAGCCAAACCAGCAAACGCCAGTCGCGCAGGGCCGGACGGTGTAGCACGAAGGACGCCAAGCCCAGGAGCGTGAGGACGTAGTAAGCAAGGACCGCCGCGTTCAGACGCATGGCGGCATGCAGATACTCTGTCTCCCAGGGCGAGGCGAACGCCGTCCGGATGCGTGGGTCCAGACGCAATCCGCTTGTCCACGGCACGATCGAAAGCTCGGCCGGCGGCGTGAAGGCGTGGTAGGTGTACGGGTTGAGAAGGCACGCCGCCAGCCCGACCAGCACCAACCAGCCCGGCGTCCGGCGCTGCCCTCCCGCCCATTCGCCGAGCCAAAACAGCGCCACGAGCAGCGGGCCAAGCAGAAACCATTCATCGACATTGACCCAAACAATGAAGATAAGTGGAAGGATTAAGTATGAAGGGTGAACGGCCGGCGTCAGCCGGCTGGTAGACGCTTCACCAGCCGGCTGACGCCGGCCGTTCGCCTCCGGCCGCCACAACAGCCAGAAAGTCAGACCAAAAAAGAAATAAGAGACACAGGCTGGTTGCAATAGCAAGCGAGGACTCATGGCCAGGATGGCCAACATCGTGCAAACGGCCGGCAGCCACCTAGCGCCATCCGGACGGCGGATTCGCAACAGTAACGCAGCCAAGGCCGCGACGAGAAGCGCCTTGAGCACAACCAGGCCGGCATCGCCGATCCAGCCGCGCGCCGCGAACAACGCCCCGTCGAACAGCCAGGAGTGGCAGGCCCAATAGACTTGCGGCGTCGTATAGGCGAAGGGGTCCGAGCCGAAGGAGAACTCGCCATTCGCCAAGAGCCGGCCCGTGGCCAGGTGAAACCACAGATCGCTATTACGCGCCGGAAACGATGCCGCCAGAAACGCCAACGTCAGGACCAGGATCATGAACACGACGCCCAAACCACGGCCGCGTTGCGGCTCGGCCGGTCCCGTGGAACGCGGGACCGCGGGCAGTGGGATTTTCCCCTCGCCGGGATCAAGTTTCTGCTCTTGCTGCGCAGGGGAGTTCGGCAAAGAAGTCATGACAAAGAAAAACCCTGAAAAGAAATAACAGACGATTTCTGGATGACCAGTGAATTGATGATAGCGGATAATCGAGGCCTCATCGACAGCAAAACTATCCATCTCTCGTTCTCTCGTTCCCACGCAGGAGCGTGGGAACGAGAGTCCCCCAGGAGGGGTTCTACCTCGTGATAGACTAACGGATGGTCACGGTGTAAGATTCAAGCGAGCGCGGCGGATTCTCAGCGAAACCGAAATTACCTCTCAATATGCTCACCCCACGATTTTACTGTTACTCTCTTTGTCTCTTGTTGCTGCTGAGTTGTATTGTCTTGGGGTGCCATTCTTCGGACTCGACCGTGCCGGTGGAGGAGCCGGTCCCGCCGGCGTGGTTTCAAGACATCACCGAAAAATCCGGTCTCCGCTTCGTTCACGACGCCGGGCCGATCGGCGAATACTTCATGCCCCAGATCATGGGTTCCGGTGTTGCCCTGTTCGACTTCAACAACGACAATCGGCTCGACATCTACCTCCTCCAGAACGGCGGCCCCAAGGGAGCGAAGAACCGCCTCTACCAGCAGATGCCGGACGGAACGTTCCGCGACGTGACCGAAGGCTCCGGGTTGGACATCGCTGGCTATAACATGGGTGTGGCCATCGGCGATGTCAACAACGACGGCCGGCCCGATGTGCTTGTTACTGGGTACAAGGGAATTCGCCTCTTTCGCAACAACGGCAACGGCACCTTCACAGACATCACGCGGGAGAGCGGTCTGGAAGATCCGCTATGGAGCATGTCGGCGAGCTTCGTCGATTATGACCGCGACGGCTGGCTCGACCTGGTCGTGGTTAACTACATCGATTACGATCCCTCGCGCCGCTGCGATGACTCGTCCGGCCGGCGCGACTACTGCGGCCCGAATATCTTTCACGGCACGATTGCGAAACTATACCGCAATGTAACAAGCCCGGAGCGCGAGCGACGGGAAGGCGAGAGAGCGGCGAAGACCATCCGTTTCCAGGATGTGACGATGTCGTCCGGTCTCGGCCAAAAACCCGGTCCTGGCCTGGGAGTTGTCTGCGCCGACTTCAACGGCGACGGTTGGCCGGACATCCTGGCGGCCAACGACGGCCAGCCCAATTATTTATGGATCAACCAACACGACGGCACCTTCCGGGAAGAGGCGGCGACGCGCGGTCTCGCCTATAACGGACACGGAATGTCTCAGGGCAACATGGGCATCGCACTGGGCGACATCGACGGCGACGGCCTGTTCGATGTCTTCATCACCCATCTAACGGATGAAACCAACACGTTGTGGCGCCAGGGACCGAGGGGATGGTTTCAGGATGAAACGGTCCGGGCCGGCTTGGCCGATCCATTCTGGCGCGGAACGGGGTTCGGTACGGTGCTGTCCGATTTCAATCACGATGGCGCACTGGATCTGGCGATCGTCAACGGCCGGGTCTTGCGCGGGCCGGAGGAAAGGGGTAGTGGTCTCGATCCGTTTTGGCGGCCTTATGCCGAACGCAATCAGTTATTCGCCAACGAAGGAAAAGGGCAGTTCCGCGAATTGTCCGCGACCGACCCCTTCGGCCAACGGCTGGCCGTCTCGCGCGGCCTGGCGTGCGGCGACATCGATGGCGATGGCGCGATGGATCTTCTGGTAACGACCGTTGCGGGTCCGGCTCGGCTCTATCGCAACATCGCGCCCAAGGAAGGCCATTGGCTGCTCGTCCGCGCCATCGACCCGGCTCATCAGCGCGACGCCTACGGAGCCGTGGTCACGGTCCACGCTGGCGGACGCCGCTGGATGGGGAGCATCAATCCGGGCCAAAGTTACCTGTGCAGCAACGATCCCCGCGCCCATTTCGGACTCGGCTCCGCCGAGCGCGTGGACTCTATCCGCGTGCGCTGGCCCGACGGCGAAAGCGCCGAAGAGATCTTCCCCGGCGGCGCGGCTGACCGCGTGGTTGTGCTGCGCCGAGGGGAAGGTAAGACTGCTGAGCAGTCGGTAAATAAACCGAATCCGAGGCCATAAGGGAGCGCGGGCGTCCCGCTCGCATGATAAGGAACGCAACCATGTCGATAGCGGAAATCATCCCCGCCATACGTGCCTTGCCTCGAAGCGAGAAATTCAGGCTTGCGCAGCTATTGCTTGATGATTTGGCCAGAGAGGAACTACTATCAGGAATCAAGCAGGGACAGGCATTCCCGATTTACACACCCGCATACGCCTCCGAGGCCGCTGCCCAACTCGCCACGATTCTCGAAGAACATTAGGAGTTATCTAGAACTGCACACGCAGCGACAGCGAATGAGATGCAACCACCTGCCGCAATCCGATACATCACCTTACAACCGCCCATTGCCCGCGTGGCCGTTCATTTCCTCCACATCGGCCAGCAGGATGCGCCCGTGGATCGGGTCGCCGACGAGTTTGACGCGGCGCGGGTGTTTGCGGAGACGATGCCAACCGTTGTCGTACTGCTCTTCGGCGAAGCGGCGAACCGACTCGCCGCCGAGTTGCTCGAAGGCTCGGCTGACATGGCGCATGTCGAAGAACAATTGCTGATCGGCGGCGATCTGCGCCGGCGTGCGAATGCGCACTCCCACCGCACCGTCACTGAAACCGATGCGCCGGAGTCCGTCCTCGCTGTAGGCGCACACTTCGCGCGACGCCTCGTAGAGCAGATCGACCGCGCTATCGTCCACGGCGACGAGCCGCAGGTTGGCGTTGATGAAGCCGAAGCGCTTGCCGAGCGTTTCCAGACTGGCGCGCAGCAGATCGACGAAGTGGTCTTTTTCCAGGGCCAGCATCGGTATCGCCTCGAAACGCCGCACCAGCTCGGGCCGTTTGTTGCCGTAGCGGTCGGTGAACGCCTCGGCGAGCACGTCCTTGACCTGGCGCTCGCTCATGTAGCGGTGTAGTCGTTCGGCCCCGGCGTTGGCTGCGCCGACGATGACGTGGCCCGGCCGGCGCACCGTTTCGCCGTTGCCGGCCGTGAGGATGCCGGCGTCGAAGTAGTTCATCAGCGCCGTGTAGACATCGGGGTGCATCTTCTCGACTTCGTCGAAGAAGACGATGGCCGACGCGTTTTCCTCGGCGAAAACGTAGAGGATGCCCTTGTCCGGACCGACGTAGCCGCTGGGGGAGCCGATGAGACGGGCGACCGTATGCGATTCGGAGAATTGCGCACCTTCGACGTGGAAAAACGGCATGTTCATGGCCAGGGCGAACTTCATCATCAGCTCGGTCTTGCCCACACCCGTCGGGCCGGGCAGGAGCAGCGCCAACGGCCGGTCCACATCGCGCACGCCTAGTACGTGGCTTTTCATACGGGCGCCGATTATCTGAATCGCCTTGTCCTGGCCAAGCACCTCGAAGGAGGCGCGGGCGAGGAATTTATCGACGGCCGACTTACGGTGCCGGATCTGTTCGCCGTCGGGCAAATGGAAAATCGATGGCGCGGCAGCGGCGATGTCTTGCTCGGTCAGTCCCCGGTAGCCTTCCATGCGCGCGTGCTGCGCAGCGCCGTTGAGCGTTTGCAGCACGAGGTTCAGGTTGTCCTGGTCCGGCCGGCGCGTTCGCTTCACCAGCGCCGCGGCGAACTCGAAAATCGCGCGGCCAATCGGCTCCTCCAAACCGAGCTTGCGCCGCAGCGCCGGCTCCTCGGCATACAGCCGGTCGGCAATCTCATCATCCATGAACGGCTGGATGAGCACTTGCGGCAAGCCCGGCAGCGGCTCGCGCATGCGCACGATTACCTTGATGTGGTAGCGCTGCAACAGGCCGACGAATTGGCGGTATTGCTCCAGATCCTTAACCGAATCGGCATCGACGACCAGAATCACGTTTTCGTCGTGGACCGTCAGGTCGGACAGCACTTTGTTAATCAGGCCAAGATCCGGAGTCAGGTTCATGTCGATGCCGAGGAACTTGCGAATGAGCATTTCCCAAATTTTGTCGAGCTTCCCCGGCTTGCGGACGCAGACAAGCGAGTGGTTCCGCAGCTCCGCGTGGACGCTGCTCTCCATGAGCCGGCGCGCGAACGACCGCACCAGCCGTTCGTGCGGCCGGACATAATCGCCCCAGACCTCGCGCGTCTTCTCCACGTCATCTTTGATCTTTTCCTCCATGACCACTGCGCCCAGTTCCGGATGGAAGTTCGTCGTGTCCACGATGCAAACGATGCCGCGGTCGATCAGGTGCTTTTCCAGGAGCCGTACTTCCTCGGACATACCGAAAGCATCGAGATGCAGTGTGCGGTAATCGTTAAGGGTGGCAATGTCTCGGAAGACGGCCGGCAGCGCGCCGAGCTTGTTGGGGCGGTACGATTGCGCGTAGACCTGGAACTGATTCAGGATCGCCGGCGCGTGATTGAAACGCTCCGCCGACAATACCCGGCACCGCTCGGGAACATCGGAAAATCCCAACTCGCGCAAGACGAACAGGATGGCCTGCAAGTCCGGCTCGCCCAGAAACGCGGCGTGCTCGAAGGCATAGCACAGATAATCGTCCGGTTTTGGCTCTTTCTTGCCGCTCCACTTGCGGACGAGGTACGTCAAGTGTTTGCGCTCCGAAACGCCGGGCAACCGAACGTGCGCCCGCAGCGCATCGAGGAGCATGCTGACCTTCGGGTCGATCTTTTCGGGCAGCACTCGCTCCAGGATGAATCGCAAGCTCGGCCCCATCTGGGCGGCCACGATGGGAAAGTCGCGGAGCTGCTGCTCGGCAATGCTACCGAAGCCCTGTACACGGTTCTCACGGATGTGCGACGCCGCGGCGGAGCTGAGCAGAAACGATGCTTGCCGCAGCCATTTCACGCCCTGACGAGAGTGGAGCGCGTGCGTCCCGCTCGCCGTTCTCTTGCGATGCGGGCGAGACGCACGCGCTCCGATCGAGAAAGCGCGGTCGAGGTAGGTACAGAACACCGAGCCGCCGGTATCCCCCAGCAGGCTGAAGACGATCTTCTTGCCCTCATCGATCGCTCGTGCCGTCTCATCGCGGAACTTGCGGATGCGCGCCCGGCTGGACTCGGACGCTTCCAGTTGTTGCAGGATAGTTCGCCGCCTCGCCCGGTCGCGGTCGGCTTGCTTGATCCTGTTCTCGAATTCCTCGATCTTCTTCGCCAGCTTGGCGTCCTCGCGCTCCCAGATGGACATCGCCTTCTTGTCGTCCTGATCTGCGGGAGCGTGTTGATGATGCTTCTTGCGCTTGACCCGCGTCTGCCGCAGCTCGCGCTTGGTCTTGCGATAGTCGCGCTCGCACTCGACGGAGAGCGCCTTGCGGCGCAGCAGCTCGCCCTCGCTGTTGCCGGTCAACAGCCAATCGATGAACTCCGCGGCGAGCTGCGCCTGCTCGTCCTTGTCGATGTGGTCGCTGGCAAAATTCGGGATGTCCGGTACCTTGATGCAGGCGAGCGGCGTCGGGATGGCCTCATCGCGTTCGCCGATGAAATCGTGGGCCGTGTTGATCGCCGCATGCAGCAAGTCCACCGCCTCCTTGTCGAGCGTCGCCGATTCGACCTTGGAGTGCAGGTTCGGCTTAGTCTCCGCCGCGGCGTCGGCATCTTCCTCTGCCTCATCCGCCGCGTATTCTTTCGCGGCCCCCATGCCCTGAATGACCAGGAAGCGAAAACGATCGTTGGACAATCCTTCGAGCAGCGATCGAATGCAGACGAAGAACGGCGTGCACAGCCGCAAATAGCGGATGGCCTTGCGCGGCTCATCGCAGCCGCCGGCGACGAATCGGCCGAAGAAGTTGACCGGAGTGATGGGAAAAGGAAACTGCGCGATCAGCTCGCTCAGGTCCGCCTGATCCAGCTCCCACTGGTGGCGAAGGATCGATTTCAACAGCTCGAACTGCGATCGGCTCAGGCCGGCAAACCGATGCGCTAGCTGTTCCGCATCGGTTTCGAGAAACGCCTCCGCATCGAACTCACCGCGCGCGAACCCCTCCAGAAGTACCGGCACGGCCGCATCAACACCGTTGCGGCTCCGTTCGGCGTTGGCGACGATCTTCCGGTCGGCCGGCAGATAGCCCATCACGTCCAGGTAGTGCCGCAGGCATTCGCGCTCGCCTCGATCCGTGCTTGGCCGCAGGAACACCGCCCAGGTCATGACCGCTTGCACGGCCGAGAGCTGAGCGCGATCCAACTCCAGGCGATTCGCCAGATGTTCGACGCTCTGACACTCGGCGGCCGCGGTCCCGTTCGCGGACGCGCCGGCGGCGAACAAGGCGACGGTCTCGATAACCGGGGAAATGGGATCGTGCATCGGCTGAATTCAGGGTCAAGGGTTTCGCGGTCCTCCATGAAATGAAAAGAGACATCCCTGCCAAGAGAGGTTCGCTCTCCTAACTCTCCAACCGATGTTATACGGTTTCCCCGCGAAGTCCAGTTCGATTCGGGCACGCTGAGGATGTGAACGCGAAATTCCGGCTCAAACGGTGGTCGCGTCGCAATCACAGCCGCACTCCTCTCCCATGTCCCGTCACACTCCTTGAACAATCGCGTCATTTCCTGATCGTGGCAGGTTGCCTCCCCTTCCGGCACGTGAATTGCTGTAGAGTATGTCAACGAGGTCTATCGGAAAGGAGTACAGCGATGAACGCGAAAGTTCCCGCGAAGAGCAAGACAAGTCGTCCTGACGCCAATGCTCGACCGCAGCCGCGATCGAGCGGGCGGTCCAAGAATCGGGAGAGCAAACCGCACGAGAAGGGAGCAATGCGTGAGCCAGCCCAGACACCTGATGGGGAGCGCAGCTCAATAAGAGAGATGCAGGACGCGCTGGAAGAACTCGAAAAACAGAAAGGCGATTGGTCCAAGGGTGGTTAACTGAGTCTTTCTTTAGGAACAACACGCTCTCCGGCGCAGCCGCGTTGTCTTCAGGAGGCAAGCCATGAATCTCTGCCCGCGTTGCAAGATACCGCTGCTCACCGAGCATCATGGTGAAATCGTTATGACATGCTGCGAGCACTGCGGCGGTCACTGGATGGATCCGGAGGATCTCAGGGCGGTCCTCGATCTGATCCGCCTGCCGGTCCACGGCCGAGCGGTGCGCATGGGCGTTGACCTTACCGATGTGCGGGAGGATGCGGCCTGCCCGTACTGCGGCGTGCCGATGGAGCCGTTCAACTACGCTGGTGACAGCGGTATCATTCTCGACAAATGTCGCCGCTGCGGCGGACTATGGCTGGACAGCGGCGATCTGGAGCGCGTCCTCGCTGTGGTGGCGGCATCGGAACAGGATCTCGACCGCGATGTGAAGCGTTTCAGTGCCGATTTGCACCACGAGGAAGTTCGCCAAGATGCGATGGAACAGAAGGATGGCAGTCCCGTGGCGGATCCCCTTGGCTCGATCCTCGCCAGTCGAATCGCCGACAAGGATACGCGGCCATGAATCCTCTCCGGAAACGCCAATCGAGGCGCAGGGGAGTTGGAGGTAGGCGGGAGAGTCATTCGTGCCTTATCCGCCACTCTGGGGAGGAAAAGGGAACGTGATCACGTAAGCAGTTAGAGTCGCTAATTACGAGTCCCGCCCCCCCGTTGGGGCACCCCGTTGGGGCACGGTCTCCCGACCGTGCCCCCATTGCGACCGCAGGTCTCCCGCGTTCCGTGGAGACCTCCGGTCAGCGGGCTGGCACGGTCTGGAGACCGTGCCAGAACAGAGCACGGTTTGGAGACCGTGCCAGAACAGAGTCGCTAATTGCGAGTCCCGCCCCCTGTTCTTCTCTTTTCTTCCCAGGCCAAAGCATCCGCTTCGTCGGCCAACAATGCACGCAACTGCTTAAGGACGGTCCTACGTTGCAGGCTGATCATTTGCCGGGATACCCCCGCTCGCCTTGCCAGTTCCGCTCCCGTGACTCCCATCAACATTTGAATGAGCAACACCCTGTCTTTTCTCCTTCTCAGTTTGGGCAGTGCTTCCACGAAGAGCCTGAGCAGGGACAGGGATTCGCTTTTGCTGTAATCGAGGCTCTGCGGGGGTTCCGGCAAGTCCTCCAGGATTACTTGGCTGGGTTGGGTTTGCGAGCGGTAGTTACGCTTTCTTACGAGCCGGCGGGAGTGAAACCATTGCCGGGCGGCACGATCCACGATCACGCGGACATAGGATTCAACCCGTCCTTTGTTCGGGTTGTAGCAACTAGCGGCTCGAATACAGGCGAGTATGCACTCTTGCTTAAGGTCTTGTCTGTCGGCATCTTGGAGGCGCCACAGGGCCGAATAGATGCCCGAGCGAGTCTGAGCCAGTTGTGCAAACGAGTTGGTGTCCATGATGCACCTCACCGAAGAAAGTCCCTATCACCCATTGTCGGCGCATCGCATCTGCCTGGTCGGTTGTTGACACGACCCAAGCTGAGTGCTGATTCCGTATGTGTTACGTGAGCTTGCCCCGAGTGTGACAAAAGAAATTTGAACAAGCACCAGGGAGAAAAGGGGACGGGAAATGGGAAGGGAGGGATCGGGAGGGCTTCGTCCTTGGCGATTCTGGTCAGCGAGATACGGGTAGACGTGGTGCGAAGCTCGGTTGGTTCGTGGACTCTTTTTGCTTCAGACATCGCACAGTGCTACCACGTACCTACTCATGCCGCCACTCCGCCACATTTCTCCGCGTGACGCCCTTGCCAGTCGGTGCCAGGATACGCCAAGCTGCGTCAACTCCCGACATGCGGGGGCTGCATGGCAAACAGCTTCATTGTGCCAAACTGTGCCAACAAGCGCAAACGAACGACATCACTCCGCCACTTCGAGAACGGCCTGGCGGGGAACGGGCGTGAGCACATCATGGAGTTGGGGTCGAATTCACACTGTCGCTTTCGCTGTCGTCCCGCTCGTTGTCGCGCGGTGTCCGCAAGAACGGTTCCTCATTTTTTTCTTCCCGTGTGGATCGTCAGTTGCAGCGTTCTGTTCCACATCGGAACATTCATTTTACGAGATTGTAGAACTTGACATGGGGTTGCTCCCAGCTCCGCATCACAAGGTTTCCTTTCATGATCCGGGCGGTTCGCTCTTGAGGTGTATTGCCAATGCCTGCGTTAGCAATGTCGAGGTCTCGCCACTGCCTCACATTACCTCTTTTCGGAGCAACTATGATAAATACATGACCATGAGTATAGTTAGTTTTGTCGCCTCTAGGCTTCACCGCGTTTCGGGTCTGACTATCAATCACTCCGATGACCAGATCGCCGAGCTGTGCTCGATCAAACGCATTTTCGACAGTGTAATTCCCTCCAGCGATCTTCCATCCGGTAAGTTTTCCACTTCTTCTCGACGATGCGAGCAGCGCTGCAATCTGATCCGCAGTTTTTCCATCGAATGCCTTCAGTCCTAGTTGATTTGCGACTGCCTGGAGAAACTTGTTGCAGTCTTGTGCCCTCGTTCTCAGGCCTGCATCGATAGCCGCTCTGGTCTGCTCCCAGGTCTGGGCGTTGAGGGGGGAAGAGAGGGCAAAAAGAATCCCAAATAAGCAAATCAACTTTTCCATCATTGCTCCTTTTTCGACTCAAGATGTGCAACAGACGCCTCGCCTGCAAAATGCGGAGCCGATTGTTGTGTTTGTACCTGAGTCATGAAAGAAAAAGATAAAAGAAAAAGGGTCGGGGCTGAATGGCACGGACTTAAGACGCAAGTTCTTGCAACATAGTCTTATGCAGTCTGAGGTTCTCGACAGGAGACATTTGTTAACACCTGCTCGACAACCGACGTTTTTTCACCACCCTCGAACATCGCTTATATGAGAACAGGTCACCTAGCGTGGGTTTATCGAATGTAACATCTTGGAAACATTCTACTTGCGTCTTAAGTCCGTGCCATTCATCCCCGACACCTTTTTCTTCCTCTGGATGCGCAACTGAGCATCAGATTGCAGGTCTTCACTTGAAGCCAGGGACGGTTCTGTCCTTGTTGTAGTTGCCGTTGCAGTACACGGCCCGATGGAAGGCGTTCATCTGCCGGCCGTCAACATACTCGTCTTCGCGATGCCGGTGACCGAGATTATGGAGCATCTCGTGCGCGACAACCGATGCCCACATGTCGGCATCAGAGCCATTTCCCTTCGCCCCGAGGTGCCACGTGTTGACGGAGACCTTGAAGTTGCCTGACCGGCGAGAATGGTCTTTATTTATCCACCTGACCTTGACTGTACCTATCGGAGCTCTGCCCCAAATATCATTCTCCTCGTAGATAGGGTGGATGTGGATCTCGGGGAACGGCGGTCCCTCGTCATCCTCTTCCTTCGCCGAGTCCGGCAGCCGAAGCACTTCGAGCTGGAAATAGAGGAGGTAAAACCGCTTCATCCCGCGGGCTTCCAAATTCGACTCCTTCCAGATGGCCTCGTCAACGAACTCGGCAGGGTAGCCGACTAACCCCAAGGCCTTGGCATTGAGTGTGTTAGCGGCCACTCGCTCACTGCGAAAACGGGTGTGCAGGACCTGTAAGGCGCGCCCTAGAATATCCTGCCGCCCGTAATCGTTGGAGATGTCGTGGATGTACATGTGGATGGGGTCGAACCCGTTCTCTCTCCGAGAGACCCAATGCTTTGTGATTTCGTCCCCCCGGGCCGTCGGTATTTCCGCGAGACTAACGCCGGTCACAGAAGAAGTTACTGCAGCCTTCAGAACTTCACGACGAGTGACGCGCATCGCAGGCACCTCCAGTTGAAGCCACCGAACTTGTTACATAGATAGACGATCTATCACGGCGGCGCTCAGCAGTCGGACGAGGAACACCCACGTCCGCATTCGTTGGTCCTCTCGACGCAAGTCCCCGAAATACTGATGCTTGCGGCACCGTTTGAAGCTTCGCGCAACCTGTTTGCCACTAACCGTAGACGCAAGGCAGCATAACGAAAGGTATTTTGCGCAAATACCTGTACTCAGGAAAAAGGGTCAGGTACGTTTCTCCCCGCTAGCTCGGCCTTCCGGGGATGGCCCGGGGGTCGAATGGCATCCTCTAAACCCAGACGCCTCACCCTCGCCCCCACCTACCCTCCTCCCCTAACAGCTGCCCATCACGAACGCAACGACTCTTGTTCGCGGCGCTACGCGAACCGTCTGCTACCTCCCTAGACACCATCGCCCCCGTAGACCGGACGCGATTTTTCCGAAATCGACAGTTTTTTCTTGATTCTTTGCCGAGCGTGAAAGCTCCCCGCGCTCATCCTCGCTTACCGTGCATCTCCCAACAGCTGCACAAGTTCATCCGCCGCCCGTCGCCACAGTTTGCGGGCGGCATCGGCGGAGCAATGGAGCGGTTCGCCGACCTGGGCGAAGGTTCATCCTTGCTGCGTGTGTAAGTGGAGGACTTGCTGGTAGTGCGTGGGCAGGCGTTGCATCGCGTCCGCCAGCGCCTCGTTGCGCTCCTGCTCCCGCGCTTGCCGGACGGACAATGCCGCCCTGCAGTTGGCCAGGTCGGGCAGTTGCGTCAAGGCTGCCTTGGCCAGCGGCACTTCCCGGCGGGTGCGAGGCGGCAGCACACAGCTCGCGGCGGTCTGACGTGATAGATCTCAATACGAACTTACCACGTGCTTCTTTAGGTCCACGTTGAAAGATTCAAGGACGGCCGGCTGGGGCAGGGCATGGGTGGTTCTCTTGGCTACGCCGACGTATTCGCAGGTGAGCCAGTCTTTATCCACAGTCATCCGCATGTAGCCATATTGGAAGTCGAAGAACTGAGCCAGAGAGAAGCCTTTCTCGAACTGAGCCGGAAGTCGTGGGCTGTCTTTGACGTGCGCGTCGTCGTTATAGCCTCCGGTGCCGCAGATCACGTACGGAATCTCGTGTCCGTTATAGTCGCGGTAAAACAGCTCGAATCCGTGGACATGCCCTGACAGAAAGGCGTCGGGGATAAAGCGCGTTTTGTCCATGAGCTTGTCCACTTTGTCGAGCATTGTCGGAGACGCGCCGTGGTCTTTCCCGATGGAAAAGAGAGGGTGGTGGACGGCCACAAGTACGGCGCGCGAGTCGGCGGGGCGCGCCTTTGCGGCGCGTCTGAACTCGGCCTCCAAGAACTCCAACTGGGCCGTGTCCCCGTTGGGATCGAGGACTCCGGGTCCTTCTCCGTTGTTCGAGTAGAGCCCTATGATTTTGACGAATGGTGCTTCCAGCGTGAAATAGAGATAGGGCTGGGTCATGGAGGTTCGATCGTAATCGGGCACAAGCGGTCGTGGCGTGTTATCGCAGAACACCTTCATGAACTGGCCAAGGTCGCCCGGAGTATCTGTCGTGGAGGGAGAGCTATCGTGATTTCCGGCGATGGCAACGATTGGCGCGGGGTAGTACTGGTACGGCTTGAAATACTGCTGCACGTAATGATCAGGTTCACTGTTGTAATAAACGACGTCGCCCAGGTGGTAGAGGAATGCCGGGTGGTCGCTGCGATCACCTGAGAAATCCGCCTCCATCGCTTCGGCGATCAGAGTCTGTTGGGCCGCGCCGTCCCGAACACCGCCTGTATCCCCGACTGTGTGGAAAACGATTTTCTTCGCGCTCTTGATCGCCGTCAGTACAGAAGGATCTTCTACAATATCGTTGAAGTCCAGAACTAGAGATGTCGGATCCGGCGTGGGTGGCGGGAACGGGATTTGCGCAGCTTTATTCCTAGACCCTCGTTCGTGGCCTGGACGCGGGCGGGTGTTGGCGAACATGAATTTAGCACGCGGTCTCCTCGCCATGAATGGCTCCTTAGGTAATGGGGTTCATCGGAACGAAGGGTTGGTTCGTTTGGCCTTCCGGGGACGGCCCGGCGACCGAATCGTGCCTTCCGAACTTGGACGCTTCCCTGTCGCCTCCCCTCATCCTTTCTCCCCGAACGGCTGCGCACGCCGATCGCAACAACCATTGTTCGCGGCGTTATACAAACTGTCTGGTACCTACTTCCCTAGACACCATCGCCCCCGTAGACCGGACGCGATTTTTCCGAAATCGAGCTTTTTTTCTGAGTTTCTTTGCCCGACGCGACAGTTCCTCGCGCTCATCATAGCTTACCGAGCACCTCCCAACAGCTGCACAAGTTCATCAGCCGCCCGTCGCCACAGTTTGCGGGCGGCATCGGCGGAGCAATGGAGCGGTTCGCCGACCTGGGCGAACGTCCATCCTTCTTGCGTGTGCAAGTGGAGCACTTGCTGATAGTGCGCGGGCAGTCGTTGCATCGCGTCCGCCAGCGCCTCGTTGCGCTCCTGCTCCCGCGCTTGCCGGACGGACGTGGCCGCAGTGCAGCCGGCCAGGTCGGGCAGTTGCGTCAAGGTCGCCTTGGCCAGCGGCACTTCCCGGCGGGTGCTGCGCATGGCCGTGCGGACGTGGCGGCGGCGTTCGTTGGCCAGGTTGTTGCGCAAGATTTGTCGAAGCCAGGCGAGCCAGTCCGCTTCGGTCTCTCCCTGGAACTGGGAGAAATGCCGCCAGGCTTTCATCAAGGTGTCCTGCACCACGTCCACGGGATCGAGCCGCGAACGCAGCGCGGCACACAATTCCCGATTGGCCACCACGAGCAGGTAGCGAGAACATGCTTCCAATAACCAATCGAGCGCCGGACAGCTGCCGCCACGCGCCTCGGCAATCCACCGCTCGATCTTCTCCGTGAGCCGAGACGCTTCCATCTCCGCGGACATGATCCTCACCCCCGGGCGCGGGAGCGCCGCAAATTGGACGATGCCCACCCTCGGCAGCCAACATCAGCCGCCAAGCCGGACGAAAGGTGGACAAGACCGCTTGCCAAGCGGCCTCAACAATAAGCCTCTATAAAGTATGAACGCAAATATCTGCCGCGACGCGAAAAAATTATTATTTTCGGTAAAATCGCGCCGGGTCAACGGGTAGGTCCGGCGAGCCGAGCCGACCAACGAGTGCCGCTCGGCTCGCGGCACCTACGGAGGGACTTGGCGAGCGGCAAGGCGGCAAACTGCACCGATAAACCCTTACGAAACAAGAAGTTAGCCGTTTGCCACGGGGCGCATTGCGGCAACAAAGTGGCAAACACCGTTTGCCGCCGCTAGATTATCTACCGCGTTCCCTCTCTTCTATTTGCGGGAGATTACCACCATGAATCGTCGTCAATTCTTGGGCGCCGGCGCGGCCGGGCTTGCGCTGTCGCCGGCTGTGGAGGCTTTCTTTGCCGATAACAAGCCGCCGCGTGTGGGGCTGATCGGCTGCGGCTGGTACGGTAAGGTCGATCTGCTTCGCCTTATTCAGGTCGCGCCGGTCGAAGTCGTGTCGCTGTGCGATGTCGATAAGAAACAACTCGCCAACGCCGCCGATGTTGTTGCCGGGCGGCAAAAGTCCAAAAAGAAGCCGCGGACCTACTCCGACTATCGGGAGATGCTCAAGGAGAAGGACCTCGACATCGTGTTGGTGGGCACGCCGGACCACTGGCATGCTCTGCCGATGATCGCGGCCATCGAAGCGGGGGCCGATGTTTGGGTGCAGAAACCGATCAGCGTGGATGTCACCGAAGGCCGGGCAATGCTCGCGGCGGCCCGCAAGCACAACCGCGTGGTGCAGGTGGGAACGCAGCGGCGCAGCACGCCGCATCTCATCGAGGCCCGCGATCGCGTCATCAAGGAGGGCAAGTTCGGCAAGCTCGGTCTCGTCGAGATTTACTGCTATTTCCACATGCGGGCCACCGGCAACCCGCCCGATACCAAGCCGCCGGAGAACCTCGACTACGAAATGTGGACCGGGCCGGCACCGATGCGGCCGTACAACAAGTGGGTGCATCCGCGCGGCTGGCGCGCGTTCATGGAGTACGGCAACGGCATCATGGGCGATATGTGCATTCACATGCTCGACATGGTGCGCTGGATGCTCGATTTGGGTTGGCCCAAGCGCATTTCCTCAAACGGCGGCATCCTCGTGGATAAAGAGAGCAAGGCCAACATCACCGATACACAGACGGCGACGTTCGACTTCGGCGATCTGCCCATCGTTTGGCAGCACCGCACCTGGGGCGAGCCGCCCGATCCGAAATTCCAGTGGGGAGCCAATTTCTACGGCGACAAGGGGACGCTGAAGGTGGACCCGTGGAAGTACGAGTTCACGCCGCTCGGAAAGAGGGAGCCAACGATAAGGGGTGAGTGGCTGAACGACACGGACAAGTACCCCGAGGAGAAAAACGAGAAAGAGTTGGAAGTGTTCGCTGCCTCCGCTGTGCGCGGGCATATGCGAGATTTCGTTCACGCCATCGCCACGCGCGGCAAGCCGGTGGCCGACATCGAGCAGGGGCACATTTCGACGGCGAGCTGCATCCTGGCCAACCTATCGCAAAAGCTCGGCCGGTCGCTGGCATACGATCCCGAGAAGCACGTCGTGACTGGGGACGAGGAGGCGACGAAGCTGTTGACCCGGCCTTATCGCCAACCGTGGGTCCACCCGGAGGCGTAGGTGGTTAGGTGGTTGGGTGGTTGGGTTGTTAACCACCTAACCACCTCTGTTGTGGCCCGGTCTCCGGACCGAGCCACTGGCCTTGACCGAAGGTCTCCGAAGCTATGCAGGAGCGGAGAGTTGGGTGGTTGGGTGGTTGGGTGGTTAGATGGCCGGTTAACCGGCCATCTAACCACCCAACCACCCAACCACCTAACCACCTTCTTCGCTCGGGCCGATCCGTGTCGGCACGCGGAAGGTTTGATGGCAGTTGTTGCACTTGGTTGTCAGGTCGAGCAGGGCGGTTCGGCTGCCTGCGAGTTCGCGATTGCCCAGCCGCCGCGCGAGATCACCGGCCGACTGGCGCATGTCCATGGCGCGGCGCATCCATGTGTCGCGGCCCTCATTGCGCGGCGGCCGCAATAAGAGCAGATTGCCCGTCTCGGCGATCAAGAGCGCCTGACCGCGAGCGAACATCCATGTATCGACATCTTGCGGTCCTTTGCCTTGTATGTGCTTTTCCACGGCGCGGTAATTGGGCAGAGCCAATCCTTCCATGAGGAGCTTGGTCTCGGCCAGCGCCTCGAACTTGGGGACGAACCGGGGTTCGGGAGCAGGCAGCCGTTCCGGAGCGCGGCGAGTCTGCGCGGACAGGCTCGTCGCCACGATACTGCCCGCCAAGACGACCAGGCCGCACAGCCCGCGCGCTCGCTTCATGAGACCGCCTCCTCAACGTTTTTTGTCCGGCGATTGCTCAACGCGAACCTGCACCACATCGCCCTCAATCCGCACGGGGTAGGAACCGATCTTGATGCGTGGATTGTCGGCCCAGACGCCGTCGCACAGCCGAAAGCGCCAGGCGTGCCAGGGACAAGTGACGACGCCGTCCTCGATATAGCCGCCGCTGAGCGAGGCGCCCATGTGGGGGCAGGTATCATCGATGGCGTGATATTCCCCCTTCGCGTGAAAGACGGCGATGAGCTGGCCGCCAATCGTCACGGTCTTGCCCTCGCCGTCGGCCAATTCGCCGACCCGGCAAACCGTCCGCCAGTTACCCGCTTTGATGTCATCGCCTTGCTGATTGTTGGCCATCTATCCCTCGCTGCCTACGAAAGCTTAACTACAAAATCCACCTGGATTCTATCATCTGTCCTTGCCATGATTCTACCGGATGGAACTGTCATTTACATGGCAAGTGAGCATAGGAGCGGCCGCACGATGCTCGAAATCGAACAAAAATTCGCCAACGCTAACTTCGCCGCCATCGAGAAGCGGTTGGCCGAATGGAACGCGCGGCGCGGCGAGGAGCACACCGAGGCCGACCACTACTTCAACGCTCCCGACCGCGATTTCGCCCGCACCGATGAAGCGTTCCGGCTTCGGCGCGTCGGCTCGGCCAACTTTCTGACCTACAAGGGACCGAAGCATCCCGGCGATGTCAAGATTCGCACCGAATTGGAAATCCCGCTGCGCGACGGCGATGAGGCGGCCGAGCAGTTCATGCAACTACTCGCTCATCTGGGTTATCGTGCCGTCGCCGTCGTCCGCAAGCATCGCCGGATGTATCACCTGGAGCGCGGCGGCTTCGCCCTGGCCGTCTGTCTCGATGAAGTCGAGAAGCTCGGCCGCTTCGCCGAGGTTGAAATTCTCACTGCCGACGAGCAGGTGGAGGCGGCTCGATCCATCCTCGCGGAAATCGCCTCAGAATTGGGGCTGACCAATCTGGAGCGGCGTTCGTATCTCAGTCTGTTACTGGCAAGCATTCCAGGCGAACGGCCGGCGTAAGCCGGCTGGTGAATACGCAACCAGCCGGCTGGTGAATAGGCAACCAGCCGGCTTACGCCGGCCGTTCGCCCCAGGGAGCGCTTCATGAGACCCGCCGTCGTCACCGACATCACTCCGCTGCGCGACGCCGTGGCCCTGGCGCGCCGGCGCGGCCGGACGATTGGACTAGTGCCGACGATGGGGGCGCTGCATGCGGGACACCTTAGCCTCATCGAGGCCGCCCGCGCCGAGAACGGCTATGTCGTCGTTTCCATCTTCGTCAACCCAACGCAATTCGGCCCGCACGAGGATCTCAATCGCTATCCCCGGCCACTGGAGCACGACCTGGAATTGTGCGGCGCGGCCGGCGTCGATCTGGTGTTTCATCCGCCGCCGGAAGTGATGTATCCGCCGGGCTATCGCAGCTTTGTCGAAGTCACCGGTTTGCAAGATGTGCTGTGCGGCGCGTCGCGGCCGGGACACTTCCGCGGCGTCGCCACCGTCGTCCTGAAGCTGTTCAACATGGTTCAGCCCGACCGCGCGTATTTCGGCCAAAAAGACGCCCAGCAAGCTCGGATCATTCAGCAGATGGTGCGCGATCTGAATGTGCCGGTGGAAGTGCGTATCTGTCCGATTGTCCGCGAAGCGGATGGGCTGGCTCTCAGTTCGCGGAACAGTTATCTTGAAGCGGAGGGGCGCCGCGGCGCCACGGTGTTGTATCGCGCTCTGACCGAGGCGCGACGGCGGATCGAAGCGGGAGAGCGCGACGCTGCCGCGGTGCGGCAGGTGATGGCGGAGCAGATTGCCTCGGTTCCCGGCGCCATCCTCGACTACGCCGCCGTCGTGGACGCCGACACGCTGCAACCTCCAGGCCAGATCGTTGCCGAACGCCCGGTCCTGCTGGCCGTCGCCGTTCGCTTCGGCAGCACGCGCTTGATCGATAATCTGCTGATCTACCCGCCCGAAGTGTAAGGGCGAGCGGGGTCGCGTAAGCGCCCCGAGGGGTAGTTTTCTCGGGGCGCTTACGCGACCCCGCTCGCCAGGCGCTCTGGACTGGCAAAATTCCGATAACTCCGACCTCAGAACGGGACTATGTCGCACCCACTGTTCACTCCCGAAGCTCGCTTGCTGCTGGAAAAAGACGATCTGGCGGCGATGGAAGCGTTTTGCGACGCGCTGCACCCGGCCACCGTCGCGGAAGCCTTGACGGATGACGCCATCAGCGTCGAGGATGTCTGGCGTTTCCTCAACACGACAACGATCGCCAATCAAGCGGCGATTTTCGTGTATTTTCCCCTGGAAGCGCAAGAACAGTTGGTCGAAGGCACCGGCCGGCCGCACATGGCCCGGCTGATCGAGCAGATGTCGCACGACGACCGCGCCGATCTGCTGCGCCGGCTGGAGCCGAAGGTCGTTGAAAGTCTGCTGCGCCTGGTCGATGAGGCCGACCGCCGCGACATCGCCAAGCTGATCGATTATCCGGAAAACACCGCCGGCGCCCTCATGACCACCGATTACGCCTGGCTGCCGGCCAACATCACGGTCGATCAAGCGCTGGACCGCCTGCGTCTGCAAGCGCCCGACAGCGAGACTATTTATTATGTCTACATCGTCGATGACCAGCGGCGGCTCCTGGGCGTAGTGTCGCTGCGCGAGCTGATCCTGGCGCCGCGCAGGGCCATCGTCAGCGAGCTGATGGACAAGCAGCCGGTCACGGTCAGGGTCAGCGATGACAGGGAAATTGTCGCGCAGGAAATGACACGCCTGGATCTACTGGCCATCCCCGTCCTTGACTCTGAGAAACGGCTCGTCGGCATCGTCACCTACGACGACGTGATCGACGTGGTGGTCTCCGAAGCGACCGAGGACGTGCATCGCATGGGAGCCGTGGCGCCGTTGGAGGAAAGCTACCTCGATACCAGTTTCGTCAAATTATGGTGGAAGCGCGCCCGTTGGCTGGCCGTTCTCTTCGTCGCGGAATTGTTCACGTTCACGGCCCTTTCGAGCTACGAGGACGCCATCGCCGCCGTGGTGGTGCTGAGCCTGTTCGTGCCGTTGTGCATTTCGACGGGCGGCAACTCCGGCTCGCAGGCGGCCACGCTGATTACCCGCGCGTTGGCCCTGGGACAAGTAACAGGCAAAGATTGGTCGCGCGTGCTGCGTCATGAGATTATCATGGGCGTAATACTCGGCATCACGCTGGGACTCATCGGCTTTGGCCGAGCCTGGATTACTCCCGCCAGCGTCCGCAGCAGCGCCCCGAAAAGGCCTGAAGAAGTTCAAGTCCGCGTGCCCAAGAAGAAACCTCTTCGCATCGAGCAACAGCCAGAAGGCTTCTGGTTGTGGAGAAAGGAGATCCAGGTTGTCTATGTTCCTGCCAATGTGGAACAGAGCATGATCGAGGCGCACGAGACCAAAGTTGCTTTGCCGGACGACGGGAAATTAAAAATCGATACCGATCCCAATAATCCTGATTACGATATCGTCTATCTCCCCGCCAATTGTAGGGTCTATCATGAGGCAGTCGATTCCTTTCGCTTGTCGCTGATCGTCTCGTTCTCAGTTGCCTCAATCTGTCTATGGGGCACCTTGGTCGGCTCGATGCTGCCCTTGTTCTTCAAACGCATCGGCATTGATCCCGGTTATGCTTCGAGTCCTTTTGTCGCCACCTTCGTCGATGTCACCGGCATCATCATCTATTTCTCGATTGCGCGCACGATATTGAGCGATTATCTCGGTTGATCGTTCCTTGATGGAGCATTCCTCATCCGCGCATCTTTGCGCATTTGACGCACTATCGATAAAGATGATAAAATGAGAAAAGTCGTTACGTTCGGAAAACGTACGACGGCGGAAACCGAGGCAGTGGGCTGGTCATTCATCTTCTAAGAGGAGGGCAAGACCATGAGAGGAAAATGGTTTGCCGCCGGTTTGCTGGCGGCTGCGGGTGTCCTCGCCTGGTCGGGCGTGTCGCGCGGCGACGATACGGTCCGTCTGAATATGGTGGATAACACGCCGACGAAAAACCTGGTCGATGACGGCCAAGGCGCCGACACCATCCGCACGTGGCATCGCGGCTTCGGCTGGGGTGGCTGGGGAGGTCGCGGCTTCGGCTGGGGAGGTCGTGGCCTTGGCTGGGGAGGCCTTGGCTGGGGCGGTCGCGGCCTTGGCTGGGGCTGGGGCGGTCGTGGTCTCGGCTGGGGCGGCTGGGGTTGGGGCGGTCGTGGCCTTGGCTGGGGCTGGGGCGGTCGCGGCCTCGGCTGGGGCGGCTGGGGAGGTTGGGGCGTTCGAGGTCTTGGCTGGGGTGGC
>DASRBG010000082.1:0-9003 GCA_035653735.1 Gemmataceae bacterium
TTTCTGGAACAGCAGGCTGATCGTTTGGGACTAACGGTTTCTGAACTCGGACGGCTCGCTGCTGGCGCCGCCCGCGGAGCGACTATCGCCGGACGATGCAGCGTCTTCGCCAAGTCGGACATGATTCACCTCCAGCAGAAGGGGACTCCGTCGGAGGAAATCGCCTACGGTCTTTGCCAGGCGATGGTGCGCACCTTCGTTGCCACTACACTACAGGGGCGCAGGATAGAGCCACCCGTTGTGCTGGCGGGAGGAGGGGCCGCCAATCCAGGTCTGGTCCGCGCATTTCGGGAGCAGCTCGCGCTGTTCGACGGCCAACTTACGTCGTCGGAGGACTCGCCATTCTTCGGCGCTCTGGGAGCAGCCAGTCTCGCGGGCCAAGCGCCTCTCACGGGATTGCAGGAGTTTGTCACCGCCCTCAAGGAACGCGAGACCGCGACCTCGCACGTCGACCGCCCCGTTCTTCCGCCTCTGCCGCCGGAGCCACCGGCATCATCCCCCAATGCAGAAGACGTTGCCCCAGTCTCGGACAATTTCAAAGCGTTTTTAGGCCTCGACGTAGGATCCGTGAGCACAAATCTGGTGTTGCTCAGCCCCGGCAATGAAATTCTCGATGGGATCTATCTTCCGACGCGCGGCCGGCCGGTCGAGGCGTTGCACGAAGGACTCAAGCGGATTCGCGAGCGATTTGGAAGCAGACTTCAAATAGTAGGTGTCGGGTCCACCGGCAGCGGAAGGCACCTTGCCGCCGAGGTCGTCGGCGCTGATGTCGTCCACAACGAAATCACCGCTCAGATGGTATCGACGCTTCTATTCATGCCCGAAGTGGACACCATTTTCGAGATCGGCGGGCAAGATTCGAAGTACATTTCGGTCCGCAACGGCCGGCTGGCCGACTTTGAGATGAACAAAATATGCGCCGGCGGAACAGGGTCGTTTCTGGAGGAGCAGTCCAGCCGGCTCGGCGTACGGATCACCGGGGAGTTCTCCGACTTGGCATTGCGCGCCACCCATCCCTGCGACCTCGGGGCACGCTGCACGGTCTTTATGGACACGGAAGTCGTCCGGGCCCAGGAACGGGGGGCTTCGCTTGAAGATCTGTGTGCGGGCCTCGCGTACTCAGTGGTCCGGAACTACCTTGAGAAGGTCGTGGCGGGCCGTCACGTCGGCCGCTGCATCGTGTTTCAGGGCGGCACTGCCTCCAACCGGGCGGTGGTCGCAGCGTTCCGCCAACTGCTGGGTAAGCCAATCCGCGTGCATCCGTACAATCGGATATCCGGAGCGATTGGCGCCGCGATGCTCGCCGCGCGGGCGAAACCGGCCCGCAGCCGCTTTCGTGGGCTGGACGCTTGCGACGGAGCTGTGTGGCGCAGTTTTGAATGCCACCGTTGCGAAAACCGGTGCCAGGTCAATCGTATCAAGGTCGGTACCAAGGTGGCGCACTTTGGTGACATCTGCGAGCGCTACTCGGAGCGCGACCGGGAAGCGAAGGAGATCGCTCGTCCCTTTCCTGAACTATTTGCCGCGCGCGAGCAACTCCTTCGCGAGCATCTACCTCCATCCCGCCCGGACGGTGAAAGACCACGCCTGGGCCTCTTGCGGGCATCGCTGAACCTGGAGTTCCTTCCGTTTTGGGCGACGTTCCTCGATGAACTCGGCTTTGAGCCGGTAGTTTCAGAGCACGTCCCGGCCGGTGCCGTGCAACAGTCCACAGGTGGTTTGCCTGCGGAGACCTGCTTGCCGATAAAAACCGCAGCAGCACACGCCAAGACTCTCCTCGATAGGAGTGTGGAGAAGATCTTTCTGCCCGCCGTACTGGAGTGCCCCCCGCGCCGCGAGGATGATCAGTCGCACACGTGCTTCTACGTGCAACAACTGCCATACATGCTGCGGGCCGAGTGGCGGAGCCGCTTGGTCACGGCCCAGTTTGCGATGCGGGACGGCGTTCTAGGATTGGTCGAACCAGCGCTGGCTCTCGCGAAGGCGCTCGGCCGGCCGGTCGATTCGGTCTGGCGAGCCCTGATCAAGGCACGGGCGGCTCAGGCCCGATTCGTCGCAGCCAGACAGCGGCTAGGAAAGGATACACTCGCGTCACCATTCGAACGCGCCGCGGTGGTCCTCGGCAGACCGTACAATACGCATGATCCCTCCCTGAACCTCGGGATCGCACACCATCTCGAACGGCTTGGCCTGCCTGCTATCCCTTGGGACCTGCTTCCGCTCGATGAGGTTCGCCTGGATGCTCGCTGGCAAACCGTCCCTTGGCACTACAACCGGGAGCAACTGCGCGCCGTGGAGGTGATCCGTCGAGATCCACGGCTCTTTCCGATCCTGATATCGAGTTACGGATGCGGTCCCGATGGGTTCATTGCCAAACACCTGGAGGAGTTGCTGTCCGGCCGGCCGCGGCTTCTACTCGAATTCGACGAGCACCGGGGTGAAGCTGGCCTGATCACTCGGCTGGAGGCTTTCGCCGATGAAATTCAAGAGCACCTCAGTAACGCCGCGGCACACGAATGCTCGTGGCGCGTGACGCCCGGGCCGCGCCCGATGCCGGCCGGGCGCCATTTCTTCATCCCGCGCTTCTCCGAGCACGCACACATCTACGCCGCCGCGGTTCGATCGGCAGGTCATCGTGCCGTCGTGCTTCCACCTCCCGACGACGATTCGGTGCGCCTCGGAGAGCAATGTACTTCAGGGCGTGAGTGTCACCCGTACGCAATTCTCGCCGGGGATCTCGTCCGCTGGGTGCGGAGTTCACCGCCCGATGGCGACAATGTGTTCCTGATCCCAAACTGCACCTCGCCTTGTCTCGTGCGCCAATATGGCGACGGTCTCCGTATCCTGCTTGATCGACATGGTCTTCCAAAGACCGAGATCTGGGAAGCAACAACCGCGCAGTTGGCACGCGTGGTGGGAATCCCGGGGATGTTCCGCCTTTACATGGGCCTTCTGGCGACCGACTTTCTCTTCACCCTGGCCACGCGATTGCGACCCTACGAGACGCACCCCGGCTCGGCACAGGAGCTCTTGGCTACTTCCGTCGAGCGGCTCAGCCGCGTTGTGGCCGAGAAGGGAAACCTCGACGAGGTCCTGACGGAATCGGCGCTCGACCTCTGGGCACTACCGCGAGTGGGAAGTCCCGGCTCAAGACCTCTGGTAGGCGTTACAGGTGACTTGTATACGCGGATCAATTCGACCGGCAATGCAGCCCTGTTCGAACGATTGATACAACTGGGATGCGAGGTGTGGCCCAGCCCATTCTTCGCCACGATGGTGGACGTTGCCTCGGCTCTCGACTCGCGCAGCGGAGTCTTGCAAGGACGCTTTGGATCGGCAGCAATCGATGGGCTGACTCAAGCGCTGACAACCGAAGCCCGGCTAAAGCTGACGAGACGTCTCCCTCAGGAGGTGGTTGACCTCGCCGTAGAGCCGTCGGCGGACGACCTGATTCGCCTGGCTCATCGGTACGTCGGCCCTCGCACGAACTACCTCATCCTTCTCACCGTTGCGAAGATGGCCGATTTTCTGCGCCGCGGCGCCGCTGGTGTGGTCAATGCCTCCGGTATCAACTGCGCCGTTGGTACCGCGTCGTCGGCCGTAGTCTCGGCGATTCGGGCCGATTTTGGTAGCGCTCCGATCATCAACCTCGTCTACGGGAACGGCGAGGGCCCGACACAGAGAATTCGCTTGGAAACCTTCGTCCACCAAGTACAGAGGCATTGGAGGCAAGCTGCCGCATGAGACTCGACTGCCCCGAGTTTGTCCCACCCCAGACGGGCACGGACATCAGCAGCACAACAGCTAACGCACAGCCGATGCGTCCACAGGTCCTGGGCATATGTCCTCGATTGGCTGTCCGGGTTTGTACTCGATCTTCGCCGGAGCGGCTCAGCCCTCTACCGGAGCCAGCAGCGGAACGTACCCCAGTTCGTCGATACGATCAACTCGTAGCGTGACCACCGGCCCAGGACCCGGCTCAACTGGTTGGCGTGTTTCGCTTCCACCAGTTCGTTCACCAGGGTGTAATGCGTCACATTCTTTCCCCTCGAACGTCTCACGCTATTTCCCGGCTGAGTTCTCAGATTGACGCCCGGACGAATGACGGGCGCGGGATAGGGTACTTGCTCGTGTAGGCAGATGCGAGTATCCCGGCCAGAGACCCATTCGGAGCGCCCGGCAAAAGCAGCCGGGCGATCTTTGCGTTTTATAGCCCAGGGCCTCCGCTCGGGAGTTCACCAAAGAAATGTAGGCTCTTTTGTTTTTGGCCGTGTCGGAAGGGAGAACCCCTCCCGCGCCCGTCTCCGAACACGGGAGGGGGAGCCGATTTCTTCGGAGCCACTCCGTCGCATCGGCCCTGGGCATCCACCCGGGCGCGACCCCGAGCGGACAACCGACACGGCCAAGCCACCGGCGCCTATAGCGGCAGCCGGTATTGGCCGTTATCCTGCACAATGCCACCTTTCAGGCAAGCTTCCTGAATCGCCAGTTGCGCGGTGCGCTTGGAGCACTCCGTAGCGCGCATGACCTGGTCGCGCAGTTGGTTGTGGCGGGCCTGCTGGCCGATGCCCGCCAATGCCTGGGTCACATCCGCGGGTTCGACCTTTCTGCGGGGGCGAGGGTGGCAGGCAGCGCCAACGGCAGAAAACCATAACGATTGAGGTTCCAGTTCGAGCAACCGTGCCCCCAGCGGTGCGGCATAGCGAAACTGAAAGCGCAGCTCGACGGCGGTCGGACTCGCCGACGGCCGCGTTAGCAGCAAGTAGCTGTCGCCCACCGCGTGCAGCGCCGAAGAGCCGCGGAAGGCACGACCGATCTCGTCGCGTCCGATGGACTTGCGCACATGATGCACCACAATCAGCGCCGCTCGCGAGGCATCGCGCAGGCGCAACAGGCTCTGGCATAACGCCGCCATGGAGCGCGTGTCGTTCTCATCCTGATCGTGGGTGGAATACAAGGGATCCAAGACGATCACTTCGGCCGCGGCTTCGCGTGCGGCTACCAGAAAATGGTTCAGTCCCTGCGGCGCGCTCAACAGATGGCCCATGGCACGGGTGTCCACCAGCAGATTCTGGTCGGCGGCGGGGGTGCCATCTGGGCCCAGCGAACGGCGCATGGCCACCAGGCGGGAGACAAACTGCGCCACCGGGAGTTCGAACTGGCAGACGAGTACCCGGCGGGCGGCAGGCACGGTGAAGCCGGCGCGGTTTTGCCCGGAAGCCAGCGCCAACGCGAGGTTGGCCACCAGCAGGCTCTTGCCGACCTTGGGTTCGCCACCGACAAACAGGATGCCCTGTGCCGGCAGGAGTCCGGGTTCGATCCAGCCGGGCGGCGGTGCCGCGGGCTGCTCGGTGAGCAACTGGGCTAGCGAGAGCACAACCGAAGGGTTCTTGGCGGCCCCGGTTTCACAGCAGAGCCTCGGAAGTGGCGTCCAGCAGGATGGCTTCATTCACAGCCTGGAGCTTGCGTCCCGCAGCCAATCGCAGCGCGGTCAGAGCCAGTTTGTTGACCTTGCGCAGGATGCCCTTGGTGGCCTGATACAGGGCTTGGCGCGCGGTGTCTCAAACAGCGGTTGCCCCACGCCGGCAGCCTGCCGCGCCTTGATCCAGGTGCAGATGAGGTCCCTGACGAACATCCCGAAGTTGCCGCTCGAGTCGTCCAGTTGCTCGGCCTTCGCGTGGCATCCCGCCAGGAAGGCCTCACAAAGAGCTACTGCACGCGCCGGCTCCGCTGGGATCAGTTTCTGGACGTCGGCCGCAACCTTTTCCAGGCCGCTGACGAACGAGAAGCCCGCGCGGTCATAGATGAACTCGCCAGGGCAGAGGGCCCACTCGATTTGCCGCTCCATCGGATCATTCTGGCCGTGACGTGCCCTTTTCATCTGCCGCTCCTCAGAATCCAGACCTCCCGCCAGATTCATGGCCGCCCAGCCACGTGTGGCTTGTGCGCCGAATAAGGCGGAATAAGGCGACTGGCAATCCGCCTCATTCCGCCTTATTCCGCCTTATTCTCACCGGGGGCGGCAATGAGGAACCAGGAAGCACCCCTGCCCCGCCCACGCAATCCTATCATTCCTAACCTCTTCAAATGCAGCAGCTCATCCCGAAACGTCCGCTCCGCAGCCGTAGGCGCGACCAGAGCGCGCAGGTCGCCAAAACTGACTTCTTGTTTACCTGCGAGCGCCTGCAGAATCTCGCGCTGGCGCGTCGTGAGATCGTGGGCCACACGGTGTGGCGCGATGTAGCCGCTGGGCAGGAAGCGCACACCCACCGCGCCGGCTTGCTCGACGAACTCCGGCTCGGGGTGTCCTGCTTGGACACACAACTCGATGATCTTCTGCGTGCCGCGGCCCCATCGTTCCACAAGGCCCCGCCGATAGAAGGCTTCCGCGATGAGCGGATTCCGCGGCCGGGACAGGTGGTCCCGCTTCAAGTCATCGACACTCAACCCAAACGGCAGAGTGCCGTCGCTCCAGATCTCCAGGCGATCATCATAGATCGCCAAACTCACCGAACTCCCCGCAATCGAATAGTCGCGGTGGCAGAAAGCGTTCACGAGCGCTTCACGCAAGGCTACGGGTGGGAACAGCGGCGCATCGGCGCGTTCGAACACGCCCGGTTCTATGCGGCCAGCAACTGGCAAATGCCGGGTGAGAAATTGCATCGCCTCTTCCAGCAGTTGCAGCGCATGGCCGTTGGTTTGTCGCTGGTCCAGGAACTCAGTTTTGTCGGTGCCACGAAAACGGGCCATCCTCAATTGGCATTGCGGATAGTGCGGTAGCATCCGCTGGCCGAAAACTACGACGGCGGCATTCAGCAATTGACCTTGGGTCCGGAGCCCGAGGCGGTCGAGCACATCCGCTACCTCCATGGACGTAGCGGCGGACATTCGTCCTGCGGCTGCCCCCAGCCTTGCCGTCTTCAAGATCTCTTCCTGATCCAAATCCCCCAACGCCAATTCCGACGGCAGATTCTCCCAGCGGCGCGACGAGTGAGCACGCTCCAACAGAAGGCGCTGATACTTCTCCTGAGGCATGACCGAGGTCGTGGAAGCGACGCGCTCATAGGGCCGCCCATCGAATGTGAACGGCCGGCTCTCGTGCGATGCGTCCGCTCGCAGCAAGAGCAGCTCGTGTGCCGAGTCCGGCAACGGGATCCTCTCAATCTCGACGGGAGCCGGTGGCTCGAACCGCCTCAGGCACTGCGCGATGTCCTGCAAAGTGCCGTCACTGACCGTCTGGCCGATGATCTCTTTTTCGGGTGTAACTCCGATCACCACGACGCCGCCGCGCCCGTTCAGGAAGCCGCAGATCGTCTCCGCGGCTCGCGAGAGCTGGCCAGTGGTCTTCTTGAACTCGGTTGTTTCGGACTCGCCGCGGCGGACGAGAGCTTCGACTTCGTTGATGGTCATGCGGGCGCGTGGAGTGCTCGTGGCGATCAGGTACGTTGGTTCCCCAACCCCTCATCATTTCACAACGGGGACGCCGTGACACGGCGGGAGGTCGGAGCCGCGCGCCATGCAGCCCGACGAAGGCCTCTCTGCGCGGCGCGGCGGTGGGAAATGGCCTTCAAAATTCTCCGTTTTTCGTTATGAAGAGGGTTCCTCTTGGGGAGCCAATTAAATCAACAACTTCCAGCCAAGAAATCGCAGTCAGCCTCATCCCGTTTTTGCCACTTTGCCCAATTCTTTGCCCACCCACCCTCTTCGAACGGCTCTTTGCCGCCTCTGAAGCTGGCGTCTCGTACTGCTTCTCGCCCTCTGCCGGTTCGGGGACCAGCGCCGCGACCGCCCGCCGCTTCGCCTCCATCCGGATATGGGAGTAATGCTTCAGCATCCGCTTTGATACGTGGCCGGCCATGTCCATGATCGTCTGATCGCTGGCCTCGCCGGATTCAGCAAGCCCAGTTATGAAGGTATGGCGGCTGTCGTGCCAACGACCGGTGACGCCGGCTTCCTTCTTGATCTTCCGCCAGACCGTTTTGAAACTGGTGCACGGTTTTGTAGGATCGGTCGGCTGAGGTTTGCCGGCCGGGAAGACGAACCATTCCGGCTTCAGATCCTTGAACTTCTCTCGATACCAGATGGAATATGTCTTGATGACTTCCAGCGCCAGCGAATTCAGAGGCACCGTTCTGCCGCTGCCCGCTTCCGTCTTCGACTCGCCGACAGCCAAGTACGCCTCGCTCAGGTGCACACGACCCCACTGAAGCCCACGAAGCTCCTTGTCCCGTAGGCCGCAGTTCAATGTCAGGACCAGAGCGGGATAGATCGCCCTTGAGCGGCGTTTCTTGGCGGCATCGTACAGCAACCCTTTTTCTTCGGCCGTGTACGCCTTGCCGACGTCGGTCCGCGTGGCCAGCTTCAGCGCCTTCTGGCGTCGCAACTTCGTTCGGATCGCATCGCCTTGTTCACCAAGAAGCCGGAGAAGAAAGCCAACTTCCTCGTTGATTGTCTTCGGCGCAGCGTTCTCCTTGAGGCGAGCGGTTTGATAATCTTTGACGGTCTTCTCCGTGATTTCGACGGCCATCTGCTTGCCTAGATGGCGCTTTAGATGGCCAAGCGCATATTCCGCGAACGTTATGGACCTTGTGCGAAGCTTATACCCGTCGAAGTAGGAGTCGGCCAAGTCCTTTATCGTTCTGACACGGTCTTCCCGGCGGTCAATGATCCCGTTGAAGCCCTCTTCGAGCTCCCGACGCCGTTTCTGTTCAGCCTGCTTCGCGAGGGTCTTCGAACTCGTTTTGGCAGACTCCCTGATGGACTGTCCGGCGAAACGGAATTTGTACCACCAGACAGCGGCCGGCTTTAGCCCTCCCGTCTTCGCGTCCCGAAACTTTGGTCGAAATAACGCCATCGTCTATACCTTCGGCGCTCGCGAGAAACAGACCACGTCTGCTTTCGGAAACTGACCCAGGCAGCGGGGTGTGTAGGCAGGTAGGTAAGTAATGCCCGGCGAGAGAATATCAAACGCCTATTCCCAACGACGGCTACTGTCGAGGTGGG
>DASRBG010000083.1:0-5863 GCA_035653735.1 Gemmataceae bacterium
AAAGGCGTCGCGATTGGCCTCAAGGCCGAACAGATAAAGCCGCTCGCCCACGACGACCCAGAAATTCGGATTACCGGCCAGGGTGACGCCGCGTGCCACATCGACGGGATCATAGCCGCCGAATTGTGGCCCATAGATTTCGGGATGGGCGAGGAATGAGGCGCGATTGCCTTCATTGTGGAAGCGCCAGACCACGCCGCCTTGCCAGGCCTCGAATTCGCGCAAGCCGGGCACGGGCGCGCCGTCGACGAAATAGGCCACGGGGTCGAAGCCATCGATGGCAAGGCCCGAGAAGCGGTTGGTGACGACCCGTTCCGTGGTTGCGGCATGCGTGGCCATGCCGGGGATGGCGCCATCGAGCGCAAGTTCGAACGCGAGACTGGCGCAGGCGAGCCGCGCAATCACGGCGATTCGGGGGCGCAGTCCGTATCTTTCTTGCCGTTGTGCCGTCATAGTTGGTGCCGATAAGATCGAATCTGCACGACTCGATAGAGAGTTGATCGAGGCATGCTTGAAGGACTTTGGGGACACTGGGCCGCAGGCTAGCGCCTTGCTGTTGGCGTCAGGTTAAGGTCGTGGCCGGTATTCAGATGGGGTAATGGATGAACTGGGTTTCGCGCCTTGCCGCGGTGACGCTTGCGGCGCTGATGTGCTGGGTCGTGCCCGCCTCTGCGCAACAGGCCCCCCCGCCCGATTTGCCGCCGCCGCAACGCGCGCCGGGACCCAATAATTATGGGCCGGACGAGTTGGTGAGCGCCGGTCACCATTTCTTCGGCAATGTCTCACGGGGCCTCGCCTCCGTGATCGAGCGCGCGGTCAGCCAATGGGGCCTGCCGAACGGCTACGTGCTGGGCGAGGAAGGCTCGGGCGCCTTCGTCGCCGGCCTTCGCTATGGCGAGGGCACCCTCTACACCAAGAATGCCGGCGACCTCAGGGTCTATTGGCAGGGCCCCTCGGTCGGGTTCGACTGGGGCGGCGACGGCGCGCGCACCATGACGCTGGTCTACAACCTGCCGGCGACCAATGCGATCTATCAGCGCTTTGTTGGCATCGACGGCTCCGCCTATATCGTCGGCGGCTTCGGCATGACGGCGCTCACCGCCAACGGCATCGTGCTGGTGCCGATCCGCTCCGGCCTCGGATTGCGGCTGGGCGCCAATATCGGCTATCTGAAATATACGCCGCACGCGACCTGGAACCCGTTCTGATCGGAAGGCCTGTCCAACACCGGAGCATTCCGGTGTGATCAACGTTAATGCGGCAACGGGCTGGCATTTTGCGCCTCGCCCATGGCATTGTCTTTGGTAAATTTTCCGTTGCCTCGGTCTCTTGCCCTCTTTCTCTTGCCGCTTAAGGAGCTGCCATGATCGAGCCGATCATGTATGGCGCGATCGGTTTCCTGGTCTCGATGCTGTTCGGTCTGATGATCGTGCCGCTGGTGCATAATCGCGCGGTGCGGCTGACCACGCGCCGGCTCGAGGCGGCGACGCCGTTGTCGATGGCGGAGATCCAGGCGGACAAGGACCAGTTGCGGGCGGAATTCGCCATGTCGGCGCGACGGCTCGAGATGAGCGTCGAGCAGCTGAAGAGCAAGACGACGAGCCAGCTTGCCGAGCTCGGCAAGAAGACCGATGCCATCAACCGCATGAAGATCGAGCTCGGCGAGAAGAACGCCACGATCTTCGCGCTGGAAGCGCGCGAGAAGGCCGTCAAGGAGCAGCTGCGCGCCACGGAAGAGGAATTCGCCGCCAAGACCGAGGGGCTGCGCCAGGCCGAGAAGGCGCTGACCGACAAGCAGGCCGAGCTCGCAAAGCTCAGCGCCGAGCTGAACGACCGCTCGATGGTCGCCGACAGCCGCCAGGTTGAGCTCGTCGCAGTGCGGGCGCAGATCGAGGAACTGAAGAGCCGGGTCGGCGACGCCGAAAAGGAATTCGCCGCGACGCAGACGCGCCTGGCGCAGGAGCGCGGCGAATCCGAGGCCGCGACCAGGAACCTCGCTGAAGCGCGTTCACGGGTGGAGAATCTAAGCCAGCGCGTCACCGATCTCGACCGCCAGCTGATCGTGCAGGTCAAGGAAGCCGAGATGCTCTCGGGCCGCGTGGGCGAGCTCGAAAACCGCCTCGCTGCCCAGGGCAAGCTGCTCGCCGAGCGCGATTATGAGAACAATCAGCTGCGCAAGGCCAATGAGATCGCCGAGCGCACCGTGAAGGAGCTGCGCGAGGAGCTCGGCCAGAGCAATCAGGGCAAGATGCCGGCCCTGGAGAAGCTGAAAGCGGAAAAGGCCGCGGTCGAGGAGCAGCTCCGCCTCGCGCGCGACGAGCGCGCCAAGCTGCAGCGCGACATCAATGCCATCCAGCAGCAGGCCGAAAGCTCCTGGGCGACCGAGCGGATGGAGAATGCGCTGCTGCGCGAGCGCATCAACGATATCGCGGCCGAAGTCGCCAAACTCGCGATGCAGCTCGAGGGCCCGAACTCCCCGATCGAGGCCATCCTGGCCGAGGCACCTGCACCGGCCAAGCCGGGCAATGGTGCCGCGGTCGGCAATGGCGCGGGCACCGCCGGCGTCCCACAGGGCGGCACGCTCGCCGAGCGCATCCGCGCGCTGCAGGCGCACGCCTCCCGGGCTCGGCAACAGGGCGCATAACGGACGATTCTGAGGTTGTTCGCCCGGTATTTGCCTTGACACTGGGGGTGCGGGCTTCGTAAATCGCGGGCTCCGATTGAGGCGTGCGTTAGCTCAGGCCAATTTTCCAGGCCTTTGACAACGCACGAGATTCCCGGGCGCATAGCTCAGCGGGAGAGCGTTCCCTTCACACGGGAGAGGTCCAAGGTTCGATCCCTTGTGCGCCCACCATTAGCTCCCTAAATCCAATAGTTTAGCAGACCCTTTCCCCGTGCGTGTGCCCCGAAAAATCCGGGGCACAACGGGGGCATATACTAACTCTCGAAAAAAATTGCTTAGTCATCGCCTCTCCTCACCCGCCGCCGCGATCACCACGCCAGTCGCAAGATGTGTCCGATCTATCGCGACGGCATCGCTATCTGCAGGATCGCAAACCGACAAAGACCCGTGGATTTGGAGAGATCGGTGCGGCCCGCGCTGCATACGCAAATGGAGGTCACACATTAGAATCGTGTCGGATGCGCCATTAAGATCAGCGATCGACGCGACTGCCGCAGTGCCGGGGCGGTCGCGACATGATACGTCATCGGTGCCAGCTCAACTGGCGGCCGTCTCGGCTGTGGCATGGTGAACGCGGACGAGAACCCCCCTTTGGTCAACGACCCCGCTCGCGGGGCGGCAGCGTCGATTCGGGGTTATTGGGCACAGATCTGGCGTAGTGTTCTCGCCTGGATGGATCTGGGCGAGGCTGAACGGCTCTACCTGGAAGGCGCGGAAGACTTTGACCGCGACAGTGGACTCGGCGCGGGGACCGTCCAGGTCAAGGATGTCACAGGCAATGTCACCTTGCGATCGAGCGACGTTATCGAATCTATCGACAACGCCTGGGCCCACCGACAGCGCAATCCCCGGCATACGATCAAGTTCCGTTTCCTGACCACCGAAACGCATGATGCCGTAACGTGTGCTTTTGAGCTGATCTTCGTGTGCACGGAATTGTTCGTCGCCAATATGATCACGTTCTTTTTCTCGCCCCTGATCGTCGGATGTCGAATCCGATCCTGATTTTCGACGTGGCGGGGCGCTCGCGCTCTTCGCGGTCGCGGGCGCTTCGAAGGCGTTATCTTTCGGCCTCAATCGGGTGATGTCCACGGCGCTTGGCGCACCAACCGGGATCGCGGCCGGCATGGTTCGCAACGTGCTGCTAGCCGAGATTCCGACGGTGCTGCGTGCGAAACTCCATGCCGTCCCGGTATTGGCGGCGGCGGCCATCGTGGTGATCGGTCACCTACTTCTGTTTTTCTTCTGCGCTTTTTCCATCCGAGCTTTTGGAGCGTTCTTCGAAGCGATCAGCGCCCTTAGCTAGATCGTGTCCCATCTTGCTCTCGTTCTTCGCTTCTTCTTTGGCAGTGGCTTCGCGCAAGCCTTCAGCGGCCCGTTTCCCCGCTTTTGATGATTTCCGTTCGTCATCCATTTGTGGCTCCTTCTTGATAAAGACGCTTTTCCAGGAAGACTTGCTTGTCTATCCCCAGCTCCGTATCAATGTTCCAATCAGATCGCTTGGACATTGTTCCCAGACGTTGAGGCTCTCAGTCCCGGTCCGACGCGGATGCTCCCGAAAGTACGCGTTCCGCTCTGCGAAGTACCGGCCGATCGCTTCCTTGGCTTCTTCCGGAGACGTAGTCGCTGTTGTGAAGAATAGCGCGGGCCATGCCGCTGAACACCGCCTCGATGACGTTCAAGAATTGTGCTCCCGCGGGCGGCGGTGCAGTCTCGCCGCGGGTAGAGCCCCTCAACCGACTTCACATTGTCAGATGCGATGCGGCGTGCGAGTTGCTTGGACATATGCTATGAAGCTGCATCCCAAGATAGATAGAGTCCCGACAGATGGCGATTTTGAGGAGCAGCATGTGAATGCTGACCGAAAATTGACCCCCTCGGCGTCGTCGGGATCCCTTCAGGCCCTTGATATCACTCAATGAGCCTGTCGGGACATGGGTCCCATCATCCCGCCGAGCCCCCGGCTGGACAAAAATCGGATCAACAATTCGGTCATGCCAATCTTTTCGGTTTTGCGTTGATCGGGGACCGAACGGCTCTGCGTCGCACCTTCCTTTGTGTTCGGCCCTTGCCTCGACAGGCGACGCAGGCCGCAGCATATATCTTCCGCCCCGGCCGTGGTACTCGCGTGACGCGTGAAAGGCCTGTGCCGTCGCAGGAAAGACATTTGACCTCGCTCGTTCGGCAGATGCGCTCGACAAAGCGGAGGTTCGATTTACAAGCTGAGCAATTGTAGATCCTGATTTCGTATGTAGGAGTTGCGCGCTCAGTTTGCACGGGCCTTCTCTCGCTTCCGCAAAAAGTGCAGCGTCCTGCCTCACGCGAAGGCGCGGTGTTGCGAATGAACAGCAGATGCCACGCCGTTTGCGTCTCTGATTGAGTAAGCCGCTGCACAACGCAGGAGCACTTTTTGCACTCGAAAGTATAGACGTTTGCTTCGCGACAGGACATCGCCATTTTCGTTCCGCATCGCGGGCAAGCAGGCATCGGCTGTCCGTAGGAGGCAATGGGGTCTGTTGTGGATGCTTTCCGCATATCGAGTGGCTCCTAGGCCCAGAACGAGCCCCAATCCTCACTGGGTTCGTTCAACCAGATCAAAGCCTCTCTGATGCTGAGAAAGACAACGCGTTCGTCGCTGTTTGAGGATGGCTGACCATTTGACAAGTAAAGGATAAAACCTCTGGCCTCGTCGCGAAACAACGCTTCTTTCGCGTGACCCAATTCGAGAGTTTGGCTATCGATAAACGGAACATTTCGGGAGGAAATTAGCTGCATGTGGCCGCTTCTTTCATCGTGATGGGGCAGCTTGCTTCTCTGCGGGAGCCTTCTTTTTCTTCTTCCCTCGCTCGATAAACTGCACTCCAACTTGAGATCCGTTCACCCATATCAACTCGCATCGTCGAAAGGCCAGGCCGACGGACGACAGAACTAGAAAAAACTCCTGCGCTCTGAGCACTTCGGTAGAGCCATCTACATCAAGCCTTGCACCAGTTGATGAAACGTCGAGGAGAGTGCATTGACGGCGCCATGTGCCATCAACCCCCATTATGTTGACGGGATGCTTGTGTTCAAATCGAACGCGGTCTGTCTTCCGGTTGTTAGCCATCTCCTAACACTCATTCAGGCGCGAGTTCTGCATTCGCGCGCTAGTAATGAGCTGATCGATCTTGTCACATTGAA
>DASRBG010000084.1:0-24116 GCA_035653735.1 Gemmataceae bacterium
ACCAGCTCCTGCATGCCCGCCCGGCATGTCGCGAAGAAATCGGCGGAGAAATCCGGCTCTTCGTAGATCGGATCGGGCGGCGGCGGAGCAGGCGGAAAGGCGTGCTCGGCGATGCGCGCGATCGTGGCCGCGGCGAGTTCCGGCGTGCCGAAGAGCAGATAACCGTCGCCGCCCTGAAAGGTGCTTTCTTCCCGCGTGGTTACCCCGGCCGCGGCCAGCGCTGCCCGGGCCTGCGGGGGCGAGAGATAGGCAAGCCGCTCGGCGAGCGAGCCGGGATGCGCGCCGCGCCCGACGCTTTCGCCGTGCGTGTCGAACAGCACCACCTCGATGCCGGCAAGCCCGTGCCGCGTCAGCGCATCGACCAGCTTCAGCCGTAGCCGCTCGATCAAATAGCTCGCCGCGAGCGGGCCGATATAGCGGCCGGAATCGGAATAGCCGAACTGGATCGCAAGCCGCCCCGTCGCCCGCAGATAAGCGCGAAAATGCGGGCTGTGCAGCGCCTCTTCCAGCACATGCGCCCCGGCCTCCAGCGCCGCGGCGGTTTCGAAGAGCGGGCTGATCTCGATCCGCTGCTCGATGCCGAAGAGGCGGGCAAGCCAGAGCGCGGCGAGCAGCGAATAGCCGGATTCGGTCTCGGCGATCAGGAAGCGCACCGGGGTCGCGGCGTCGATATGCTTAAGGATTTGCGCGACGGTCATCATCAGCCGCGGCGCCGAGGCGCCTTCGGCGAGGATCGCGCCGAAATCGACCGGCACCGGAGTAAGCTCGCCCAGTGCTGTGTTGATGGCGGCAAGCAACACGCGCCGGCGCGAGGGGTCCTGCGGCGGATCGGCGAGCCCGAGACGCAGGCGTACGGCGTTGTGCACCTGCGCCGCGTTCAGCCGCACATGCGTGTGCGCAAGCCCGAGCCCGTGCGAGCGGAGCCCGGCACGCGCAACCACGAGCGGCATTTGCTCCGCCTCCGGCGCGGCGGCGATTGCTTCTTCGAACAGCGCATCGAGCGGGGCGGGCGTGGTCAATGCCGCCTCGCGCAAGCCCACCAACGCATGGGCGAAGGCGGCGACCTGATCGGGTTCGGGGGCACGAGGCGCGAGGGCGAGCTGGTGATCCACCGCCTCCAAGGCCGTTGCGAGGCGGGCTGCGATTTTGGCGCCGGCAGCGAGCCCCGCCGTTTGGGCCTGCAGGCGCGCCAATTGCAGCCGCTTCATCTGCAAGCGCAGGCGGAGCGTGTCCCACCAGCCGATATCCGCGCGCCCGTCGGTATCGTAACCGACCCAACTGCTGAGGATGATCGGCGCCGGCAGGATTTCCGTCCAACGCTCCGGCCAGGCCGTGCGCGCGGCGGCCAGCAGGGCGGCGGTGAAGGTATCGAGCGCGTCGCGGCCGTGAGCGATCGCCCGCGCCGCTTGTGCGAACTCCTCATCGAGCGTCACGCCGTGCGGGCGATGGGAAGCGAAACAGATTTCCGGCGCGCGGCCGGAGGCGGCTTCCGCCAGCGCTTGGGCAACCGCGTCCGGCAGGGCGAAGGTGGGGTGGGCGGTGAAGACGGCGGCGAAGCGCGGGCGCTCCACCAAGGCGCGAAAGGCCGCGAGCGGCAGCGGGGCGGCGGCGGGATCGGGGCGCAGCAAGCGCTCCGCAAGCCGCTGCATGGCCTGTTCGCTGGCCGCGGGATCGACCCCGCCGAGATAGGCGGCCAGGCGCCGCGCGCGGTCGGCGAAGGCGGCATCGCGCAAATGGCGGACGAGGGCTTCGATTTCGTCGGCCGTCAACGCGCCGCTATCGAGCCGGCGGGAGACGGCGAGGGCGAGCGAGAGGACCGGGTTGCCGAACGGGTCGGCGTCGTGGCTTTCGCGCAGGCGTGCCGTCAGCGCCAGCAATTCGCGGGCGAGGGCCGGGACGGTTGCGAAAGCCGTATGCTGCATGTGCGAAATCTGCCGCCGGCGCGGGTGCTGCGCAACGGTTTTCGGACAACCGAGTGGCTGTGGAAGCGTTCAGCCGATCCGGCTGGCCGCGGCGACGGGTCATACGGTCTAAGTCCAGCCTCGGCGTCCGACGGTTGATCCTGGCCATTCCCGACACTTGACTTCGCCAAGTAGACCGGGCAATAGTTTTCGCTGCCTAGCTTGCCATGCTGGGCCAAAGTCGTCGATGTGAGCAATAGCGCTCTTGCGGCACGAAGCTGCAGGGGCGTTTTTTGTTTTGGGGGGTTTTGATGGTAGCGTATATCGGCACGGCCTCAATTCCTCTCGGCGTCGTCTTCTCGCTCAGCGGCTCTTACCGGACTGTCGGGCAGGAAATGGCGAATGGCGCGCTGCTCGCGCTCTCAGAAGTCAACGAAAGCCCTGCGTTTGATTTCCAATTTCGGCCGATCATCTACGACGCCGGCGGTGATGCCGCCGCCTATCGCACACGTTGCGAGGAAATCCTGCGCGACCGCACGGTGCGTCACATTGTCGGATGCTATACCTCCTCCAGCCGCAAGGAGGTCATTCCGGTCATCGAGAAGTTCGATGCGTTGCTCTGGTATCCTTCACACTACGAAGGCTTCGAAAGCAGCCGCAACGTCATCTATACGGGAGCCGCGCCAAACCAGCATATCGTACCGCTGCTGCGCTATACGCTGCGCCATTACGGTACGCATGTTTATTGCCTCGGCTCCAACTACATCTGGGCGTGGGAGAACAACCGCATCCTGCGCGAAATCGTGCGCGAGGTCGGCGGCAAGGTGCTAGCGGAAAAGTACCATCCCGTCGGATCGACGGACATCGGCCATTTCATTCGCGAAATCCGCGCGCTGCGTCCGGACTTCATTTTCAACACGCTGATTGGTGAATCCGCTTACGCTTTCTATCGTGCCTATACCGCGGCTGGTGCGGATGACCCAGCCATTGGTCCTGCGCGTATCCCAGTTGCAAGCTGCAGCCTCTCGGAACCGGAATTGATCTCGATCGGACCCGAGGCCGCTGCCGGGCACATCGCCTCATCTGTCTATTTCCAAACCATCGACCGAGCTGAAAACCGTAGATTCGTTGCGCGCTACCGAGAACGCTTCGGTGAAACCAAGGTCACATCGGCGGATGCGGAAGCGTCCTACATCGCGGTGATAATGCTCGCGCAGGCAATCCGTGCATCGGGATCGAGCGATATAGAAGCGGTGAAAGCCGCTCTGGGTCATTGCATGCTGGAAGCACCGCAGGGACCAGTATGGATCGATCCCGAAAATAACCACAGCTATCTCACGCCCGCGCTGGGATGCTCCCGCGCCGACGGGCAGTTCGACATTCTCTGGACAGCCGGTGCGCCGGTCAAACCTGATCCATATCTGGTTTGGTTGGATGCCGAGACGGTTGCCGACCAGCGGCCGAGGCAGCGCGCAAACCTCAAGGTGGTGCGGTGATGAACGACCGTGCGACCAGCAACATTCCGACACGCATTCCGAATTTCCGTGGCCTTCGCGTGCTGATTTTGCATCCACACGACCATAACTGCAATGCCATTGTCGAGCAACTGGGTCGGCTGGGAGCATCTGCTAACATTTGCTGGCCTGCCGAGCGGGTTTTGGCAGATGCCGCGGATATTGTGTTTTTTGACGTTGATCGCGGATTCGAAGGAATGTTCGGCTGGCCGACAGGCAAGGCGCCGGTGCCGCTTATCGCAATCCTGGGGTCGGAGGCGCCTGGCCGAATCGAATGGATGCTGGCACAGGCACCATCGGCTTATCTCGCGAAGCCGATCGGCTCAACCGGCGTGTTCAGTGCGCTTGCAATCGCAACGCATAATTTTGCCTCGCACAGCGCCCGCGAGGCAGCGTACCAGCGGCTAGAGGAGCGGTTGCAAATGCGCGGCGTGTTGTTACGCGCAACAATCGAGCTGATGCGCCGACACAACATCGACGAGGAGACAGCGCTTTCGATGCTTCGCGCGGAGAGTATGCGGCGGCGTGCGACACTGGAGACGGTTGGTTGCTGGGTGTTAGAGGGCGGGTGGTTGCGAGCGAACACGGGGCCACCGTTAACTGCGTGCAGGAAGACAGAAAGACGAGCGGGATCGGGCTGACCGTTCCGGAAGGAAAATATCTGAGATCTCTTGTTTTGGGAACAGGGAAAGGAGACTAGCCATGGCTACACAGATACCAAAAGAGCTGGAAACACAAGCCGAAAGCGGGCAGGCCGTGGAACGACGGACGGTCGTGCAGGGGATAGCCGCTGCCGTCGCCGCCACCGCGCTGCCGAAGTTTGGCGTAATGACTCGCTCGACTGCTCTCGCCGCTGAAAGCGGCCCAGTGAAGATCGGGTTCATAGAGGATTATTCCGGCAACCTGTCGGTCTATGGTTTGCAGAAGCTGCACGCAGCGCAACTTGCCATCAAGGAAATTAACGAGGGCAAAACGCTGAAAGGTGGTCCTGTCGGTGCCGGCGGGCTTGGGGCCGAGGCAAATTTCGCGGGCAAGCCGCCGACCATCGGCATCGAGGGTACGGGGTTACCTGTGGTGAACGACGGTGGCCCCAAGGATCACAAGGATGTCGTGTTCGCCGAAGATGAAGATGTTCTGATTGATTCCGGTGATAAAGGCATACTCGGTCGTGAGGTTCAACTGATTGCACCGGACGGACAAAGCAACAACGCACTTTGGCAGCAGCTCGCGCGGCGGCTGATCCAGCAGGACAAGGTAGATGTGTTGGTGGCCGGCTTTGCCTCGGCGGAGCGGGAAGCAATCCGGCCTATTGTGGATCGCGCGAAGCAGCTTTATTTCTACACCAATCAGTACGAAGGCGGGGTTGCCGACGCCAATACCTTCTGCACCGGCCCCGTGTGCGAGCAGCAGGTAATTCCCGGCGTCAGTTACATGGTCGAAAAATTCGGACCGCGCGGGTACACGATCGCTGCCGACTATAATTTCGGGCAACTCACCGCTGCTTGGACCAGGGCCTTCGCGCCGCTGGTCGGCGGAGAGATAATTGGTGAAGAGTTTATCCCGCTTTCGGTCTCTGAGTTCAGCACGGTTATCGCCCGCATCCAACAGGCGAAACCAGACTGGGTTATGACGCTATTGGTTGGGCAGAACCAGCACAACTACTATCCGCAGGCAGCGGCAGCCGGGTTGCGTCTGCCGATGGTCTCGACCGTGAACATGGCGCAGGGCTACGAACACCGGCGGTTCAAGCCGCCCTCTCTCGCCGGCATGCACAACGCAATCCAGTATCAGATGGAGGTGCCCACCAACCGCAACCGGGCCTTCGTCAAGCGCTGGATGGCGATGTTCCCGAACGACCAGTACATCGGAGAGATGGCGCAGAACACTTACTTCACCATCCATCTCTACGCCAAGGCCGTACGCTTGGCCGGCACGACCGATCAACAGCAGGTCAAGAAGGCGCTTGAATCCGGCTGGACGATCGAGGCACCGGAGGGCGCGGTATTCCTCGAACCGGGCACGCATCATTGCGCGCACTACATTCGGCTTGCGGTGTGCGACGAGAACCACAATGTTAGCTTCCCGCGCTCCTGGCCTATGATTCAAGCTTGGTGGCTGCAACGACTTGGCGTGAACCTAATCCGGCATCCCGAATACAAGCAATACGTTCCGGATGAGGACCCGTATTTTGCAATGTTTCTCAAGAACAAATCGAAGAAAACCTAATTGAAGATAATGTGACGTCCCGGGCCTCGCGGCCCGGGATACCCACAAAGGTTTATAGGATGGATACACTCGGCCTGCTTGCCAGTATTCTCTATCAGTTCGGCACTAACGCCGCGTTCTTGCTATTGGCCGCCATTGGGCTTGTCGTGATCCTTGGCATGATGAACATCATCAACCTTGCACATGGCGAGCTCATGATGATGGGCGCCTATATAGCGACCATTGTGACACATCGTGGAATTCCTTTCCCTCTTGCTGTGCTACTAGCCTTTCTGCTTGTTGCCATGTTCGGCGCGGCATTGGAGCGTGTCATAATTCGTCGGTTTTACGGGCACGAACTCGGCGCGCTCGTGGTCACCTGGGGGATTAGCCTGATTATGGGGCAAGGAACATTGCTTTTTTTCGGTCCCTTCATGCCTTCAATTGGTATTCCCGGCGGCTCTTTCTCTCTCGGTGCCTATTCCTTCGCAACCTATTGGATCGTCCTAATAGGCGTCTCGGCCATATTAATTGCTGCGTTGTGGTGGATATATCAGAATACGCGTTTCGGGCTGATGGCCCGCGCAACCATGCAGAAAGCAGCGATGGCGGAAGCCCTTGGAGTGAATACCGACCGGGTTTACATGCTTACCTTTGCGCTCGGCTCAGGACTTGCCGGGGCATGCGGGGCGCTATTGGCGCCAACGGTCTCGATCTCGCCGCTTATGGGCCAGCAATTCGTCGCCCCCGCCTTCATCACCGTGGTTGTGGGAGGTGCGGCCAATGTCCTGCTTGGCGCGATTGGCAGCAGCTTGCTTTTGTCTGCGGTTAAAACACCGGTCGGGCTTTTGTTTGGTGCCTTCATTGGCACTGTGGCACTGCTGTTGACGGCGTTGATCATCATCCGGCTGATGCCAAACGGTGTCTCCTTTTATCTGCAGCGCTTTACCGAGCGGCGGGTGGGCGCGTGATGCGGTTACTGCATCTGGTGAACGGCGGCGAAGATCTCGGCCGGTCTCGGTGGTTTTGGATCGGCTTTGCAGCCGTCATACTCGCGCTCGTTGCACTGCCGCTTTATCAGACCGAATTCGAGGCATCAAACGCCTCTTATTATCTCCTAAATATTCCACTCGCGCTTGGGCTCTCGATGCTATGGGGGTATTGCGGCATCTTAAGCTTCGGACAGGTCGCTTATTTTGGCATTGCCGGATATGCGTACGGGGTTATCGCCGGGAATCTGACCGAGACAAGCTGGGGGCCGTTGGTCGGCTCTGTGGGCGGGTTGCTGTTATGCGCCGCGGTTGGAGCGATCTTCGGATATTTTGTTTTCTTCGGCCGCGTACAAGGGTGGATTGTTCCAATCTTGACGCTGGTCTTTACCCTGCTTCTGGAGACATTCCTTGGCCAGACTGCTGGATATCAGTGGCGCATCGGCGCTGTTCAGCTTGGCGGCTACAACGGTATGACCGGAATTCCGCCGTTTCAAATTGGTAACTTTATATTTCAAGGATATGCATTTTACTTTTTTGCACTTAGTCTTACCGTAGCGGTCTATTTCATCAGCCGAGTTCTAATGAACGCGCATTTCGGCAAAATCATGATCGCGATTCGTGAGGACGTGTTGCGCACCGAAACACTAGGGTACGACGTTCGCTTCTATCAGCTCGGCGTGTTCGTTCTTGCCGCAATGCTCGCGGGACTTTCGGGTCTGCTCTATGTTCAGTGGGGCAATTACATTACGCCCTCGCAAGTAGGCCTCCTGCCGGCGGCATTGCCGGTGATTTGGGTAGCGGTCGGTGGCCGTAACCGGCTGCTCGCAGTCGCCATCGCCACCTATTTGCTCAACTGGATCAACTATACATTGTCGGAAGCTGGCAACCAGTACGCCCCCGTCATCATGGGCGCGCTTCTTTTGCTCGTCATGCTGTTTTTCCCGCGCGGGATCATTGTGGCGATAGCGGAGCTTCGCTGGCCGTGGCGGCGCGACGTGACACCGGTGTCAGTGCAGGACAGGTCAGCGTGAAGATGCAACCGGCTATCAGTACCGTCAATCTTACTAAACGCTTTGGCGGCGTCATTGCGACCGATGGCGTCGATCTCTCTGTCTCCTCTGGAGAGATACGCTGCATTATCGGTCCCAACGGCGCGGGCAAATCGACATTGTTCGCATTGTTATGCGGCATCCATGCACCGGATGGCGGGGAGATCCTTCTCGGCGGGCGAGATGTAACGCGCTTGCCGGCCTTTCGACGTGTTCGCCTCGGTCTTGGACTGACTTTTCAGACTAACCGCGCCTATCACAATTTGACGATTGCCCAGAACCTGGAAATCGCGAGACGTCGCAACTCGGCCAGAGTGGATTCAGACGCACTGCGTCGCTATCAACATGCGATCGGCCTGTTCGAGCTCGACCAACTGACTGATCTCCCTGCGCGCGCACTGCCGCATCATCAGTTGCAATGGCTTGAGATCGCGATGGTGCTCGCTGGTGGGCCGGATGTGATCTTGCTCGATGAGCCGACCGCTGGCATGTCACCAGAGGAAACAATGCAGACAGCGTCGGTGCTGCGTACGCTCAACGGAATGGGGTTAACCATCGTTGTTGTTGAACACGACATAGCCTTCGTTCGTGAAATCGCGCACCGTGTTACGGTTCTGCACGAAGGCCGCATTTTTGCCGAAGGCAGCGTGGCAGAGATAACCGCACATGAAGACGTCCGCAACATCTATCTGGGCCGTGCATAAACATGTGGAATGGCACTACGCCGCTGCTTGAAGCAACTCGGTTACGTTCCGGCTATGCAACCGGGGATGTGCTTCAGGGAATCAGTATCGGGATCGCGGAAGGGGAGATTGTGGGCGTGCTCGGCCGCAATGGCGTCGGTAAAAGCACGTTACTGCGCACATTGATCGGACTTTTGCCGGCGCGCGGCGGTGCTATTACGCTCCGTGGGCAGGATATTACGCGCGAGGCAGCACATCGTCGTGCGCGCCGCGGCATCGGCTATGTTCCGCAGGGAAGAGAGATATTTCCGCATATGTCGGTGCTGGACAACATTCGCATGGGCACATTTGTCGGCACGTCGCGAAGCGACCGCGCCGGAGGGCCGGATTTTGATCTCATCTATCGCCATTTCCCGTTTCTCAGGGATAGACATGCGCAGCGTGGTGGGACGTTGAGCGGCGGGCAACAGGAAATGTTGGCGATTGCCCGAGCGCTTGTGAACCGTCCCGATATTCTGCTTCTCGACGAACCAAGCGATGGCGTACAACCGAATATCGTCGAAGCGATCGGAGATGCAATTCTTGCACTGAATGCAGAACGCAATCTGACGGTTTTGGTGGTCGAACAGAATATAGACCTTGTTCAAAAAATTGTAGGACGAGCCTATGTTCTCGATAAAGGCAGGGTAGTTCGTGAATTAACTGCAGATGAAATCAAGAACACCGCGCGACTGGCAGAGTATTTGGCGATTTAAGCGCAGGGTATCGCTGCCCAGCGCTCGGTAATGACAACCGTGGAGGCAATGATGTACCATATGGTTCCAAACAACCAGGATTGGCTTAAAACCTCGATCATGGCGACAAGAGGCGTTGGGCGAGACCGGAAAGCCGTGACACATCATTTGACCGAAGCGAAACAAGGTCGATACCATTACACAATAGGTCCTTATTCCGATCCGGTACTGTACATTAAGCCAGGTGATATCGTTGTCATAGAAACCCGCGACGCTTTTGAGGGTAAGATTAAGAGTGAACAAGATCGCCCTACGGATCTTCTGCATATGCCGTTCCTTAATCCGCAGAACGGACCGATTATCGTCGAAGGTGCAGAAAAGGGGGACGCACTTGCCGTCTATATCGAATCGATGAAACCGCGCGGCCCTAATCCGCGCGGCACATGCTGCATGATACCCGAATTCGGGGGGCTGACCGGCACTTACTACACTGCAACTTTGAATGACCCGCTTCCTGAAAAAGTCAGAAAAATCAACCTTGATGAGGAATGGGTACATTGGAGTGATCGGGTAAAGCTACCTTACCGGCCGCATATCGGTACACTAAGCTGCTCGCCGGAGATCGACTCAATCAACTCGCTTACCCCCGACAATCACGGCGGCAATATGGACCTACCGGATATGGGTCCGGGAAGCATTACCTATCTGCCGGTGCGGACCGAGGGCGCGCGTCTGTTCATTGGAGACGCCCATGCCTGCCAGGGGGACGGCGAGGTATGCGGGGTTGCGGTCGAGTACCCAACCGTGACCACGATCAAAGTTGATCTCATTAAAGGCTGGACGATTGAATGGCCTCGTTTGGAACGCGAGGATTTCATCATGGCGATTGGCAGCACGCGGCCGCTGGAAGACGCGACGCGAATCGCGTATCGCGAATTGATCCGTTGGATGGTGCAGGACCATGGTTTCGACAAATGGGATGCTTATATGATGCTCTCCCAGTGTGGCATGGTGCGGTTGGGCAACTTCGTCGATCCGAAATACACGGTTGGCGCCGCGATACGGAAGAAATATTTGAGTCGGTAATTGCCCGGCATTCCCCGCCGTGACGGCCTGCGGTAAGACCCTGGCCATGAAAACAAACGGTAAAGCGACTGCTGAAGGAGCTATGGGAATGAGGCCGTAGACTCATAAGCGCACAACCACAGGCACATTGAGGCAAGTTTGCCCGCGGCGAGGAAGTTCTCGGCGAGCTTGTCATAGCGGGTGGCAAGGCGGCGTTGCGCAAATGGCGGGCGAGGGCCGGGACGGTTGCGAAAGCCGCATGCTGCATGTGCGAAATCTGCCGCCGGCGCGGGGGTTGCGCAACGGTTTTCGGCGGCAGGGGCAGCTACGGCCGGGCGGCCGGCAATCTCGGCCTAGGACGGAAATAAATTAAATAGCGAAAGAGCTAGCCAAGATCGCCATTCCGATGCTAGACATCGCCCAGAAAATAGTCTTGCATGGGACAGAAATAAGCAGATTGCCTCGTCAGTGTTCAGCTGCCGCGGCGGTTCCCCGGCTGAGAGTAAGACGAGAGGGCCTCACGCACAACCGATTCTGCGCTGTGTTCTTCGCTGGCATGCGATGTGCAACGCAACATGCAGGCGGTTTCGGCCCGAACGGCTTGCGTTCTTGAAAGCTCGGCCGCGCCGTTGCCTGGGTCTGAACGGCTGGCAAGGTGGTGGAGCAAGGAAACGATGCCAGGAATCAGTTATCGCCGGGATGACGCATGGCGTGTGGGAGTATTGTTTTCACGCACCGGCTTCATGGCGGTGATCGAAGATACGCAATTGCGCGGCACGTTGCTTGCGATCGAGGAAATCAATGCGGCCGGAGGGGTCAACGGACGGGAAATCGTGCCGATTGTCTATGACCCCGGGTCCGAGCCGGCCGTCTTCGGCCATCTTGCCAAGCGGCTGATGGTGGAAGATCAGGTTACGACAATTTTCGGTTGCTATACGTCCAGCAGCCGGCGGGCGGTGATTCCTGTCGTAGAACGTTTGAATGGGCTGCTGTGGTATCCGACCTTGTATGAAGGGTTCGAGTACTCCCCGAACGTGATCTACACCGGTGCGGCGCCGAATCAGAACAGTGTTGTTCTCTGTCGGTATTTGCTGGAAAATTACGGGCGGCGCTTTTTCTTTGTCGGGTCGGATTATATTTACCCGCGGGAATCGAACCGGATCATGGGCGATCTCGTGCGCCGCCAAGGTGGCGAGGTGGTGGGGGAAACCTATGTCAGCCTACGCGCGCAGCGGCGGGATTTTCAGCCCGTTATTCGCCAAATCCGTGCGGCAAGCCCGGATGTGATTTTCTCAACCGTCGTCGGCGACGGAACGATTTACTTCTACCAGGCCTATGCCGAAGCCGGCTTCAATCCGAAAGTAATGCCGATTGCAAGCCTGACCACCACCGAGGCGGAAATCCGGGCGATGGGTTTCGATGTGGGCGAGGGGCATATCACCGCCGCTTCTTATTTCCAGACGATCGAAGGGGGGCAGAACACAGGCTTCGTTAGCCGCTATCACAAACGGTTTGGTGACGACGAACCGACCAATGCCTGTGTCGAGGCGGCTTATTTCCAGGTGCATGTCTTTGCCAAAGCGCTGGAAAGCACAAACTCGCTGGACACCGACATCTTGCGCCCGATGGTCTTGGGCACCGAATTCGACGCGCCGCAAGGCCGGATCAGCATCAATGAGGCCTCGAACCACGCCAATCTCTGGACGCGGATCGGCCGCGCCAATCGCCGTGGGCAGTTCGATATCGTGTTCCGCTCGCAGGACGCCGTGCCGGCCGACCCCTATCTGATTTCCGCCGGCTGGGGTTTTATGGCGGGAGCCGTCTGATTCGCTTATCCACCGCAGCCCATGGCCAGTCCATCCTCACCCGTTTTCGGCGAGCTCGCTCGGCTCGATATTCTGGTTGCCGTCCCGCCGGACGAGGAAGGCACGTTTCTTGTCCGCGAACTGCGACGCACCCGTGCCTCGGTGCGCTCTCTCTGGCCGCTGCCGGAGACGCTTCCGGACACGTCTGATGTGATTTTCTGCGAGCTTGCTTCCGGGCTGCCGGCGCGGCTTCCCTGGGTGCCGGGGAACGCGCGGGCGGCGCTGGTTGGCGTTATGCCGGCGCAATTCTCGGGGGATTTTGATCTTCTGCGCACGAGCGCGGTTGATGCCGTGCTGCACCGTCCGCTGACCGCGCATGCCGTGATGACGTGTCTGATCATCGCCTGGATGCGCTTTAGCTATGAACGGCGGCTGCGTCAGCGCATTGCCAAGCTGGAGGAAACGCTGCGCGCGGTGCGGCTGGTGGAACGCGCGAAGGCGATTCTGGTTGCGAAGCGCAATTTGAACGAAGACGATGCGTATCGTTTCATGCAGCGGCAGGCGATGGAACGGCGGGTGCCGATTGCGGTGATCGCATCAGCGATTATTGACTCGCAGGCGATACTCGGATAGTCTTTACCAAGGTTGCTCGCAACCGGCGGCAGCATCGCCGCTCAAAATCCGGCAGTTTTGCCCTCGTCTTGGTCCGATAAGGACTGGGCGGGGGTTTTTGCGTTTTGGGGGAAGAATAATGGTCAAAACGATAAACATCACCCACAGGCTGGGTGGGGCATGCGGTGTGCCAGCGCCGACGTTTTACCCTGGGCAAAGTGTCGCCATCGATGCTGTAGGTGGCATCCCGTCCACCAGGGCTGAATATTACACCTACCGTGATCTCGGCGTTCGCTGGTTGTTTCACATTCAGCATGTTGGAGGCTGAAAATGAACGAACCACGTCCGCACGGCCACTCCGTTCTTGTCGACGCCGAAGAGATGGAGAGTCAGATCGACCATGTGCTCGGCGAAGAATACGAGCACAAACCGGTGCCTGTCTCAGCAAGGCGCAGCCTGTTCTCGGTGACGATGGTTTGGATCGGCTTTCCGATGATCATTACTGGCGCCATGACAGGGTCGGTCTTGGTACTCGGAATGGGCTTTCAACGCGCATTGCAGGCGATGATCATTGGTAACCTGCTGATGTTTGCCTATGTCGGTGCGCTCGGCGTGCTCGGCACTCGCCGCGGCCTTAACTTCGCGCTGCTGGCCAGCATTGTATTCGGCCGCAAGGGTTACATTTTTGCCTCGGGCCTGCTGTCTACGCTGCTGCTCGGATGGTACGCGGTACAGACTGGGATCACCGGTAATCTCATCAGCAGCACCTACCACTTGAATTATGTGCTGATGACGATCATCGCAGGGCTGCTTTACATCGCTATTACTTTCGTCGGCGTGCGGGGGCTACACTATATCGGGCTGATCTCGGTGCCGTTGTTCGTGATTCTTGGCATCTATGTCGTGGCCGATGCAGTGGCAGCCCACGGCTGGTCTGCGGTCGTTGCCTATGCAGGCAATCACGGTCAGGCGTCGATGTCTATGGGTGTCGGCCTGACCATTGTCTTGACGCTGTTCGTGGACGCCGGAACCGTTACTGCTGACTTCAACCGTTGGGCAAAAGACACACAAAGCTCGTTGATTTCTACATTCAGCGCCTTCCCCTTCGCAAACCTTGTTGCGATGCTGGTCGGCGGAATCACCACTGCCGCAGTAGGCATTTCCGACCAGAATCCATTTGGGGCGGACAATATGTTCGGCTACATGAACATGAAGGGGATGGTCTGGCTCAGCGTGCTGGCGTTCCTATTCCTCTACTTCAACCTCGGCTCGGTCTGCTCGCACTGCCTCTATAACGCCGCCACGGGTTGGTCACGCATCATAGGTAGCCATATGCGCGTGCTTGCGATTGTGCTTGGGGCTATCGGAATCGCTATCGCCGCCGGCAATGTCTGGGCTTTCTTTATCCAGTGGCTCACTTTGCTCGGTATCTTGGTTCCCCCGATCGGCGCGATCATCCTCGTTGACCAGTACTTCGTCCGTCCCGGTGCGGAGGCAACGCAGGAATGGAACATCCCTGCCTTTGTTGCCTGGGCCATCGGCTCTGTCGTTGCGTTCATCGTTAGCGAAGTTGCCCCCGAGTTGTCGACCGCGTTGTCAGCTTTCATCGTCACATGCATCGCATACGGCGTGATGGCGCGAATGATGGGGCTTGCCCGCGCGTATACGTAATTGGCGCGGCAGCGGGCCTGCAAGTTTAATCACGAAGAAGGGACCAACACGATGGACTACGAGATCTACAATTTGGGCGACGTGCGTCTGCAGCGCGGAGCGACACTGCGTGATTGCAAGCTGGCGTACAAGACCTTCGGTACTTTGAACGCAGCCAAGGACAACGCGATTGTCTATCCAACTTGGTACTCCGGCCAGCACTATGACAACGAGTGGCTGGTGGGTGCAGGCATGGCGCTCGATCCGGCGAAGTACTTCATCATTATTCCGAACATGCTAGGCAACGGGCTGTCATCCTCGCCTTCCAATACGCCTGAACCTTATAACGGACCCCGGTTTCCGCAGGTCACAGCTTACGACAATGTCCGCTTGCAGCACCGGTTGGTGACCGAGAAGTTTGGCATCAGCCGGCTCAAGCTAGTGATCGGCTGGTCGATGGGAGCATTGCAGACTTTCCATTGGGGTGCGCTCTATCCTGACATGGTTGAGCGCATCGCACCGTTCTGCGGTTCGGCCAGGTGCTCGCGACATAACTTCGTCTTCTTGGAAGGGGTGAAGGCGGCACTCACCGCGGACGCCGCTTTTGCTGGCGGCTGGTACAAGGAGAAGCCGAATATCGGCCTCAGGGCTATGGCTCGCGTCTATGCCGGTTGGGGGTTTTCACAAGCGTTCTACCGCGAGCAGCTTGACATCAAGACGCTCGGTTATTCCTCTTTGGAAGATTTCCTCGTTGCCTTCTGGGAAGGTTTCTTCCTGCCCAAGGATCCAAACAACCTGCTGGCAATGTTGTGGACCTGGCAGAATGGCGACATCAGTGACAACGAACTCTACAACGGGGATTTTCGGAAAGCTTTAGGTGCGATCAAGGCGCGTGCCTACGTTATGCCTAGCCAGACCGACCTTTACTTTCCGCCGGAGGACAGCGAGTTCGAAGTTGCCAATATGCCGAACGCGAAACTGATCCCTATTCCTTCGATCTGGGGCCACTTCGCTGGCGGTCCCGGAACGAACCCGGTGGACGTAAAATTCCTTGACGATAAGATAAAGGAATTGCTCGCGACTTGAAGCAACGTGCACAGGAGGCACACATCACAGTGCCTTCTGTCCGCCAACTCCGTGGAGGAAGACAATCATGTCCCATGATCAGCTCTGCGATCTGGATGCCGTTAGCATCGCCCGGCTGGTGCGCGGCAAGCAGGTTTCTCCGGTCGAAGTGACTGAAGCGCACATCGCACGTATGGAGGCTCTGGAGCCGAAGCTGCACGCCTTTTGCACGCCGACGCCAGAGCTTGCGCGCGAGACCGCACACGCGCTAGAGCGACGGATTATGGCAGGTGAACAGATCGGACCACTCGCTGGTGTTCCGATAGGTATCAAGGATCTCATCTGTACCAAGGGAATCCGTACTGTCTGCGGCTCCTTCGCCTATCTGGACTATGTTCCCGACGAGGATGACGTGGTCGTCGAGCGACTGAAGGCGGCGGACGCGGTGATCCTCGGCAAGACCAATGTCCCCGAGTTCGGTTATAGCGGTGTTGGACATAATCCGGTCTTCGAGACCACCCGCAATCCGTGGAATCTCGATCTCACCCCCGGGGGATCGAGCGCAGGGTCAGGGGCGGCTGTCGCGAGTGGAATGTGTCCGTTTGCCGTCGGCAGCGACGGCGGCGGCTCGGTGAGGATTCCCTCAGCTCATTGTGGTATTTTCGGCATGAAGCCGTCGATGGGTCGCGTTCCGCTGTATCCGGGCACCAAGGACGAGCGCTATCCGGGCATATCCAGTTGGGAGAGCCTTGAGCATATCGGCCCGATGAGCCGCACCGTCGCGGATTCGGCTCTGATGCTATCGGTGATTGGAGCAGGGCCAGATCCGCGCGACCGCCATACTCTTCCGGGTCCCGAGTTTGACTGGATGGAGTGCCTGAAGGGTGATATCAAGGGCAAACGAATTGCGCTTTCGCTCGACTGGGGTTATGCGGCAGTCGATCCTCGCGTGCGCGCAATCGTTGCCGAGGCGGCTCGCGTGTTCGAGCGCGATCTCGGTTGCATCGTCGAGGAGGCACATCCTGGCTGGGAAGACCCATATCCGGCTTTCTGGGGGATTGTGGCGCTTGAAAGCGACTTGGCTGGGATGCGCGCGCTAGCAGACAAGTTCGCCGACCGCATGACGCCGCACTTGGTAGATTTTGTTCGCCGTCCCTGGACGGCTGAAGAACTTACCAACGCAGTGATGGTGCGCAAAGCGGTGAACAATAAGATGTGGCGTTTCATGCAACGTTACGAACTGCTGCTGACCCCAACGCTCGCGGTGCCCCCTTTTCCGATCCATATCCAAGGACCGGAAAAGATCGACGGCCGCATTGTCGCGCCCTTCGAGTGGCTTGCCTTCACGTTTCCAATAAACATGACGGGCCAGCCCGCGGCCTCGATCCCGGCGGGCTGGACCGATGATGGGCTACCGGTAGGACTACAAATCGTAGGGCGGCATCTGGACGACCCGATGGTACTGCGTGCCGCTGCTGCATTCGAGGCGGCGCGGCCCTGGCACCACCGCCGTCCTTCGGTGCTCAGCTGAGCAGGCGGCCTGGAGCGGAGCCGGGCCGCACCAGTATTCGGGCAGGATGAGACGAGACGAGGCGATGGCTATTCTCGAACTGCGTGACATCACTGTCGACTTCAGCGGCTTTCTTGCCATTTCCGGCCTGCATCTTGCGGTTCGCGAGGGCGAATTGCGATGCTTGATCGGTCCCAACGGCGCGGGCAAAACCACGGCGCTTGATGTGATCTGCGGCAAGACGCGCGCGGCATCCGGACAAGTCATATTCGACGGCCGCGATATTACACGATTGGAGGAACATCGCATCGCCCGGCTTGGCATCGGACGCAAGTTTCAGGTGCCGAGCGTGTTCCGCGAATTAACGGTGCGGCAGAATCTGGAAGTGGCATATTGCCGCTCGCCCGGGGTGGTGCGCAATCTGTTCCGCTTCGGCAATTCCGCGACCAGCCACCAGCTTGAAAAATTGGCCGAATTGGTCGGGCTGGAAGACGCGATGGACCAGCCGGCCGGCACGCTTTCACACGGTCAGACGCAATGGCTGGAGATCGCGCTCTTGGTCGCGCAGGACGCGCGGCTGATCCTGATGGACGAGCCGACTGCGGGCATGACCGCGCAAGAAACGCACAAAACCGCGGTGCTGTTCAATCGGCTGAAGGGGCGCCATACCTTGATCGTGGTCGAGCACGACATGGCGTTCATCAAAGAGATCAGTGACATCATTTCGGTCATGCACCAAGGCCGGCTGCTTGCCGAAGGCACGGTGCCGGAGATCGAAGCGAACGCAGAGGTGAGATCCGCCTATCTCGGCTCAGGAGGGATCAGCGGTGCTTGAGCTCGTCTCGGTCGATGCATATTACGGCAACAGCCGTGCGCTCGACAATGTCAGCCTCACGGTTGGTGACGGCGAATTCGTTGCGGTGCTGGGCCGCAATGGTGTGGGCAAGACGACGTTGATGCGCACGATCCTCGGCTTGATGGATCGCACGACCGGCAGCATCCGCTTTAACGGGACGGAAATCGGGCGTTGGCGCACCGACCAGCGCGCGCGGGCCGGCATTGCCTATGTCCCGCAAGGGCGGGGTATTCTGCCGCGCTTTTCGGTGCTTGATAATCTTCGTTTCGGATTGTTTGCCAACACCAAAGGGCGGCGCGAGATTGACGAAAGCGTCTTCGACCTGCTGCCGGATTTGCGCCCGCATCTCTCACGCCTGGGCGGCAATCTTTCGGGCGGACAGCAACAGCAATTGGCGATCGCGCGGGCGCTGATGGTCGAGCCGAAAGTGATGCTGCTCGACGAGCCGACCGAGGGCATTCAACCCAACATCGTCGAGGAGATCGAGCAGATCATCACCCGGATCAACCGTGAACGTGGGATCACGGTGATCCTGGTCGAGCAAAGCGTGGCTTTTGCCCGCCGTGCCGCGCAGCGCTTCGTGATTATGAACAAAGGCAGCATCGTCGCCGCCGGCGCTACCGCCGAGCTCGATGATGCCTTGGTCCACCGCTACATGGCGGTCTGACGCCTGTGGGGGAGGGGAGGAAGGTAACAACATCACTTAGCCAGGAGGACCCCGATGTTACATGGTGATATTTCAAGCAGCAGCGATACCGTCGGTGTTGCGGTCGTCAACTACAAGATGCCGCGCCTGCACACAAAAGACGAGGTGATTGCCAATGCCCGCAAGATCGCGGACATGCTGGTCGGGATGAAGCAGGGCCTGCCGGGCATGGATCTCGTGATCTTCCCGGAATACAGCACGCACGGGATTATGTACGACGCCAGGGAGATGTACGAGACCGCCTCAAGCATCCCGGGCGAAGAGACGGAGATTTTCGCCGATGCCTGCCGGCGCGCGAAGGTCTGGGGCGTGTTTTCGTTAACGGGCGAGCGGCATGAGGAGCACCCGAACAAGGCGCCCTACAACACGTTGATCCTGATGAACGACAAGGGTGAGATCGTGCAGAAATACCGCAAGATCATGCCCTGGGTGCCGATCGAAGGCTGGTATCCCGGCAACTGCACCTATGTCTCCGAGGGGCCGAAGGGGTTGAAGGTCAGCCTGATCATTTGCGACGATGGCAACTACCCCGAGATCTGGCGCGATTGCGCGATGAAGGGCGCGGAGCTGATCGTGCGCTGCCAGGGCTATATGTACCCGGCAAAGGAACAACAGGTGTTGATGGCCAAGGCGATGGCCTGGGCGAACAACGTCTATGTCGCGGTTGCCAATGCCTCCGGCTTTGACGGGGTTTATTCGTATTTCGGCCACTCGGCCATTATCGGCTTCGACGGCCGGACGCTCGGCGAATGCGGAGAGGAGGAGAACGGCATTCAATACGCGCAGCTCTCCAAGTCGCTGATTCGCGACGCGCGGCGCAACATGCAGTCGGAGAACCATCTCTTCAAGCTGCTGCACCGGGGATATACGGGGAAGATCAATTCGCGTGAGGATGCGCGCGGCGAGGCGGTGTGTCCCTACGACTTTTATAAGAAGTGGGTGACCGATCCGGAAGCGACCCGCACGATGGTTGAAGCGATCACCCGTCCGACGGTTGGCACCGAGGAGTGCCCAATCGAGGGAATTCCAAACCAGAAGACGGCCGCGCATCGCTGATCGCCGCCGCGCGGATTTCGCTTCACGGCTAAGAAATGCCGCCGCTTCCGGCCCGGATGGGTCGGGCGGCGGCGGAACTTCCTTCATCACGGCGGTGCGCATGGATCTTGCCGGATACAGGATTACGACCGAACCCTATTACCGCCCCGTGGGTGATGAAATCGCCCTCTTTGAGGCGGCTTATGCGGCGCGCATGCCGATGATGCTGAAAGGCCCGACCGGCTGCGGCAAGACGCGCTTTATTGAACACATGGCCTGGCGCCTTGGGCGCCCGCTGATCACCGTCGCCTGCCACGAGGACATGACCGCATCCGATCTGGTCGGGCGTTTCCTCTTGGATGCGGAAGGCACGGTTTGGCACGACGGGCCGCTGACGCTGGCGGTGCGGGGCGGCGCGATCTGCTATCTCGATGAAATCGTCGAGGCACGGCAGGACACGACCGTCGTCATCCATCCGCTGACCGACGACCGCCGCGTGCTGCCGCTGGAAAAGCGCGGCGAGATCATCACCGCGCACCCCGACTTCCAGCTCGTAATTTCCTACAACCCAGGCTATCAGAGCGTGCTCAAGGATCTCAAAGAGTCCACCAAACAACGCTTCGGTGCGATCGAATTCGGCTACCCGCCGGCAGCGGTAGAGGCTGAGATCGTCGCGCACGAGGCCGGCATTCCCCGCGCCGAGGCCGAGCGTCTGGTCGCCATCGCCGAACGCTCCCGCCGGCTGCGCGGGCACGGGCTGGACGAGGGGGCCTCGACGCGCACGCTGATCTATGCCGGCAGGCTGATGGCGCGCGGCGTGGGGCTGGAGGAGGCCTGCCGTGTCGCGCTGGTCCTGCCGATCACCGACGATCCCGACATCCGCGACGCGCTGATGGCAACGATCGCGGCGTCTGTGGGCGGATGACGGCGTCGCAAACCGCTCCGCTCCGCCGCGCGCTTGCCGACCTGCTCGCCGGGCAGCCGCAACTCGGCGCCTCGCTCGATCTGCTCTGGCGCCAAGCCGAACGCGGTTTTCCAGGGGCAAGCCGAGAGCAATGGCTTGATGCCTGCCGCGAACTCACCCGCGCCGGCCTCGGCTCGGCCTGTCTGATCGCCTATCTGCGGCAAGCACCGAGCTGCGCCGCGCAACTCGGGCCGGAAGCGGCGGTGGCGCTGGGGCGGGCGGCGATCCGGATCGGCGGGCTTACCGGTCCTGCCGGGGCAGAGGCACTCTTGGGCGCGGCCGGGAAAGCGGCGCGCGTGCTCGGCGAAGCGAGTGCGTTCACCGACTGGCTCAACGTGATCGAGCGCCTCGCCGGGCTGGCGCCGGACGTGATCGGGCCGCTGCTCGATCATACCGAGACCGTGCTCGGCCATCTCGGGGTCAGGGGGCTGGAGAGTTGGGCGGTCAGCGGCATTCGCGCCGCCGGCGGCGATGCGCGCCGGCGGCAGCTGTTCTTCGCCTTGATCGACCCCGCGGCGCGGAGCTGGCTCGGGCGCGGGGTCGATGACCTTCATTTCAACATCGTCGAGCGGCGCATGGCGGCCTATCTCACGGCGCTTTGGAACATCCGGCCGCGGCTGCGCCCCCGCGCGGGCTCGGCCATCGACGTGCCGCGGCGGACCAGCTTCGACGGCAGCCTGATTTTTGTCCCCGAGACTTATCGCGGCTTCGGCGGCGCCCAGGCGGTTGCGCTCTATCGCGCCGCGCTGGCGCATATCGCGGCGCATTTGCGCTTCACGCAAGGGCGCTTTCCGCTCGGCCAGCTCAAACCCCTCCAGGTTGCAATCATCTCAGCGCTGGAGGATGCGCGCGTGGAGCGCCTCGCTATGGCCGAATTCCCCGGCCTGCGCAAGCTCTGGCTGCCCTTCCACGTGGTCTCGCCCCTCGGCGCCTCGACCGCGGCCGGCCTGATCGCGCGGCTTGCCCGTGCGTTGATCGACGATGATTACAAAGACTCTCATGCCTGGATCGAGAAGGCGCGGCGGCTCTTTGCCGAGCGGCCGGTGGAGCGGCACGACGCCGCCAGCATCCGCGCGATCGGCAGCATTCTCGGCAACGATCTCGGCCAGATGCGTGTGCCGTTCAATCCGCGCACCTATGTCACCGAGCCGCTTTATCGCGACGACAATCGCGGCCTTTGGGATTTCGGCGACGCCGCCGGCAACCCCGAAAGCGCGGAGATGCTGCAAGAAGCGGTGCGCATCGAGACCGAGGAGCGCGAGGAAGGACGGGCGGAACAAGCAGACGGGGCGAGCGAGGCGGAGGCCGGCCGTGCCCGTCCAATCACGGCGGAAGAGGAGGAGATCGGCACCGAGGTCGCCCGCTACCCGGAATGGGACTATCTGATCGGCCGCGAGCGTCCGGACTGGACGACTGTGTTGGAATTCGAGCCGGCGCTCGGCGGCCTGGGCCTGGTGGAGGCGATCCATGCGCGCCATCGCGGCCTTGTTGACAAGCTCTCGGCGCTCATCCGGGCCGCGAAGGTCAGCCGGCCGGAGCGTCTCCGCAGGCAAAAGGAGGGTGAGCGGCTGGATCTTGATGCCTGCATCGCCGCCGCAGTGGAACGCCGGCAGGGCGAGACCCCAGACCCGCGCGTTTACATGACCGTCACCCGCCGGGGCCGCGATCTTTCCACCCTCTTGCTGCTCGACGTCTCGCAATCCACTGCCGACCGCCTGCGCGGCGCCGCGGCGAGCGTGCTGGAGTTGGAGCGGGAAGCGACCGTGCTGCTCGCCCATGCCATGGCCGAGCTTGGCGACCCGTTCGCCATCCGCGCCTTTTGCTCCAATGGGCGCGAGGAGGTGCGTTATTATCGGATCAAAGACTTCGCGACGCCTTTCGGCCCGCTCGCGCAACGCCGCTTGGCGGGGCTTGCAGCCGGGTTCTCGACCCGGATCGGGGCTGCGATCCGTCATGCCGGGCACGAGTTGGCCGCCTGTCGCACCCATCGCCGTCTGCTGCTGGTCATTACCGACGGGGAGCCGTCGGATGTGGATATCGCCGATCGGCGCTATCTTGTGGAGGATGCGCGCAAGGCGGTGTTATCGCTCGCCCATGCCGGCATCGATACGTTCTGCGTCGGCCTTGATGCCGGCGGGGACAGCTATCTCGAACGCATTTTCGGGCGACGCAACGTGCTTCAGATCGACCGCATCCAACGCCTGCCGGAGCGGCTGCCGGCGCTTTATCTGAAGCTCACGGCATAATCCCTGCGTTCCCGCGAGGGGTAAAAGCAAACGGCGCAAGCGGGTGGGAGAGGGCTCTCACGCTCGCCGTAAGGCGCGCAGACAGCAGGCGCGGCGGCTTTGGTTCGGGGGAAAATCGGCCTATATGCGCGGGCGTGAAGGAGAAACGCCCGCTTCGCCGGGGTTGGACCACCGGCGCCTGCGCCGCCGCCGCCGCCAAGGCGGCCTATGCCGCATTGCTCAGCCGGCAGTTCCCGAACCCGGTGGAAATCACCCTCCCGGGCGGTTTGCGGCCTTGCTTTGCGCTGGCCGAGACCGCGCTCGGGGAGGACTTCGCCCAAGCCGGCGTGATCAAAGACGCCGGCGATGACCCCGACATCACCCACGGCGCCTTGGTCCGCGCCCGCGTCCGCCTTGCCGCGCCGGGGCAGGGGGTGGTGTTCCGCGCCGGCGAAGGGGTGGGGATCGTCACCCGCCCCGGCCTTCCCGTTCCGCCGGGCGAGCCCGCCATCAACCCGGCGCCGCGGCGGATGATCGCCGCCGCAATTGCCGAAATGGCCGCAGCCTTCGGCGCCGGCGGCGATGTGGAGGTAGAAATCGGCATCCCCGGCGGCGCCCGCTTGGCCGAACGCACCTTAAACCCGCGCCTTGGGATTGTGGGCGGGCTGTCCGTGCTCGGCACCACGGGAGTGGTGGTGCCCTATTCCTGCTCGGCATGGATTGCCGGCATTCGGCAGGGGATCGATGTCGCCCGCGCCGCGGGGCTTGCGCATATCGCCGCCGCCACGGGGCGAAGCTCGGAAGCGGCCGTGCAGCGGCTTTACGGCCTGCCCGAGGCGGCGCTGATCGATATGGGCAATTTCGTCGGCGGAATGTTGAAATATCTCCGCCGCCATCCTATCCCCCGGCTCTCGCTCGCCGGAGGGGTGGCGAAAATGACCAAGCTTGCGCAGGGGCATCTCGATTTGCATTCCGCGCGCGGAACAGCCGATCTGGCAGAACTGGCCCGGCTTGCCGCGGCCGGCGGGGTGCATGCGGAGATCTGCGCGCGCATCGCTAAAGCCGCCTCGGTTGCCGAGGCCTTCGCTTTGGCTGCGGATAAGGGGCCGGCTCTGGCTGAAGCCGTGGCGGCCGCCGCCTGGCGCACGGCCGCGGAGGTCCTGAGGGGCACAAAGATCGATCTCGAAGTTTTGCTGTTCTCCCACGACGGGGCCTTGCTCGGCCGGTGCAACCGGAGAACAGAATAAAATCAAGACTTTCTCCGCCCTTTGCGCCGCTCATTCGGCCTGTTGATTGCGAAAGCGCCGATGATAGTGCGGGCTGTAGAGCGCGCTTTCGGTGATGTCTTCATCGCTTGCCGCAAGGGCCGCGCCGACCAGGATCAACGCATTGCGTTCGATGCCCGCTGCCGCCACTTTCGCGGCGATATCGCCGAGCGTGCCGCGGAGGATTTTCTGCTCGGGCCAGCTTGCCCAGGCCACCACGGCCGCCGGGCAGGACTCGCCCAAAACCGGGAGGAGCTCGGCCACCACGCGCGCGATGGCG
>DASRBG010000085.1:0-7898 GCA_035653735.1 Gemmataceae bacterium
AACCCGAACGGCACCTGGTTGTCACCTATGTCTTAGGTACGTTCTGTTACCCATGTCTCCGGGTCGGACATATCGTGGGCCGCGCAGCCGGGAGCGACTCGAACCCCCGACCCTATTGTTCTCATGCTTTAGCGATCAGCCCCGAATGATCACGCAAAACGTGGCGCTTCAACCGCACGTGTTGAAAAGCATCGCGTTGGGCAATGAGAGCGACTGTCGTAACAGCCGCTGACTCCGCGTGTCGGAATGACACATTAACCATCATCTGCAAGTGCTTGATTTTGCCTGGTGGGCGCACCAAGGCTCGAACCTGGGACCCGCTGATTAAGAGGCGCATGATTTGCAAGGAGAATCAACGACCGTTCCGACAAATATACTGATAAACCTGCATTGAGCTTGCAATTGGATTTCCTCTTGTCGGAATGGGCGCGATAGCAAATTCGGGCGGTTCAGACGAGCAAAGCACGAACCGTTGGGGGTTCGAGTCAGGGGGCGACTCATCCGATTCCCCCCTACCCCATCCCGCTTGAAAATTCAGAAAACCGAAGCGTAGCGGGGAAACGAATCGAACTTCCGACCCAAGCCATCCAGTTCATCCTATTCTACGATGAGCGTATGCTCTTGCTTCAGCGTTCGAAAGTCCACTGCCGCGGTCGCTAGGCTGCGCGTACGGCACTCAGAAACTGGCCGACTTCACGCTTCAGTCGACTGCTTTCACCCGCGAGTGATTTCGCTGCGACGAGCACCTGAGCGGAAGCGGATCCAGTCTCGGTGGCACCGTACCGTACGTTGGCGATGTTGGCGGACACCTCTTGGGTGCCATGCGCGGCCTGCTGCACATTCTCCGCAATTTCGCGCGTTGCAGCCCCCTGTTCTTCGACCGACGAGGCAATCGCGGACGCGATTTCCGACATCCGCGAGATGGTATCGCCTATTTCCTTAATCGCTCCGACAGATTCTTGGGTGGCAGCTTGGATACCGGTGATCTGCTGACCGATTTCCTCGGTTGCTTTCGCTGTCTGCGAGGCGAGCGCCTTTACTTCAGACGCCACAACTGCGAAACCACGTCCCGCCTCTCCGGCGCGTGCTGCCTCGATTGTTGCATTGAGCGCCAGCAAATTGGTTTGTCCCGCGATCTGATTTATGAGTTCGACGACATCCCCGATCCGGGTCGCTGCCTTTGCGAGTTCATTGACATGGCCGTTCGTCCTCAAGGCTTGCCGTACTGCTTCGTCAGCAATCCGCGCAGAGTCCTGGACCTGGCGACGAATCTCGCTGATCGAAGACGCCATTTCTTCGGTCGCCGACGCTACCGACTGCATATTAGTTGACGCTTCTTCGGAGGCTTCAGCCACAGCCGTCGCCAGATGCTCTGAACGGTCTGCAGTCGCGGTCAGCGCGCTGGCCGAGGCCTCAAGCTCGTTTGAAGCGGACGAAACGATATTGACGATCTCGCCGATCGCCAACTCAAAACCTCGAGTTAGCTGGTCAACCCTTTGACCGCGCTGGATCTTCGCATCGGCCTCCATTGAAGCCGCTTCATCGGCAGCCTTCTTCGCAACAAGAGCATCCTTGAACACTTCGAGTGAGCCCGCCATAAGCCCAATTTCGTCGGCGCGGCCACTAGCCGGAATGGAAACATCGTGACGGCCGGCAGCCAATTCCCCAATCACACTGGTCAAGTTCGCCAGTGGCCCGATCACGCGCCGCCGCAGCATGATAGTCACAGCGCCAAGTACACCAAGCAATGCTGCAACGGCGATACCTGCTGATACAAGCATCCCAAGCGCGTTATCCCGCGTATTACTTGCGCGTTCAGCCGCTTCGGCTAGGGCAGCATCCCGTAAAAGGAAAAAGCTTTGTATTGCCGGGAGCACAGCAGTCGCGAGTTCATCAGCGTTGACACCAGCCGCAGAATCTCTTTGTTCGGCAGATAATTCCTTCTCAAGCATGAGCGCAGCTCGACCAAAATAGGCATCGGTCGCCTCTTTCAGAGCTCGCGCAAGGCGTTCCGGATTGCCAAGTTGATCTACGCTCGCTTCAATGCGTTCGCGATCAACTTCAACTCGACCTTGAGCGCGGTTAACAGTTGCGATCTCCGGCGCACCCAAAGGTCGGCGCTTAGTGATAGCATTCGCGATCGTTGCCGCACGCCCCCCAGCCGCTATCCGAAGATCTTGCGCCGTACGAGCGACCGCCAGGAGGGCGGTCAGCGAAGCATCGGCTACCGTCACCCGATTTTCAAGGCTGTTGAGGAGAGGCTCGATGATGGCGATCGCTTGAGAGATCCTAGGCAAGAAGCCCTTGACTGCGCCTGGATCGCGCGCGCTCGTTGGAATAGCCAGCACCGGATCGGTCACCGCACGAAGCTCCGCGAGCCCTGCCTGAGCCTCATTGAGAGCAAGGAGGGTACTCGCAGCACCATCAACAGAAGAAGCAATCGTCCGCGCTTGCGTGAATGCAGCATCGAGTTTTTTGCTGGCTTTGGCTACAGCATCTAACTGGGCTGGCGTGGCGGCCTCGTCTTGAAACAAGGGGACGATATAGGGCGCGCGCAGCCCGGCGATTTGCTGACTAACGAGTAGGACTGCACTGTAAACCTCTATCGATTTGATCGCATCCCGCTTGCTGAAAAATGCGCGAGTCTGCGGGATAAGTACTTCACCGCCGATGACAACAGCCAACGCTGTCACTGACATCATCGATATCGCAAAGAGCCGAGTAACTCGCATCTGATCATGCCTCTTGAAGGCGTCCGTCTGCACCTAAAGAGAAACTTAGAACCGGAACGTAAACGGCTGGTTTGCAGATCGGTGTAGCACCACGTATTTCATCGTTCAGTTCGTACGAACCGTACCAAACGCGAGATTAAGCTATAAGCACGAAGCGAAGCATCTGCGCTAAGCACGACCTGCATGGTTGTCCCTCAATTGCGCAATTCATTCGATCGAGCATGAAATCGATTTCGGCTTTGGCGAATTCGGCCGACCGAGCCACCCGATCGAATGACGTCGGCGGCGCCTCATGTTGTTCGATTGGATCATTGCTTCGAGGCGCCAGCGACCCCGACGCAGCTATCGACAAGTTGGCGTCACGCAAGATCAAATTTCAACGTGCCAAGCTTCTCGATCCGGCTCACAATTCTGTCGCCAGCCTTGAGCCACACCTGCTTTTCTTTGGGCATGCCGATGATCACCCCGGAGGGCGTTCCGGTGAAAATGATGTCGCCCGGCTCCAGCGCGAACAGCCTGGAAGTGTAGGAAATGACCCTCTGCGGATTGAAGATGAACTTCGAGGTATGTGAGGATTGGCGCGGCTGAGGCTCATCGTTCACGAAGGTCTCGATCGACAGGTTATTCGGATCCACCAGATCAGCAGACACGAAGTAGGGCCCGATCGGTGCAAAACCATCCAAAGTCTTGCCAACCATCCACTGACCGCCCGTCTCGAGCTGCAGGTCGCGGGAAGAGAAATCGTGTCCAATCGCGTAACCCGCCACATAGTCCAAGGCCTCGGCTTCCGGAACATTGCGAGCCGTCTTCCCCATGACGATCAAAAGTTCGGTCTCATAGTCGAACTTGTAGGAGACTTCGCGGGACGGAAGCTTAATCGTGCAATTGTGGGCGTTGAGCGTGTTGTTATACTTGTTGAACAAGATAGGCACCTCAGGGAGCTTTTGCCCTCCTTCTTCCGCGTGCTCTTTGTAGTTCAGGCCGACGCAGACGATCTTCCCCGGCTTGGTGATTAGACGGCCGAAATTGATGCTTGTCTCGTCACGGAAGAATTCCTCGTGGTCCTTTCCTGCGGCGATCAATTGATTGAGAGCGTCGGCACGTCCGGCCGTAAGAAGATCCTCGAGCGTGGTTGGCGCGTCAATCTTCAATGCCTCGCTCGCGTCTGCGACGTCCAGTATACCGGCCGGCAACTTCACCCCAAGTGTTTCGGCACCGCAAGCCTTGGCAATCGAAAGCAAAGTCAGCCCCCGTGGCAGTTGCTTTGGGCCAGAGTTTGAAGCGTCCGCCCTTACTTGTCCTGCTCGCCCTAATGCGGAGGTGCCAACCGTTGCCCCAGCGGCGGTTTTGATGAAATTTTGGCGAGTCGTCATATCTCCTCCTGTCCGACTTGCAGTTCGAATTGGATTAAAGTTTGCTCGATCAAAATTGGTTCAGCCCCTGGGTATTCCGTTGGTGATCACCGAGACCGCGTCGGGAGCCTAAGCAATTTTCCTGTGTATCCACGGACAGATGTCTGCCCGACTCTCGGATCCATGCACGCGGCAAATTTCGCTCATCCGATTACTCTCTGCGCGGTGGGAGCAGGGGCTGCGACGCGCCAAAAAAGCAGAATCCGCTCAGCAGGGACAGGAGTAAAGGGCGCAAGCATCACGTCAGGCAAAGCCGCGCATCCGAAGCGATCGCGCCTTGATAGGCGCGCGAGATGATCGGGTAGCAGCAGCAAGCTTCGCGGACCAACGCATCTCGCCGCACGAGTTCGAGAACGCCCCGTCGTTTTACGACCAATTCCTTCTTCTCGAACTCGTTTAGAGCTTCCGTGATACCCGCTCGTCGCAAGGCCAACATAAGCGACAGCTGATCATGCGTGACCGGCAACACCGTTCCACCGAGGGCGTCGCTTGCAAGGCAAAGCCAGCATGCGAGCCGTTTCTCCAGTGGATGACAGGCTCCACAAAGCACATTTTGAGTGCTATGAACCAGAAGCGCTCGAATGTAATCGGATATTCCCGTTCTCAACTGAGGCCGCGACCCCAGCAGCGGAAAGAGATCGCTTGTTCCGATGCTCAGTGCCGTTCCAGATGTAATGGCAATGGATTCGTGCACCGATTCAGAGAACCCAAAAAATGCGGACTCGCCGACGATACCTTTTGATCCGACCAATGCTATCTCAGCTACAGTGTCTGCTGCCGAGGCGCGCAAGGAAACAAGTCCGGATTGAATGAAAATGACGCGGTCGACCGGCCTTTTGGCATCTTGCAAGACCGTCATCTCCTTGAACGCAATCGAACGAAAGCAATGACGAATCGCGCCGAGCGTCTCCAGATCCAGCCGGGCGAGAATTGCATTCTTGACAGTCGCATCCATTCAGAAGCTCGACCTTGTGAAACGTTCAATCAGAAGGAGTGGCTAGTCCAAAGCATCGGGTGCGTGCCCTCGCAGTACGAATCTGTACCGCCCTAAGGTCAAAAACAGCACGACTGTGAGCACGAGCAGGCCCGCAGCGATCAAGACGCCAGCGTCATTGTGTCGGGTATGGTCGAAGGCAAATCCCAACAGGAGGGGTCCGCTCGTGGCTCCGATGGTGAATATGCTCATCAACGCGCCATATACGACGCCATAATGCCTCACACCGAAAAAGCGCATGGTGTAGTAGGCGGCGGTCTCGAGCTCCGAACCCAGCGCAAGTCCAAGCAACATTGCGCCGGCGAGAATGACGGGCGTCACGCTGGAGAAACCCACTGCCAGGGTGCCCGGGATGGCCATGACGAACCAAAAGGCACCGATCATGGACGAGCCAATCCTGTCGAGGGCGACCCCGGAAAGAAGGCGACCGAATATCTGCGCCACGGCAAAGGACGATAGGGCGACGGCGGCCAAACCGGAGGAAAGACCTCGATCGGTGATGATGACGGGCAGGTTGCCCAAAAGACCATTCAGCGCCGCGCCCGCCGCAAATATGCCGAGGCCAAGCTGCAGGAATTGTCGGCTCAGAAAGATCTGCGACAGAAGTAGACTCGCTTCCGTTTGCGATAACAGATCGATCGACCGGCTGCGCAGTTCGGGCGGCGGCGGCCGGACGAAAAGCCAGACCGGCGGCAGCGCCACGATCAGGACAAGAGCCCCTAACCCAGCGCGTGCGGCGCGCCATCCCCACTCATTCACGAGCCAGGTCGCAAGCGGCGGTGTCAGGATTGCGCCGACCGCGGTTCCTGCCAGAGCGAGGGCGATGGCGAACGCCGGACGGGGGGTGCTCCATTCGGAGATCGCTTTCGTATAGAGCAGGGGCCCGTGCGCGCAGTTGGCGAGCACGAGAGCTATGATCAGCAGACCATAAACCCAGACGGACCCGTTCATCGCGGCGAGGCCGAAATTGAGAAGACCGAATGCCCAGACCCCGCCGAGCAACAAGGAGCGAACGCCGTATCGATCCGCTGCAGCTCCCACCAACAGCGTGGCCACCGCGCCGAATAAGCCGGCGATCATCAGCGGGAGGAAATATGTTGCGCGGGTCCATCCGAACTCCTGCGTGAGGGGACCCAAGAAAACCCCCATTGTGTATATGAGGACCGGCGATGCTCCCACGGAGAGCCCCAGAAAGCAGGCGAGCACGACTCGGGGCAAGGTGGTCGCACGAGCACGTTGACCTGCCGTTGAAGACACGGACGGCTCGGTCGCCTCACCGTCCATGGGCACAAAGGTCATCTTTCCTCCCGGAAGCATTGGGTGTTTCCTCTCCTGCTGCGGCTTATCGTTGCCCGTGCTCGTGGCACGGCGCTTCAGACCGCTCGTTGGTATTCATGACGGTGTGCCAGGCCGAACGACGTTGATCAGGTCGTCGAAGCGACCGTCACGCATGGCTTGGAGATTCTTGAGAACGATCGGGACGACGTCGCCCGCATACCCGCCGTGTTGTCCCGCGCAATGCGGCGAGATCAGAACGTTGGGCATGCTCCACAGCGGACTGCCTTCGGGCAAAGGTTCGACCGAGAAAACGTCGAGCGCAGCGGCAGCTAGCTTCTCGTTCTGCAACGCATCGAGCAAGGCGTCCTCGTCGACAAGACCGCCCCGCGCCATATTGATCAGACGTGAGGTGGGCTTCATCGCAGAGAGGACCGAGGATCCGACGATGTTGCGGGTCCGGTCCGACAGCGGCGCTAACAGCACGAAGTAGTCAAAACCAGCCACGGCCTTTTCGAGCTCCTCGTAGCGCCAAAGGCGATCGAAACCGGCCGCATCGGGCCGATTTGACACGCCCTCCACTCTCATTTCAAAGGCGCGGCACCTCTTCGCAAGCGCTTCCGCAATGAGCCCCACCCCGAGAATTCCCACCGTCCGGTGCGACAACAAATCGGCCACAGGTCCCGCTGCCCAGCGACGTTGCTGCTGCGCTTTGACCAGCCTCGGCAAGTCGCGAGCAAGAGCAAGCATCGCCGCGATCGTCGCCTCGGACACCGATGTGCTATGTACGCCTCGCGCGCTGGTCACCCACGTGCCCGGCCCGAGCGTCCTGCGGTCGACCAACCCGTCCACCCCCACTCCGAGGCACTGAATCCAGCGAAGACGCTTGGCAACGGCGATTGACTTGTCGGTGATGAAGGCGCCGAACGAAAGCAGCAGATCGACGTCGGAGAGCACCGCCTCGTCACCGCCTTCGGTGATCGGGTCCATGACGAGGAGTTCAAGGTCCCCGCCTTGCTTCAAAGCCGTCTCGAAGTCACGCCTGACCTTCGATTCCGGCAGAACGAGCGCGGCCCGGCGAAATTTTTCGGTCATCCTACACCTCGAAGAGAATCTGGGGCGTGGCATGGACGCGTTCCGCCGGTCCGGAGGCGCGGACGATGTAGTTGTCGCAAATGAACGCGAATATCGACGGCGTTGCGATGGCGGGATGACAGGCCAGGAACATGTTGGCTTCGAGCGTCATGGTTTCGTCCGCCCTGATGAGCGGCCGCTCGACCAAGTCGTAGCCCTGGCCATGGGAGAATACTCGGGTTTCGGGATGCGTGCCGCGCGCGCGCATGAACTCGTCATGCGCTGCCGCCAGATCGGCGCAGGCGACGCCGGGCCGGAGCCGGTTGACGGCCGCAGCCTGAGCCTCCAGAACTACTCCGAAGGCGTCTTGCATCTCACTCGAGGGCCTGCCGAGGACGACCTGTCTGGCGA
>DASRBG010000086.1:0-5582 GCA_035653735.1 Gemmataceae bacterium
CGTTCAGAACATTTCCAACGTCACATGTTTTCGACCTGGCGATCCGACTATTACCACGGGCTGCTAGCGAAAGCCAGAGCCGCGGCGGAAGCAGGTTTCGACGAGGTCATTTTCGACGCATCCCGCAAGCCCTTCGAAGAAAACATGAGGGAGACCAAACAGGCTGTCGAAATCCTGAGGTCAATGCGGCCCGACATTGTTGTCGAAGGCGAAGTCGGTTACATCGGGTCTTCCTCAGAGATTGTTGACAGCGTGCCTCCGCAGTCGCTCCAATTGACCACACCCGAGGAGGCCGCGCAGTTCGTGACAGAAACGAAAGTCGACGTGTTCGCACCGGTGGTTGGGAATATGCACGGCCTGCTGCCATCGATGATACGCGGCGAGGGCCACAAACGCCTCGATATCGAACGAATCCGGGAGATCAAGCGAGCCAGTGGGGCGTTCCTCACACTGCATGGCGGTCCGGGGACAGCGGATGGGGATTTCGTCGCAGGGATTCAAGCCGGGCTCACCATAATCCACATCAACACAGAACTCCGCGTGGCGTGGCGGCTCGGGCTTGAGAGTAGTCTGAAGGCGCACGCTCACGATGTCACGCCGTATAAGATCCTTCCTGGCGCCGAACAGGCCATGGAAGATGTGATTGCGCGGCGCCTGGCGCTATTCAATCCGGACGGCCGCTCATGAAACCGCCTTTGTCAATAGGCGGGTGACGCTCCATGAAGCGCCTCCGCAGGGCATCGGCACGAGCCGCAGGACGTCTACGTGTACCGGAGTCGCCGGCCGCGAATTCCCGGACCTGAGGTCATCGGATCATCGTCAAACCGGGGAAGCCCAGACAACTTCGCCTCTAGGCCCGGTGGCACCCCTTCGAGGTCGCGCCGCTACAACGGACTTCCCGTAGCCGGACACTTCAGGACTGCTCAACAGGGATGGCTCACTGCCGTTCCAGCGTCATGCACACGCCCCTTACGACTGCCATCCGCCGCCCAGGGACTTATAAAGCTGGACCACGCTCAGGATCTCTTCAAGACGCAGGCGCGCAAGATCAAGCTGGGCTTGAAACAAATCGCGATCTGCATCGAGCGCGTTCAGTTGGGTATCCACGCCGCCGTGGTAGCGGAGATACGCGAGCCGGAGACGGTCCTCCAACGCCTTTTCGAGCGCCTCCTGCTTGGTGCGGCTTTCGTGGAAGCGCTGATGCGCGATCAGCGCGTCGGAAGTTTCGGCGAACGCAGTTTGGATCGTCTTCTCATAGCGCACCAGCAGGCGCTCGCGCTCGGCCTCGGCCAGCCTCACGTTGGACCTGAGGCGCCCGGCGGTGAAGATCGGCTGAGTGACCTGCGGCGTGAGGTTCCAGAGGCTGGCCGGTCCGCTGAACAGGCTCGATAACTGCGTGCTGGCGCCGCCCAGCGCGCCGCTCAAGCTGAGGGTCGGAAAGTACATCGCTCGCGCGACGCCGATCTGGGCGTTGGCGGCGATCAAGTCCTGCTCTGCAGCGCGGATATCGGGCCGCCGCTCGAGAAGCGCGGAGGGTAGGCCGGGGGGGACATCCGGCGGGAGCTGCTGTTCGGTGAGGGACCTGCCGCGGGGAATGTCATGCGGGCTTTCCCCAAGCAGCAGGCTGATTTGGTTTTCCGTCTGCTCGATTTGGCGCTGAATTGCCGGGACGGTTTCCGCCGCAGTGTAGACGAGCTGCTCCGCCTGGCGCAGGTCCAACTCCGTGGACACGCCGTGCGTTTCGCGCGAATTGGTAAGCGCGAGCGACTCTTCACGGGTTTTCAGCGTGCGCCGGGAGATTTCGAGCTCGTAGTCGAGTTCACGCATGGTGAGATAGGCGGTAGCAACATCACTGACCAGCGTTGTGATCACCACCCTTCGATTTTCATCCGCGCTCAATAGATTAGCGCGCGCGGCTTCTGTAGCACGGCGCAGCTTGCCCCATACGTCAATTTCGAAGGACAGCAACTGCAGCGCGGCGGTCCCGAAATTCCGATTTTGCGAGGGAAGAAACTGAGGGGGAAGCGGTGTGGCGCCCTCGCGCGACAGACGATTGATTTCGACGGCTCCGCCTGCACCGACATTAGGATACTGGTCGGACCGCGTGATTCCGAGCGCAGCGCGAGCTTCTTCGACGCGGGCGACGGCCTCGCGGAGGTCGTAGTTTCTCGCAAGCGCCTGGCGGATCAGCGCCTGCAATTGTTCATCTCTGAATACCTGAAACCATTTCAGATCGGCGAAGGAGTCAGCCTGAGCCGATGACAGAGGTTCCGGAGCGCGGAACGTTTGCGGGGTCGCAATCGCCGGGCGCCGATAGTTCGGGCCCACCGTGCACGCAGTCGAAAAGCAGACGATGCCCACGACGAATATGTGACGCATACCATTCTCCAGTCCTTAATCACCAGTTCCGGGCAGCGGCTGTTGTGGGAGCACAGGAACCGGCGGGCGCGCTACCGCGCCGGAGACCCTCTCGACGAGATAGAAAATTGCAGGGATAAGAAAGATGCCGATTGCGCTAGCCGCCGCCATGCCGCCGATCACCGTCGTGCCCATGATCTGGCGCGCGACCGCACCGGCTCCGCTTGCGGTCCACAGAGGAACACATCCGAGGATGAACGCAAAAGAGGTCATCAGAATGGGACGGAGGCGCAGGCGCGCGCCGTCCAAAGCGGCATCGGCGAGCGGCTTCCCTTTTTCGAATTCGTCCCTGGCGAACTCCACGATCAGAATTGCGTTCTTCGCCGCGAGACCTATTAGCATGACGAGTCCGATCTGCGAATAGACGTCGTTTTCGATCTGCACCATGTAAGCCGGCAGGAAATGGCCGAGGACCCCCCGGCGCAGCCACAGGATGCCGAAGGCGCCGAATACAGCGACCGGCGTACTGAGAAGAACACTGAAAGGAAGCGTCCAACTTTCATACAGGGCCGCGAGAATGAGGAAGACAAACAGGAGGGAGAATCCAAAGATGACCGCCGGGGAGACACCTTGCTGCGCCTTCTTTTCCTGGAACGACATGCCGGAATAGTCAAAGCCCATCCCGGCCGGCATGGTTTGCGCGAAGGTTTGCTCGAGCGCCTGCATCGCCTGGTTTGTGCTATACCCAGGCGCGGCGGCCACGTTTAATTGAGCCGACCGATATTCGTTGAACCTCATGGTAAATTCCGGGCCATTGCGCGATTCGAATTTGGTGAGTGCGGAAAGCGGGACCATCTCACCCGCCGCGTTTCTCACATAGAACTGCCCGACGTTTTCCGCTTGCGTGCGGTACGCCCCCTCGGCCTCGACATATACTTGCCATTGGCGTCCGAAGCGGTTGAAGTAGTTGACGAAGAACCCACCCATGAAACTCTGAATGGTGCGGTAGACGTCGTTGATCGCGACGCCCTGCTTGATTACCTTATCGCGGTCAACAGTAACGAACTCCTGCGGCACACTCGGGAGGAATGTCGTCGTCAGGCTGCCGATTTCCGGCCTTTTGCGTGCGGCGGCCATGAACTTGTCGAGGTTGCGGGCAAGAAATGCAGGGTCGCTGCCAGAACGGTCCTCCAGAATGAAGGTCACACCGCCCGAAGTGCCGACACCGGGAATGGCGGGCGGAGAGAATCCGAAGGCGATCGCCTCCGGCATCCTGCTGAGTTCCGCGTTGAGCCGCGCTTTGATGGACTGAAACTGTTCGGCGCGCGTTTTGCGGTCGCCCCAATCCTTCATGCTGACCCAAACGAAGCCGCTGTAGCTGGTGCGAACGAAAGAGAGCAGGCTGAAACCGCCGACGGCGGTGACATTTTGCACGCCGGGAATCGCTGATGCGATCTTCTGAATTTTCGCGAGGACGTCCTCCGTGCGCTGGAGCGATGCCGCGTTGGGAAGCTGGATGTTCAGATAGAAGTAACCTTGATCTTCGTCCGGGACGAAGCTGGTGGGTAGCTTGCCCGCGACCCAGAAGCCGGCTGCGCCGAATCCGATCAGGACGACGAATGCTACCACGCTCTTGCGGAGAATCGCGCCGGAGATCCGCACATAGCTGTTGGTTGCCCGCTCGAAGCTGCGATTGAACCAGTCGAAGAACTTTCCAAGCGGCCCTCTCTTCCCCTTGGATCCCGGCCTGAGAAGCAGCGCCGCCAGCGCTGGGCTAAGCGATAGTGCGTTGAACGCGGAGAGGACCACCGAAATCGCGATGGTGATGGCGAACTGCTGATAAAGGCGCCCGGTGATGCCGGGGATGAACGCGGTCGGAATGAAGACGGCGGAGAGCACCAAAGCGATGCCAACCACCGGTCCGGAGATCTCCTCCATTGCTTTGCGGGCTGCTTCTTTTGGTGAGAATCCATCGTCTATGTGGCGTTGGACGGCTTCCACGACGACGATGGCATCGTCGACAACCAGGCCGATGGCGAGCACGAGGCCGAACAGAGAGAGCGTGTTAATGCTGAATCCGAAGGCCGGGAAGAAAACAAAGGTCCCGATCAGCGACACCGGGACGGCCAGCAGCGGAATCAGAGTCGCGCGCCAGCCTTGCAGGAACAGAAAGACTACCATCCCGACCAGGGCAATGGCAATGAGCAGCGTCTCGACGATCTCTTTCATCCCTTCGTGGACAGCCTTGGTGGTGTCGACGGGGACGGTGAAATCGATGTCGTCCGGGAAGCGCTTCTTTGCTTCGGCCATGAACTGCCTGACGCCCGCCGCCGCGTCGACCGCGTTCGAGCCGGGCAGTTGGTAGAGGCTGATGACGGCACTGGGCTTGCCGTTCAGTTGACCGGACACGCTGTAGTCCTGCGACCCCAACTCGACGCGCGCAACATCGCCTACCCGTACAATCCCGGTTTCCGGGGTCTCGCGGACGACGATCTGCTCGAATTCTTCCGGGGAGACCAGCCGTCCTTGAGCGCGCACGGCGTATGTGAACGGCTGGCCTGGAGGCGCCGGCTCGCTGCCGACCTGCCCGGCAGGATTCACGGTGTTCTGGGTTTGGATGGCGCTGATAATCTCGGGAACGGTGATCTGCAGCTTGGCAAGTTGGTCGGGCTTCACCCATATCCGCATCGCGTACTGGCCTGCCCCGAAGATTTGGATCGTGCCGATGCCCCGCACGCGCAAGAGCTGGTCGTACAAATTGATGTAGGCGTAATTCGCGAGGAATCGCGCGTCACGCGTTCCCTTGGGCGAGTACAGTGCCACAAGCATCAGCGGCGCGATCACCGATTTCTGCACGGTCACGCCGAAATTATTGACTTCGGGAGGTAGTTGTGAGGCGGCTTGGGTTTCCCGGCTCTGGGCGAGAATCAGGTCAGTGTTCGGATCTGTAGCGACATCGAAATCGACAATCATTCTCATCTGGCCGTTCGCCGTTGCGTTCAAGGAATACATGTAGTTCATGTTGTCGACGCCGCTCATTTGTTGCTCGATGGGCGTGGCCACGGACTCCTCGACGGTCTGGGCGTCGGCGCCGACGTACGTGCCGGTGACCTGTACCTCGGGCGGCGCGATCTGCGGAAACTGCGCGACTGGGAGCTGGGCGACCACCACAGCTCCGACGATAACGGTAAAGATGGCGATGACAATCGCCACAATCGGACGAT